>NZ_JCANNB010000015.1:0-178978 GCF_059553435.1 Micromonospora sp. PRAS1
CTTGTCCGCCGTCAGCACCACCACGTCCCTCCGTCGTCGAGCCCTCGGCGTCCTTGCGGCCGTCGCGGCCAGCGTCGTGATCTGGCTGGTCACCGCGATCGGCGGAGTCGACTACGCGGTCCGCAGCCCGGGGCAACCCGAGGTGGTCGTCAACCTCGTTCCGGTCGCCGTGGCCTCGCTCGGCGCGGCCCTGCTGGGGTGGGCGGCGCTGGCCCTGCTGGAACGGTTCGCCGGCGACCGGGCCACCACCATCTGGTTCACCCTCGTGCTGGTGGCCACCCTGCTGTCGTTCGCGCCCCTGATCCAGGTCGAGGCCACCGCCGGAGCGAAGCTCGCCCTGGGCGCCATGCATCTGGCGGTGCCGGCCGCGCTGATTCCGCTGCTGCCCAAGCGCGACCACTGACCACCGATCGCTCGACTTGACGACGCTCGACTTGACGACGTGCGGCGGGCGCGCTAAATAAGGAGGTGAAGTTGAGTCGATAGGGCTCAACTCCAGATACCTTCGGCCAGAGGAACCGAGGAGGCACGACATGCTGATGCGCACCGACCCGTTCCGGGAGATCGACCGGCTCGCCGAGCAGTTCTTCGGCACCACCAACCGCCCGGCCGTCATGCACATGGACGCCTACCGCGACGGCGACTACTTCTACGCCGCCTTCGACCTGCCCGGCGTCGACCCCGACAGCATCGACTGCACCGTGCAGCGCAACGTGCTCACCGTCCGCGCCGAGCGTCGCCGGCCCGCCGGTGACAGCATCGAACTCGTCGCCGCCGAACGACCGATGGGGGTGTTCAGTCGGCAGCTCTTCCTGGGCGACACCCTCGACACGGACAAGCTCGAAGCCGGCTACGAGAACGGCGTGCTGACGCTGCGCATCCCGGTGGCCGAGCGGGCCAAGCCCCGCCGGGTCACGGTCACCGCGAGCGGCAACGGCCGCAGGCAGATCAACGCCTGACACGCGACCCCCCTCCCCGCGATCTTGCACTTCCGGTCTCCACATAGCGGGACAAAAGCCGCGAACTGGCGACCTAGAGTGCAAGATCGCGGGGGCGGGGCGGGGCGGGGCGGGGATCTTGAAGGGTCGGCGCGCCTGGGTGGTAACGGGCAGCGGGGCTGAGAAGCTTCTTCACATGCGTCCGCGCGACCTTCCGGTGCTGTCACACCCACCGGCTGAACCCGCCCTGCCCGGTGAGCCACTCGCCGTCACCGAGGCCTGGCTGCGCAACCGCCGACTCAGCGAACACACCCGCGACGCGTACCGCCGCGACGTCGCCGGCTGGCTCGCCTGGTGCGCCGAGCGCCACCTCGACCCGCTGCGGGCCAACTTCCTGCACGTCAACGAGTACGGCCGGGCGCTGGAGAACGGCCGGTCGGCGCGTACCGGACGGCCACTGACCCCGGCCACCGTGGCCCGCAAGCTGTCCGCCCTCTCCAGTTGGTACGACTTCCTGGTCAAGCTCCGGGCCCTGGACGCCAACCCGGTCACCGGCGCCGACCGGCCGCACGTCGACCGCGACCACTCGGCCACCGTGGGACTGACCCCCGCCGAGGTCGACGCGCTGCTGGCCGCCGCCGAGGCCGACACCGGCCCGACCGCCGCCCGCAACCGCGCCGCCATCGCCCTGCTGGCCGACCTCGGGCTGCGCGTCGGTGAACTGGTCGCCCTGGACCTCGCCGACCTCGGCGCGGAGCGGGGGCACCGCAGCGTGCGCTTCGTCGGCAAGGGCGGCAAGCCCCGCCGCCGGGCACTGACCCCGTCGACCGCGTACGCGCTGGACGCCTACCTGGCCGAGCGGGCCGACCGCCAGGGCGTACCCGTCGCCCAGCTCACCGGGGCGCTGCTGGTCACCGCCAGCGGCGCCCGCCTGGACCGGCACTCGGTGTTCCGGCTGGTCCGCCGGCTCGCCCGCAGCGCCGGGATACCCGCGTGGGCCCGACTGTCGCCGCACTCGCTGCGGCACGCCTTCGCCACCACCGCCCGCGCCGAGGGCGTACCGCTGGAAGACGTGCAGGACGCGATGGGCCACGCCGATCCGCGCACCACCCGACGCTACGACCGGGACCGGCACAACCTCGACCGCGACCCCGCGTACGCCATCTGGGCGGCCCGCGCCCGCCGCCGAGGCTGACCCTTTCGCCCGCATCGCCGCGGCGAAGTCTCTACCGTCGGATGATGTGGACGTCGAGCAGCCGTGGAGCAGGCCGGCCCGGCGACGTCAACCGGTCCGGGCCGGACTCGTCCTCGCCGGTGCCGCGGTGGCCCTGTGCTGTGTCGGCGTCGCCGGGCTGGGCGCCTGGAACGTGCAGGTGGTCACGCAGGCCGCCGGCCCGGTCCGGGAAACCGCCGACGGATTCCTGCGGCAGATCACCGCAGGCGACACCGACGGCGCCTACCGGCGGCTCTGCTCCGACGCGCGCACCCGGTGGAGCGAACTCGGCTTCACCAGTTGGGTACGCACCCCACCTGTGGTACGCGACTACGAGATCCTGGACGTCTCCGTGGCCACCCGCTCCGGCCGACCCGTCGGCACCGTCACCGTACGGCTGACCCGCGAGAGCGGCACCACCGAGCAGCGTGAGCTGTCGGTGGTCCGCGACGACGCCGGCTGGCGGGTCTGCGGCGACCCCTACTGACCATCCGCCGAGCCGAGCTGGCCATCCGTCGAGCCGAGCTGCGGCGACCCGATCACACCGCGGCCGGCTCGGTGGACTCGACCAGCCGGCCGTCGCGCAGCACCAGCACCCGGTCGGCCAACTCCACAAGCGTCGGATCGTGGGTGGCCACCAACGCGGTCATCCCACGAGCGTGCACCAGCGCCCGCAGCAGGTCCATCACCGCCCGACCGGTCTCCGAGTCCAGCTGACCGGTGGGCTCGTCGGCGATGAGCAGCGCCGGGTCGTTGGCCAGGGCCCGCGCGATCGCCACCCGCTGCTGCTGGCCGCCGGACATCTCGTACGGCCGCTGCGCGGCCTGCCCACCCAGCCCGACCAGCTCCAGCAGCACCGACACCCGTTCCTCGCGCTGCGCGGCCGGCACCTTGGCCAACCGCATCGGCACCCCGACGTTCTCCGCCGCCGACAGGATCGGAATCAGCCCGAACGACTGGAACACGAACCCGATGGTGTCGCGGCGCAGCCGCCGCAGCTCGGCCTCGCCGGCAGCGGTCACCTCACGACCGGCCACCCACACCCGCCCCGCGCTCGGCCGGTCCAGCCCGCCGATCAGATTCAACAGGGTGGTCTTGCCGGCACCCGAACGTCCCCGCACCGCCACCAGCTCGCCCCGGCCAGCCGACAGCGACACGTCCCGCACCGCGTGGACCACCCGGTCGCCGCTGCCGTAGTCGCGGCACAGCCCCTCGACCCGGATCAGCTGCTCACTCACCTTGCGCCCTTTCGCTCACCGGAGCGGACCTGCACGTGATCCGGCTCCAGGGTCAACTTCACCCGGTCCCGCAGCGCCAGCGCGTCGACGAACCCGGCGGGCAACTGCATCCGTCCGGCCCGGTCCAGCACCGCGTACTCCTCGGTGACCAGTTCCTCGACGCCGTCGGCGCCGACCCGCGCGGTGCGGTGCACCTCCGAGGCGGTGCGCCCGTCGCGGATCGCGACGGTCCGCCGCACCTGGGAGGCGACCTGCGGATCGTGGGTGACCACCACGACTGTGACACCCAGCTCGGCGTTGATGGTGCGCAGCGCCGCGAACACCTCCGCCGCCGTCGCCTCGTCCAACTCACCTGTCGGCTCGTCGGCGAAGAGCACCTCCGGGTCGTTGGCCACCGCCACCGCCACCGCACACCGCTGCTGCTCACCGCCGCTCAGCTGCCCCGGCCGGCGATCCGCGCAGTATCCGACGCCAACCATCTCCAGCAGTTCGGTGGCCCGCCGCCGGCCCGCCCGGCCACCCCGGCGCGCCAGCTGCATCGGCAACTCCACGTTCTCCCGGGCGGTCAGGTACGGCAGCAGGTTGCGGCCGGTCTGCTGCCACACGAACCCGACCGTGTGCCGCCGGTACCGCAACCGCTTACGCGCCGACATGGTCAGCAGGTCGTAACCGGCCACCCGGGCGATCCCCGCGGTCGGGGTGTCCAACCCGGACAGGATGTTCAACACGGTCGACTTGCCGGATCCGGACGCCCCGACGATCGCCACCAGCTCGCCCCGGTCCACGACCAGGTCCAGGCCCTGCAACGCGACCACCTCCACCCCCTCGGTGGTGAAGATGCGTACCAGACCGTCGCAGACGATGTGCCCGCGCAGCCGGTCGGCCCCGCCGGCCCGGTCGGCGGCCCGCTGCGCCGCCCGCCGCTGCAACGTGGCCAGATCCGGTACGTCCGCACGTACCACGCTCGTGCCGGCAGTCATCAGTTCTCCTCTCCCAGCCGCAGCACCTCACCGAGGCGCTTGCGTCGGTTCACAAGCGTTTCCGCGACCAGCCCGGCGACCAGGCCGAGCACCACCAGCGCCGACACCCCGCCCACGACCAGCGCATCCAGCTGCTGGCGCAGCGGCACCCCAGGGGCGAAGGCGGACAACCCGAGCGCCGGGCCGAGCAGCCGGGGCAGCAGGGCACCCACCGCCGTGCCGGTCACCGCCGCGACCACCACAAACGGCACCAGCTCGTAGACCAACAGTCGCCGGCCGTGCGCGGCAGGCAGGCCCAGCGTGCGCAGCCGGGACAGCATCCGACCCCGACCGGCGGCGTCGGCGATCACCGCGAACCCGACGGCCAGCACCACCAGCGCCGTACCGCCGACGGCACCGGCGGTGAAGGCCAGCGTCAGCACCTCGTTGGCCCCGGTACGCTCCAACCCCTGCCGGTACGCCCGCCAGGTCTCCAGCGCCGCCGGCAACTGTGGGCGCGTCACCTCCACCCCGAGCACGTCCGACTGCCGGCGGCGCTGCGCGTCGTCAGCCACCGCCAGCAGACGATCCTGGTCGATGTCGGCACCGGCGATCAGGTACCGGTTGGGCACGATCGGCGTGAACTCGTTTTCCGGCAGCGCCTGCCACGGCAGCACCACGAACCGGTCGACGCCCAACCCGACGCCGGGGAAGGTGTCGACCACCCCGGCGACCCGGAACCCGTACAACCGGCCCTGGACGTCGGCCACCGCCTCGCCGCCGATCTCGGCCGCCACCTGCGCCGACACCACCGCCGGCACCGGCGCGCCGTCGCGGGCGGCGGCCCGCAACGCGGCGGGCACGTCCACGTCCACGCCGCTGCGGGCCACCACATCGGCGAACGCCGGGGCGTCCACCACCAGCACCCGCGCCTGCCCGAGCAGTTTGGCCTGCGTCCCGCTCTCCGACAGCAGCCGCCGGTTCGACTCCACCCACATCCGGGCCACCGCCCGCACCCCGGGTACCCCGGTCAGCGTGTCGGCGGCGTCGGGGGAGAAGGCGTACCCGGTCAGCACGGCGTCGGCCGGTACGGTAAGCGTCGTGGCCCGGTCCCGGGCGGCGGCGATGCTGGTCGTCACCACCCCACCGAACACGCCGGTGCTGACCGCGACGATCAGCACGGCCAGCGGACCCAACGCCACCGGCGCACCGCGTCCGGCGCGGGCCACGCCGAGGAAGAGCACCGCGCCGCGCGCCCGCGCCGCCCACCGGCCCGCCAGCCGCAGCGGCCACGGCAACAGCCGGATCGCCACCAGCGCCGCCGCGCCGGCCACCAGCACCGGCACCGAGGCCAAGTACACGTCGACACCGCCGGCCGCGTCGAGGCCCCGTCGACGCAGCAGCAGCACCCCCAGGCCGGCGAGTACCAGCACGCTGGCCTCCACCGTCAGGCGTCGGGCCGACGGACGCTGCCGGATCACGTCGGCCCGCCCGGTGGTCGTGGCGCCACGGCGATGGGCGAGCACGGCCAGCACCGGCACCACGGCAGTGGTCAGCACCGCCAGCAGCAGCACCGCCCAGGGCAGCCCGGCGCCGCGCCCCGGCACCCGGCTGCCGATCAGGGCACCGACCAGCACGGCCACCGGCTGTACCGGTGCCGCCTCGGCGAGGGTCCGGAAACCGATCGTGGCAAGTGCGGCGCCCCGGGCCCGCAGCAGGGCGAACTCCTCGCGGCGCCGGCTCACCGCCAGTCGGGCGGCCAGCAGGATCAGCCCGAGCAGGCTGGCGATCAGCCCGGTCTGCACGACGGCCAGCAGGGAACGCACCGCCCGCAGTTCGTCGCCGAAGCGGGTCAGCGTCGAGTCCAGCGACGTCTGCACCCTCGAGTCCGGCTCCCACTCGATCCGCCGGCTCTCCGCCACCGCCGCGGTGACCTCCGTCAACATCGAAGTGTCCAGCCGCTGTTCGTCGAGGCGGTAGCGCCAGGAGTAACCGGTCGGCACGCTGGTGGCGGTGGAGACCAGGTCGATGCCCGTCCAGTCGGTGACGGCCTCGGCCAGGTACGGGTCACCGTCCTCCATCGGCGCGATCGGGTCGAGGGCGAGCCGCAGGTCGTCCCAGACCGGGTCGTCGGCGTCGCGGACGGTGAACACCCCGACGACCTGCGCCTGCGCCACCAGCCCCCGGACACCGGTGAAGCGCAACCGGGTGCCCGGTCGCAGCGACAGCAACTCGGCCACCGCCGCCGACACCGCCAGCTCGGCCGGCCCGTCCGCCTGGGTACGCGGCCACCGGCCGGCGGTCAGCTCGGCCGCCTCCGGCACCCCGGTCTGCGCGCGCAGACCGATGTTCTTCACCGCGCCGCCGTTCATCGGCGGCTCGTCACCGGTGGCGGTCAGCTTCTCCTCGGGCAGCGCGGCGGCGTACCACCGGCGATCCACCAGGCCGGGCAGCGGACCCGGCAGTTGCCCGGCGTACCGGTCGAGGGAGCCCTGACCGGCGGCAGCCGCACCTGCGGCGTCGGGAAGGAACTCGACGAGGATGGACACGTCGCGGACCTGGTGCGGCAACCGGTCCACGTCGGCGCGCAGCCCCGCGTCGGCGTACCCGTCGGCCAGCCTCGGCGCACCGGTCACCAGCAGCGCCGCCACCAGCCCCAGCACCGCCAGCAGACCCACATGGGCCGCATACACCCTGATCCGCCGCACCGCGCTCACCGGTTCCGCCCTCCGTTCGCGACTGCGGGGCTCCGCTGCGCTGCACTCCTCGCGCTCACCGAGCAAACCTTTCGTTCGCGACTGCGGGGCTCCGCTGCGCTGCACTCCTCGCGCTCACCGGTCCTCCCCGATGCGGAGTTGGGTGGCGGTCAGGCGGCGCCGCATGGTCGCCGACACCGCGGCGCTGAAGGCGAGCGCGAGCAGCAGCAGACCGCCACCGGTGGCCAGCACCGGTGGCCAGTCGATGCTCAACAGTGGTGGCGGATCGGGGCGGTCGGCGGACGGGGTGAGGATCACCAGCGGCGCCATCGTCGCCGCGACACCGAGCCCGACGGCCAGCCCGACCAGCACGCCCACCCCGGCCAGGAACGCCTGCTCGGCCAGGAGCGACCGGGCCACCAGGCGGTGTCCCGCACCGAGGGTGTGCAGCACGGCCAGCTCGGTGGCCCGCCGGCGGGCGGTGGCGCTGACGTCCACGGCGACGCCGACCGCGGCCAGCAGCACGGCGGCGAGGGCGGCGGCGAACAAGGCGCCGCGGGCACCCACCCCGAACGGGTCGCGGGCCAGTTCGGCGGCGGCGTCCGCGCGGTCCAGCACGACCAGACCGCCGAGCGCGGCGGCGGCCGTGGCCGCCTGCTGCGCCTGACCGGGCGTGGTGGCCAGCCACCACTCCTGGGTCGACGGCAGCAGGCCGTGGTCGTGGAAGAGCCGGGTGCTCAGCGACCGCAGGTCGACAAGCAGGGCGGCGTCCTGGGCGTCGCCGGGCAGCGCCGCCACGGTGTCGACCACTGTCACGTCCACGTCCGCGCCGCCGAGGAACAGCCTGGTCCGGGCGCCCACGTCGACGCGCAGTGCCGCCAGCGCCCGCGCGGTGGCCACCACCGGCACCCGGCCGTCGGCGGCCGGTCGGGTGATGGTCAGCTGCCGCAGCGCTGGCCGGTCGTACGGTTCGCCGGGGCGGGTGTAACGGGTGGACAGGGCGGCGCCGGTGGCGGTCGACGAGGTGACCTCCCCGGCCCGGTCGGCCAGCCGCCACGGCCCGTCGGCAGCCAGGTCCAGCGGCGTACCGGCGACGCCCTCCGGGCCGGCCCGCAGGTCGGACACCTGCCAGTCGAGGGTCATTCCGGCTCCGCCGACGGTTTCGGCGGTGAACCCGGCCAGCCGCCACGGCCCACCGGTGGCCGGCAGGTCGACGGCGAAACGCAGCGGTTCGTCGTCGCGGCCGGTGCCCAGCGGCAGCGGCCGGTGCCCGTCGCTCGCCCCGACGAGGACCGCCTGGTGGCGTACCGACCCGGTGGCGCCGTCACCGCCGCTGCGGGTGAGCAGTTCTCCGGTCAGCCGTCGGGCGTCGGCCGGCAGAGCGACCGTCGGCGCCTCGACGCGCTGGTTGACGACGGTGTCGAACAGTTCGTCGGTGGAGCCGCCGGCCAGGTCGGAACGGAGGCGGACCACCTCGCGGGCGGTGGCGGCGTCGACCGCCAGCATGGTCGCCGGCTCGGCGGTCGGCCCCAGCCGTACGCCGTCGCGCCAGGCCGCCAGCACCACTTCCGCGCCGGGCAGGTCGGCGAGTTGGTCGGCCCGCTGCGCCGGGGCGGCGTTGTTGGTCTCGGTCAGCCGCAGGTCGGCGCCGACCTGGTGGGCGGCCTGGTCCTCCAGGGAGCGGCGTGAGGTGCCGGCCAGCGACCAGGCGAGGGTGCCGACCGCCACGGCCAGGGCGAGCAGCAGCACCGGCCCGGCGTGTGGACGCCGACCGGCCTGCCAGGTGCCGAGCATGACGGCCGTCCACGGCTTGCGGTCCACCCAGCGTTCGGCGAGCCGGATCAGCGGCGGCAACAACCGCAGCGCCAGCACCGCCCCGGCCAGCACGCCGAGCGTCGGCGCGGCGGCCAACAGCGGATCGACGCCCACCTGCCCGCCGCGCGATCGGGACAGCGGGGAGGAGTACTGGCTGAGCTGGTACCAGGCCAGTACGGCCAGGCCGACCAGGACGAGGTCCAGCCCGGCGCGCTGCACCGTGCCGCGCCGGCTCGGCCGGGACCGGCTGGCCACGTCGGCGACGTAGCTGTCGCCGCGCCGCAGGCTGGGACCGACCATCGCCAGCGCGCAGCCGGCCGCGGCGGCACCGGCCACCAGCCAGATCAGCGGGGCGGTGTCCGAGCGCAGCGACACCGCCGCCAGCCCGGGCAGCCGGTCGGCCAGGCCGAGCACCTGGCTGGCCAGCAGCGGCGCGAGGACGGCGGCGGGCAGCACCACCAGGGCGGCCTCCCGGGCGGTCAGGCCGGCCAGTTGCCAACGGGCGGCACCCCGGGCCCGCAGCAGCGCGCTCTCGCCCCGCCGCTGCTCGGTGAGCAGGACCGCCACCAGCAACAGCGCGTACCCGCCGAGCACCACCACCAGCAGCATCGGAGTGACCAGCGCGGAGCGGCCGACGAGGGTGGCCTGCTGCAACCGCCGTACCAGGGCGCCGATCTCGCTGGTGGCCACCGCGGAGTCACCGAGTCCGGCCGCCTTCGGGGCCTCGGTGGTGATCCTCGTCGCCGCGTCGGTCAACTGCTCCAGCGTGGCGGGGGTGCCCACCGTGGTCAGGTCCGGTTCGACCAGCCAGCCGGCGGAGGCGTTGGCCAGGAACCGGGCGGTGAAGTCGTCGCGGTGCACGGTCATCGGCCCGTACGTGGCCGCCTGCGGCATCGAGCCGGTCGCCGTCTCGGGGGCCAGTCGCCAGTACGCGGCGTCCGCGTCGACGGGGGTGAACACGCCCACCACGCTCACCTCGGTGACCCGACCGGTGAGCCCGTCGGTGATCGGGATGCGGTCGCCGACACCGACGCGCAGGGTCGTCGCGGCCGCGGCGGCGATCGCGGTCTGCACCGGACTCGCGCCAGCCTTCGGCCAGGTGCCGGCGGTCAGTCGGGCGTGTGCGGGCAGGTCGTCGAGGAACATCACCGAGGCGTACGTGGTGCCGGTGCGGTCGGCGACGGCGTCGCCGGTGTCGCCGCGCAGTTGCCGGCCGGCGGCGTACCCGGCGGCGCTGATCCGGGCGGGCATCCCGGCGAGGTCGGTCTCGACGCGCTCGCGCAGTGCGCCGTCACGCTCGCCCAGTGCCTCGGCGGTACGCCCGGCCGAGGCGCGCACCAGGATCGACCGTTCCTCGGCGCTGGCCGAGGTGAGCACGCTGCGGGTGCCGGAGTCGACCACGTCCCGGCTGTAGCCGGCCAGGCCGGTGAGGGCCACCGTCGCGACAAGTGTCGCCCCGGCCGCCGCGAGCAGCAGCCCCTTCGTGCCGCGGGCGCGCCGCAACGCGAGCCTCATCCGTCGTACCCCCGCTGGTGTCGCGGGCCGATGTGTGGCCCGCTGTCGGTGTCGTCATGCACCAGAAGGGGCGGGCTGCCGGAAAAGGTTCGCGGCAGTGATCATTTCGTTATCCACGGCGATGGTGGCTACGGCGCTCCGGCCGGGGCCGGCGTCGCTCTCGGGCCGGTGCTCCGGCCCGGCGCCTGCGTCGAGGCCGGCGTGTCAGGCGCGGGGGCCGAGGTCGCCGGTGCGGTGGTGGCGCCGGCAGAGCACCTGGTAGCGCAGGTCGGCGTCGTCGACGGTGTCGCCGATGACCACCTGTTCGCCTTCCCGCACCACCCGGCCGTCCGCCACCCGGGCGTTGAGCAGCCCTTCCCGGCCGCACCAACAGAGCACCTCGACCTGGATGCGGGCCACCGAGTCGGCCAGTTCGAACAGCCGCTGCGCGGCGGGGAACAGGCAGGACCGGAAGTCGGTGGCCAGGCCGAAGGCGTACACGTCCACGTCGTAGCTGTCGACCAGTTCGGCCATCTGCTCCACGTGCTCGACGGAGTAGAAGCTGGCCTCGTCGCAGATCAGGTAGTCCACCCGTACGCCGTCGGCCCAGGCGTCGCGGACCAGGGCCCGCAGGTCCAGCTCGTCGGTGATCTCGATGGCCTCGTGGGCCAGCCCGATGCGGGTGGTGACCTGCGGGCCGAGGGAACGGTCGATGCGGGTGGTGACCAGGCCCCGGCGGCCCTGCCGGGCGTGGTTGTAGTTCATCTGCAGCGCCATCGTGGACTTTCCGCAGTCCATCGGGCCCCAGTAGAACCGCAGGGCGGCGGCGTGCGCCGGCCGGCCGTCCACGCCCCGGGCGGCGACACAGCCGGCCGGGTTGTCGCCCGGACCGGCCAGCAAGGGTCGGGCCAGGCAGGTCGGGGTGGCGTCGTCGGCGGTAGTCACGGACGGGCAGCCTAGCCGATCGGCGTCGCCGAACTGATCATCGGCGGGGCGTCGGTGTGGGTCACAGCACCCGTGGCGGAGTGTTGCCGGCGGCGATGATGGCCCGACGCATCGGCACCGCCAGCAGCAGCAGGAAGCCGACCACGAAGAAGATCAGCAGGGAGACCAGGCCCACCCGGTAGGAGTTGGTGAGCTGGAAGACCAGACCGAACGCCAGTGGCCCGAGCCAGCTGGTGCCCTTGTCGCTGATCTCGTAGAAGCCGTAGTACTCGCCTTCCTTGCCGGCGGGGATGAGCTGGCTGAACAGCGACCGGCTCAACGCCTGGCTACCGCCCAGCACCAGACCGATGCCGGCACCGAGCACCATGAACGGCAGCGGCGCCTCGGCCGGCAACCGGAACGCGGCGACGATCACCACGGTCCAGAGCACCAGGCTCAGCAGCACCGTCTTCCAGGCGCCGATGCGGGCGGCCAACCCGCCGAGGGCCAGCGCGCCGCCGAAGGCCAGGAACTGCACCAGCAGGATCGTCACGATCAGGGTGCTCTGCTCCAGCCGCAGTTCCTCGGTGCCGTACTGGCTGGCCAGCGTGATGACGGTCTGGATGCCGTCGTTGTAGACCAGGAAGGCCAGCAGGAAGAACAACGTCAACGGGTACGCCTTGACCTCCCGCAGGGTGCGGCCGAGCTGCCGGAACCCGTCGGTGAACACGTTGCCGCCACCACCGGCGGCGGCCAGCGCGGCGGCGGTGGGGTGTTCCCGCAGCCACCGCAGCGGCACCAGAGTGAACGCCGCCCACCACAGGCCGGCCGAGACGATGGACCAGCGGGCCAGATCCAGGGTGCGTTCCGGCGTGCCGTTGTCGAACGACTGCACCGCGACCAGGTTCAACGCCAGCAGCAGGCCGCCACCGAGGTAGCCCAACGCCCAGCCGCGACTGGAGATGCCGTCGCGTTCGTCCGGGCCGCCCAACTGCGGCAGGAACGAGTTGTACACCACGATCGCCGCCCCGAAGGCGATGTTGGCGACCAGGAACAGCACGCCGCCGAGCAGATACCGGTCGCCGGTCACGAAGATCATCGCGATGGTGGCGAAGGCGCCGGTGAACGCGGTGCCGGCCAGCAGCCGCTTCTTGTGCAGCGACCGGTCGGCGATGGCCCCGATCACCGGCAGCACGAAGACCGTCAGCAGCACCGACAGCGAGATCAGATACGGGTAGTACGAGCCGGCGGCCACCTTGATGCCCAGCGGGTAGACGTACCCGGTGCAGTCCTCGCCGAGCTGACATCCGGCGGCGGTCTTGGCGATGCTGGTCAGGAACGGCCCGAGGAACACCGTGATGACTGTCGTCTGGAAGGCTGAGTTGGCCCAGTCGTAGAAGTACCAGCCGGTGCGCTCGCGACGGGTGCTGGCGGGGGGAGGGGTGTCGTCCTGCGCGGCAGGGGTCGCCGTCTCGGCCATGTGGGTTCCTTTGCCCGGGTGTTCAGGCGGCCCAGTGGCCGCGGCTGCGGTAGACGTCGCGCAGCACGCCGACGTGGTCGGTCATGATGCCATCCACCCCAAGATCAAGTAACTCGTGCATCTCGGCAGGATCGTCGATCGTCCAGACATGCACCTGCAACCCCAGCCGGTGCGCCGTACGCAGGAACCGCCGGTCGACCACCGGCACCCGGCCGTAGCGCACCGGCACCTGCGCGGCCACCACCGAGCGCGGCAGCCGCAACGGCCGGCCGGTCAGCGAGGCCCACCGCAGCCGGGCCACCCCACGTACCCCGAGACTCGTGGCCACCCGCTCGTGGGTCAGGGCCCGCAGCCGCTTGAGCCGGCCGTCGCTGAACGAGGCAAGCAGCACCCGATCGCCCGCACCGGCCCGGGCCAGCGTGGCCACGGTCGGCTCCACCCCCCGGTCGGACTTGACGTCGATGTTGAACCGCACCTGCGGCCACGCGTCGAGCACCTCGTCGAGGCGGGGCACCGCGGCGGCGCCGCCGACGCGTACCGCGGCCAGGTCGGCCCAGCGCAGCGCGGCGAGGCGACCACGCTGCCCGGTGAGCCGCTCCAGGGTGGCGTCGTGGAACACCACGGCCACTCCGTCGGCGGTGGCGTGCACGTCGGTCTCCACGTACCGGTAGCCGAGGTCGACCGCGCGGGCAAAGGCCGCCGCGGTGTTCTCGTCGCCCTCGGCGGCGCCCCCGCGATGGGCGAACGCGAGCGGAGCGGGGGCGTCCAGGTAGGCGTAGCCGGTCGACACACGGCGCAGTATGCCCGGCCCGGGTGACCTGCCGGCGACCGGGACGTGGCCCGGCACCCGACCCGGCCGCCCACCGCCGACCGTGCTATCCACATCCCATGAGTGACCAGCAGGAACGACCGGCGACCAGCGCCGCGACCGACATCCGGGAGCACCGGCTGATCTACGGGTGCATGGGGCTGGGCGGGCAGTGGGACCGGCAGCCCTACGGGGCCACGGAGATCGACGACGCGCACGCCGCGATCGAGGCCGCGTTGGAGATCGGCATCACCGCGTTCGACCACGCCGACATCTACCGCCACGGCAAGTCCGAGGCCGTCTTCGGCGAGGTCCTCGCCCGCACCCCGGGGTTGCGCTCGCGCATCCTGTTGCAGACCAAGTGCGGCATCCACCTGCCCGACGGCAGCACACCGGGCTACTACGACCTGCGCGGCACACACATCCTGCACAGCGTCGAGCAGAGCCTGACCCGGCTGCGTACCGACGTGATCGACGTACTGCTGCTGCACCGGCCGGATCCGTTGGCCGACCCGCAGGAGATCGCCGAGGCCCTCGCGTCGCTGCACCGGCAGGGCCTGGTGCGACACTTCGGGGTCTCGAACATGGCCGCCGCCCAGGTGGCCTACCTCCAGGCACACCTGGACCTGCCGCTGGTGGCCAACCAACTCCAGTTGAGCCTGGCCCACCGAGACTGGCTGGAGGCCGGTGTGCTGGTGAACACCGGGGAGTCCGCCGCGCTCGGCTTTCCGCTCGGCACGCTGGAGCACTGCCGGCGCAACCGGATCGGGGTGCAGGCCTGGGGCGCGCTGGCCGGCGGCCGCTTCACCGGTGCCCAGCAGAGCGCGACGGAACACGCCACGGCCGAGCGGATCGCCGCGCTCGCGCACGACGCGGGCACCACGCCGGAGACGATCCTGCTGTGGTGGCTGCAACGGCATCCGGCCCGGATCGTCCCGGTGATCGGCACCGCCCGCCCCGAGCGCATCCGGGCCTGCGCCGACGCGCTGCACCGCGCACCCGAGTTGACCCACGAACAGTGGTACGAGCTGTGGCTGGCCGCCCGGGCCGAACCGCTGCCCTGACCCACCCCTGCACCAGGTTGGCGGCAGTGGTCGACCCACACTGCCGTCAACCTGGTGGTCAACGGGACGGTTCGGGGGGTGGGGAGCGGCGCCGGTGGGAGCGGCTGGTGTCGACGGGTCGGCCGGGGTCGACGTGGCGAGGTCGGTCGGGTTCGTCCGGGCGTAGCGGGGCGAGGGCGCCGGTGAGGGCGTCGATGATCCGGTCGGTGCCCCGCCGGGCCGCGCCGGGACCGCCGCCGGCCAGGTCGGTAAGCGTCACCGGATCGCCGAAGTGCACCCGCACCCTCGGGCGGCGCACCAGCGCGCGGGCCACGCCGCCGACCAGCCCTCTGGGCGCTAGGTAGGGGAGTACCTCGTGACTGCCCCACTGGGCGACCGGGATGACCGGGGCGCCGCAGGCCAGGGCGAGCCGGGCGGTGCCGGTCTTGCCGCGTTCGGGCCACAGACCCGGATCCAGCCCGATGCGCCCCTCGGGATAGACCAGGATCGCCGAGCCGGCAGCGGCCGCCGCCGCCGCGTCGTCCAGGGCCCGGTGCACGCCGCTGGTGCCCCGGTCGACGCGGATGTGCCCGGCGGCGCGCATGGCCGCGCCGATCACCGGAACCCGGAACAGCCCGCCGGTGGCCATGATCCGGGGTGCGATCCGCCGCTCCCGGCACGCCGCGGCCAGCACGATCGGGTCGAACGGGCTGATGTGGTTGGCGGCCAGGATCAGCGGCCCGCCGCGCAGCGCTGCGGGGATGTCGCCGGTGACCTCCAGCCGGGCCAGCAGCGCGACCACCACGCGGGCGAGCACCTGCGCGGCGCGCCAGATCAGCGGCGGTTGCCAGGGGGAGTGGGCGAGGTCCATCAGCCGGTCATGGTCGCATGCCAGTGCCCGCCGAGGGTGCCCGGGTCGGGCCGTACGGCAGGAGTGAGCAGGGTCATTGGTCCCGGGCCGGTTCGGGCCTCCCGCCCCTGCCGAAACCTCTACGACGCCCGGTAGTATTTACTACGTCTTGTAGTATGAGCGACTGGGGGTCGCAGGTGGACGCGTTGGACGTCGCCCGCTGGCAGTTCGGTGTCACCACCGTCTACCACTTTCTCTTCGTGCCGCTGACCATCGGCCTCTCCGTCCTGGTCGCCATCCTGCAGACCCGCTGGCACCGCACCGGCGACGAGAAGTACCTCAAACTCACCAAGTTCTACGGCAAACTCTTCCTGATCAACTTCGCCATGGGCGTGGTCACCGGCATCGTGCAGGAATTCCAGTTCGGCATGAACTGGAGCGACTACTCCCGCTTCGTCGGCGACATCTTCGGCGCACCCCTGGCCATCGAAGCCCTCGTCGCCTTCTTCCTCGAATCCACATTCATCGGCCTGTGGATCTTCGGCTGGGACCGGCTACCCAAACGCATACACCTCGCCTGCATCTGGGCCGCCGCCATCGGCACCAACCTGTCGGCGTACTTCATCCTCGCCGCCAACTCGTTCATGCAGAACCCCGTCGGCTACCGCTACAACCCCGAAACCGGCCGCGCCGAACTGACCGACTTCGTCGCCGTACTCACCAACAAGGTCGCCCTGATCACCTTCCCGCACACCATCGCCGGTGCCTTCCTCGTCGCCGGATCCCTCCTCGTCGCCGTCGCCCTCTGGCACCTGATCCGCAACCGCGACAGCGCCGACACCCCCGCCTACCGCTTCGCCGCCCGCTTCGGCTCCTGGGTCACCCTCATCGCCGCCGTCGTCGTCGTCATCACCGGCGACATCCAAGGCAAAATCATGACGCAGGTGCAGCCAATGAAGATGGCCGCCGCCGAGGGCCTCTACCAGACCGAGAGCCCCGCCTCCTTCTCCGTACTCACCATCGGCAGCCTCGACGGCAGCCGCGAACTGTTCGCCCTCAAGATCCCCTACCTGCTGTCGTACCTCGGCACCGGCGACCCCAACGGCACCGTGCACGGCATCAACGACCTACAGGCCCTCTACAGCGCCCAGTACGGCCCCGGCAGCTACACCCCGATCATCCCGGTCACCTACTGGAGCTTCCGCTTCATGATCGGATTCGGCCTCGCCGCCGCCGCCATCGCCCTGCTCGTGCTCTGGACCCAACGCAAGGGCCGCACCGTCCCAAACAGCAAATGGCTGCTCCGCGCCGGCCTCGCCATGCCCATCCTGCCGCTGCTGGCCAACTCCTTCGGCTGGATCTTCACCGAGATGGGCCGCCAACCCTGGATCGTCTTCGGCGAGATGCTCACCCGCGACGGCGTCTCCCGCAGCGTCTCCCTGACCGAGGTCCTCACCAGCTTCACCGCCTTCACCCTCATCTACGCCACCCTCGCCGTCATCGAGGTCAAACTGCTCATCCGCTACGCCAAAGCCGGCGTACCCGACGTCACCCCCGACCCCGAACCCGACGACACCGACGACGCCGACCGCCCGCTCGCCTTCGCCTACTGACCCGGAGCCCCACCGTGGAACTGACCACCATCTGGTTTCTCCTCGTCGCCGTGCTCTTCACCGGCTACTTCATCCTCGAAGGCTTCGACTTCGGCGTCGGCATGCTGCTCCCGGTCCTCGGCCGCGACGACCGAGAACGCCGCGTCATGATCAACACCATCGGGCCGGTCTGGGACGGCAACGAGGTCTGGCTGATCACCGCCGGCGGCGCCATGTTCGCCGCCTTCCCCGAGTGGTACGCCACCCTCTTCTCCGGCTTCTACCTGCCCCTACTGCTCATCCTGCTCGCCCTCATCGCCCGCGGCGTCGCCTTCGAATACCGCCACAAGCGCCCCGAAGCCAGCTGGAAACGCCGCTGGGACAAGGCCATCTTCTTCGGCTCACTCATCCCCGCCATCGGATGGGGCGTCGCCTTCGCCAACATCCTGCGCGGCGTACCACTCGACGCCGACCACGAATACGTCGGCGGACTACTCAACCTGCTCAACCCGTACGCCCTGCTCGGCGGCGCGACCACCGCGGCGCTGTTCGCCACCCACGGCGCCGTCTTCATCGCCCTCAAGACCGTCGGCGACATCCGCCACCGCGCCGCCGCCCTCGCCACCCGCCTCGGCGTCGGCACCGCCCTGCTCGCCGTCACCTTCCTCACCTGGACCCTCACCATCCGCACCAGCACCGCCGCCGTCGTCCTCGCCGTCGGCGCCGCCGTAGCCCTACTCGGCGGCCTCGCCGCCGCCAAGGCACGCCGCGAAGGCTGGGCCTTCACCGGCACCGCCGTGGCCATCGGCCTGGCCGTGGCCACCCTGTTCGCCGCGCTCTTCCCCAACGTGCTGCCCTCCACGCTGGACCCCACCGGCACCCTCACCGCCACCAACGCCGCCTCCACCGACTACACCCTCAAAATCATGACCTGGGTGGCGGTCCTCTTCACCCCGATCGTCCTCGCCTACCAGGGCTGGACCTACTGGGTGTTCCGCAAACGCATCGGCGTGGCCCACATCCCACAACACTGACCCCCACCGGCCCGGGACCCCGTGTCCCGGGCCGATCCGGCAGCATGAACGCCATGCGCCTGCACACGCACACCTACCACACCACCGTCACCTGGACCGGCAACCTCGGCACCGGCACCAGCGGCTACCGCGACTACCGCCGCGACCACGACATCACCACCGACGGCCGCCCCACCATCCCCGGCAGCTCCGACCCCACCTTCCGCGGCACCCCCACCCGCTGGAACCCCGAACAACTCCTCCTCGCCGCCCTGTCCCAGTGCCACCTCCTGGCCTACCTGCACCTCTGCGCCGACAACGGCATCGTCGTCACCGACTACGTCGACGACGCCACCGGCACCATGACCACCGACGCCACCGGCAACGGCCACTTCACCGAGGTCACCCTCCGACCCCGCGTCACCGTCGCCGACCCCACCACCATCGACGCCGCCACCGCCCTGCACGACCAGGCCCACCACGTCTGCTTCATCGCCAACTCCGTCAACTTCCCCGTCCGCCACGAACCGGTCACCAGCACCGACTAAACAGCACCGAGCACCCGCGGCACCCCGCTATCGTCGGGCCCGTGCACCCCACCGTCCGCGAACTCACCACCGACGACCTGCCCGCCGCCTGGCAACTCGGCCAACTCACCTTCGGCTCCAACCCACAACCACCACCGCCACCACCCGCCGGCCGCACCCAGTACGGTGCCTTCGACCACACCGGAAACCTCATCGGCAAAGCCGTCGACCTGCACGACGAACAATGGTGGGCCGGACACGCCGTACCCGCCGCCGACGTCGCCGGCGTCGCCGTCACACCCGAAGCCCGCGGCACCGGCGTCGGCCGCGCCCTGCTCCGCACCCTGCTGCACGGCGCCCACGAACGCGGCGCCGCCATCAGCGCCCTCTTCGCCACCACCACCGCCCCCTACCGCGCCTGCGGCTGGGAAATCGCCGGCCAGCTACGCACCCTCGACCTGCCCACCACCGCGCTGCCCCGACACCACCGCACCGGACACCTCACCGCCCGCGCCGGCACCCCCGCCGACCTGCCCGCCACCGCCGAGCTCTATCAGCGCGTCACCCGCCACCGCTGTGGCCTGCTCACCCGGGCACACCCCCGCTTCGCCGCCACCGACAAACTGCCCTACGACGGGCTCACCATCGTCGAACACGACGGCACCCCGGTCGGCTACGCCGGCTGGAACCGCGGCCGAGGCTACGGCCCCGACGCCGTACTCACCGTCGAAGACATCATCGCCACCACCGCCGACGCCGCCCGCACCCTCATCGGCGTCCTCACCACCTGGCACAGCGTCACCCCCACCCTGCGGCTGACCCCCCTGCCCGGCGACGCCATCTGCACCCAACTGCCACTCGAACTCGCCCGCGAACACAAACGCGATACCTGGATGCACCGACCCGTCGACATCACCCGCGCCATCCAGGCCCGCGGCTGGCCCACCCACACCCGCGGCACCGTCGCCTTCACCCTCACCGACGACCTCGCCCCCTGGAACACCGGCACCTGGCAACTCACCGTCGCCGACGGCCAAGCCCAACTCCACCGCACCACCACCGACCCCGACCTGCACCTGACCGTACGCGGCTTCGCCCGCCTCTACACCGGCACCGCCACCGCCCGCACCCTCGCCGAAACCGGACACCTCCGACACACCACACCCGACCCGAGCGCCCTCGACCTGCTCGCCGCCGGCCCACCCGCCCAACTCATCGACTACTTCTAGAAACAACAGGGCCCGGAGGTGTACACCCCCGGGCCCCGACGCACCGACACACCGCTCAGCCGGCCCGACCCGACTCCGGATCCTCCGAACCCGCCTCACGCAACTCCGCCAACCGGGCCTCGATCTCCGCCAACTCGGCCCGCAACTTCTCCGCCTGCCGCTCAGCCTCCGACCGCTCCGCCGACAGGATCTGCTCCACCGCCTCGTGCACCCCCGGCACATCCACCAACGCCACCATCCGCAACGCCTCCGCCGGCTTGAGCACGTACGGCTTCGCCAACACCTTCCCACCCTGCTGCGCCGCCACCGTCCACTCACCCTCGGCGTACGCCAACGTCACCGTCAACCCCGCCGGCCCCTTCGGCTTCGCCGCCTTCACCGCCCGCCGCACCGCCGGCTTCGCCTCCACCGTCTCCACCTTCGACTCCTCCCGCTCCTTCGACTCCTCGCGCCGCGGCTGCGGCACCCGGTCCAACACGAACTCCGGCCCCGCCACCACCGGCTCAACCGGCGCCGGCTCCACCTTCACCTCCGCCGGCCGACGCCCCGCCCCCTTCGGCGCCACCGCCACATCGGCAGGGGAGAAGGGCAACTCGTCACGCCCGAACCGCACCACCACGAACTCGTCGGACACCGCCGGATCCGTCAACTCCACCACCTGACCCAACTGCCCGGCGATCTGACCCGCCGACGCCGTGAACACCACCTTCGGCTTACGGCCCGCGGCCAACGCCTCCCGGATGCCGCGCACCTCGTCATCGGACAAACCCTGGCCAGCGGCACCCATCACGCAACCTCTTCCCTCGTACACGTGTTCAGACGCCTGCCTTGATACCAGCCGCCAACGACAACCTGAAGATCAGCCCCCCTCACCCACACCGACCAGATCGGACACCGACCACCCGAAGCCATGGTCCCGATCACACCCCGCTTCCAACCCCACAACCACCGCCGGTAACCTCACGCGCACCAGCCGAGACAGGGGAGAGGACCACATGGCGCCCGTCACCGTCATCACCGGCGGCAGCCGCGGCATCGGCGCCGCCACCGCCCGCCGCCTCGCCCACGCCGGCCACCACCTCGCCCTCGGCTACCGCCACGACCACCACACCGCCGGCACCATCGCCGCCGAGCTACGCGCCACCGGCGTACAAGCCATCGCCGTACCCGCCGACACCCGCGACCCCAACCAGGTCACCGCCCTGTTCGACGCCGCCGCCGAACTCGGCCCGATCACCGGCCTGGTCAACAACGCCGGCATCACCAGCCCCATCGGCCCCTTCACCGACCTACGCCTCGACGACCTGCGCGACGTCATCGACGTCAACCTCATCGGCTACATCCTCTGCGCCCAACAGGCCGCCCGCCGGATGACCCACGGCGCCGCCATCGTCAACATCTCCTCCGTCGCCGCCACCCTCGGCGGCCCAGGGGAGTACATCCACTACGCCGCCGTCAAAGCCGGCACCGACGCCCTCACCATCGGCCTGGCCAAGGAACTCGCCCCCCACGGCATCCGCGTCAACGCCGTCGCACCCGGCATCATCCGCACCGACATCCACGCCCTCTCCGGCCAACCCGACCGACCCGACCGCGCCGCCAGCCGCATCCCACTCGGCCGCCCCGGCGAACCCGACGAAGCCGCCGCCGCCATCACCTGGCTACTCGGCCCCGACGCCTCCTACACCACCGGCGCCATCCTCCGGGTCAGCGGCGGCCTCTGACCCCCATGCCGCTGCTCGTCCCACCCGCCCTGCCACCCGGCACCCTCAACCGCCACCCCCAACCACACATCGACGCCCCCGGCCTGCAACTGCGCCCCTGGAAACCCACCGACCAAACCGCCGTCATCGCCGGCTACGCCGACCCCGCCATCCAACGCTGGCACTGCCGCACCATGACCGCCGACGAGGCCCACACCTGGCTCACCACCTGGCCCCGACGCTGGCAGGCCGAAACCGGCGCCGGCTGGGCCATCACCGACCCCACCGGCATCCTCGGCCAGATCAGCCTGCGCCGCCTCGACCTGCACGACGGCATCGCCGAAATCTCCTACTGGGTCCTGCCAACCGCCCGCAACCGTCGCGTCGCCACCCGCGCCCTCACCGCCCTCACCACCTGGGCGTTCCACACCGCCGGACTGCACCGCCTCGAACTCAACCACTCCACGGCCAACCACGCCTCCTGCCGCGTCGCCCACCACGCCGGCTACCTTGCCGAAGGCACCGCACGCGGCGAAGGCCACCACACCGACGGCTGGCACGACACCCACCGCCACGCACGCCTACACACCGACCCACCCACCTGACCCAACCGAGGCATGCCACCCCGCCGCCCGGGTAACCACGCCCGTGAACACCGCAAGCATCGCCGAACACGGCTTCCTCGCCGACGGCCGCAGCGCGGCCCTGGTGGACCGCGACGGCTACGTCAACTGGTGGTGCCCCCTACGCTTCGACGGGCCCTCCGTCTTCGCCCGACTGCTCGACGACGCCGCCGGCCACTGGTCAATCCAGCCCGAAGACCCCTACACCAGCCAGCGCTCCTACCTCGAAGACACCCTCGTGCTACGGACCGTCTTCACCACCGCCCACGGCAGCGTCGCCCTGACCGACGCCCTCGCCCTGCAACCCGGCGCCCGCGGCCACGACATCGGCCTGCACTCACCCCGAGTACTGGTCCGCGTCGTCGAAGGACTCACCGGAGAAGTCCCCATCCGCCTCGACTACCGACCCCGGTTCGAATACGGACAGGTCACCGCCTACCTCACCGAACACGACGACACCATCGACGCCAGCGCCGGCGCCTGCCGACTCAGCCTGCGCGGCGACATCCCACTGACCCCCGCCCAGGGCAACGCCACCGCCAGTTTCACCGTCCGAGCCACCGAAACCTACCGGTTCACCCTCGGACACGCCCCCACCCACGACGCCGACCCGCCCACCCTGCCCGACGCCGACCAGGCCGTCGCCGACACCGTCGCCGGCTGGCGCTCCTGGGCCGACCTGCACCGCCACCAGTACCGCGGCCTCTTCGCCGACCAGGTACGCCGCAGCGCCATCGTCCTACAGGGCATGACCTACCAACCCAGCGGCGCCATCGTCGCCGCAGCCACCACCTCGCTACCCGAGGAACCCGGCGGCAACCGCAACTACGACTACCGCTACGTCTGGGTACGCGACTTCAGCCTCACCCTCCAGGCCCTCTGGCGCGCCGCCTGCCCCGACGAGGCGACCCGGCAGTTCGCCTGGGTGGCCCACGCCACCGGACGCATCAGCGACCGCCCCGTACCCATCATGTACGGCGTACTGGGGGAGCGGGACCTCACCGAACACCACCTCGACCACCTACGCGGATACGCCGACAGCCGACCGGTCACCATCGGCAACGACGCCTGGCGGCAGCGCCAGAACGACGTACTCGGCGAGGTCCTCGACGCGGCCTGGCTGATGCGCCACTACCTCGACCCGATGGCTTCCGACGTCCGGCAACTGCTGCGCGACCTCGCCGACCAGGCAGCACTGACCTGGCACCGGCCGGACGCCGGCATGTGGGAGTCCCGCGACGCCGAACGCCACTACGTCTCCTCCAAGGTCCAGTGCTGGACCGCACTGGACCGGGCGGTGCGCTTCGGACCCCGAATCGGCGACCGGACCGACCTGGCCCGCTGGGCCGCCGCCCGCGACGAGATCCGCCAGGCCGTGCTCGACCAGGGCTGGAACGAACGCCTCGGCGCCTTCACCGGAGCCTTCGGCTCCGCCGACCTCGACGCCTCCGTCCTGCTCATGCCGCTGGTCGGCTTTCTGCCCGCCGACCACCCACAGATGCGCTCCACGATGCGCGTCGTTGAACGTGAACTCTCCCACGACGGGCTGCTGCGCCGCTGGGACGGCGACCCGGCCGGCTTCGTCATCTGTTCCTTCTGGCTGGTCACCTGCCTGGCGCTGGCCGGTGAGGTGGACCGGGCCGAACAGTTGTTCCGGCAACTGGCCACCCGGGTCAACGACCTCGGTCTCTTCGCCGAGCAGATCGACCCGGCGACCGGGGAGCAGCTCGGCAACTTCCCGCAGGCCTTCTCACACATCGGGCTGATCAACGCCGCCGGTCGACTCACCGAGGCCGTCGAGCGATGCACCGCCGCGGGCCGACCGCGACACCCCGTGCCGGCCGGTACGGGCCGTACGGAAGGAGCACCCAGTTGACCGGACGACTCGAAGGAAAGACCGCCCTGATCACCGGCTCCGACTCGGGGATCGGTCAGGCCACCGCGATCGAGTTCGGCCGCGAAGGCGCCGACGTGGTGGTGCACTACCTGCACGACCACGCCGGCGCCGAGCACACCGCGGCGATGGTGGAGCAGGCCGGCCGCCAGGCCGTCGTGGTGCAGGGTGACATCAGCGTCGAACACCAGGTCGAAGCGATGTTCGACGAGGCGCTGGCCGCCTTCGGCGCGTTGGACATCCTGATGAACAACGCCGGCGTGGACGCCTCCGGCATCCAGGTGGCCGACCTGGACACCGAGACCTTCGACCGGGCCATCCGGATCAACGTCTACGGCGCCTTCTTCTGCTCCCGGCGGTTCGTCCGGCACCGCCGGGAGCAGGGAGGCAACGGGAAGATCATCAACACCACCTCGATCCACCAGGAGGTCGCCCGCGCCGGCGGCGCCGACTACGACACCAGCAAGGGCGCCCTGCTGGAGTTCGCCAAGAGCCTCGCCCTGGAGGTCGCCCCGATGCACCTGAACGTCAACAACATCGGGCCGGGGATGGTGCTCACACCGTTCAACCAGCGCGCGATCGACGACCCGAAGTACCTCGAAGAGCAGGTACAGAGCATCCCGTTCAAGCGGGCCGCGCAGCCGTCGGAGATCGCCAAGGTGGCGGTCTTCCTCGCCAGCGACGACGCCGACTACGTGACGGGCTCGACGTACTTCATCGACGGCGGCCTGATGCAGAACCAGGGCCAGGGCGCCTAAGCCGGCCACCCTGGAGTACATTCGATAATTGACATTATGTAAAGCTGATGTGGTGCGGGGCTCCCCGCCTCAGCCGGCCGGAGTGAACTCGACCTCCGCCGTCGGCACGGCGCCGGCCTGCCGTCCGGGCGCGGACTGGAAGCGCCAGTAAAGGTTGGTGTGCGCGATCACCTGCTGCGGCGGCGGCGCGCCGTACGCGCTGAGATCCTCGGTGGTGTGCGCGTCGGCGACCAGCGTGGCGTCGTAGCCGCGTACCAGCGCGCCGTGCAGGGTCGAGCGGATGCACATGTCGGTCTGGGCACCGGTGACGATCAACCGGCCGACCCCGCGCGCGGCCAGCACCGCCTCCAGGTCGGTCTGCTCGAAGGAGTCGCCGTAGCGCTTGTGCACCAGCGGCTCGGTGTCGTGGCGGACCAGTTCGGGGACGTACTGCCAGTCCGGGCTGCCCTGCGGGAGGTCGCCGTCGGAGTGCTGCACCCAGATGACGGGCACCTGCTCGGCGCGCGCCTTGGCCACCAAGGTGTTGATGTTGGCGATCACGGCGTCGCGGTCGTGGGCGCCGGCGACCACTCCCTGCTGGACGTCGACGACGAGCAGCGCCGTGTGTGGCCGCTCGGGCAGGGTCGTCATGGGTGCCTCCATTCGCTCGACAGTGTCGCCACCCTAGAGCCAGCCACCGACAGGATCTTCTCCCCTGCATGGGAGGGCTCCCACCAGACCCGAAAATCATGCATAATATCCCTTATGCATGACAAATCGGATAAAGCGGTTGTCGCGCTGATCGAGGACTTCCTGACCTCGCGGGCCACCCGCAAGCCTTCCCCACACACCCAGGCGGCGTACCGGCGCGACCTCAACAGCGTGGCCGCGCTCGCCGCCGAACTGGCCACCCCTCCCCTCCCCCTCGACGATCTTCAGATCGGTGCGCTCTCCCCCCGGCTCCTGCGCACGGCCTTCGCCCGGTTCGCCGCCGTACGGGCCGCCGCCTCGGTGGGGCGGGCGTGGTCGACCTGGAACGGCTTCTTCTCCTTCCTGGTGGCCGAGCAGGTGGTGGCGGGCAACCCGATGCCGGCGGTGGGCCGGCCCCGGAACCCACTCCCCCAGCCCAAGCCGTTGCGCGGCGAGGACACCCCGGAGCGGCTGCTCGCCTCGGCCGCGCAGGGTGCGGGCCGGCAGCGTGATCCGTGGCCGGAGCGGGACGTGGCGGTGCTGGCTCTGGCGCTCTGTGCGGGCCTGCGGTTGTCGGAGTTGCTGGCGCTGCGGGTCGGTTCGTTGGGTGGCCGGCCCGGTGAGCGGCGGTTGGAGGTGTCGGGTAAGGGTGGGCGGCCCCGGGTGCTGCCGGTGGAGCCGGATCTGGACGCTGTGCTGGCCGACTATCTGGACAGTCGGGTGCGGCGGTTCGGTTCGCGTACGGTGCGGCCGGATTCGCCGTTGCTTGTGGATCGGCAGGGCGAGCCGTTGCGTCGGGGTGGGTTGCAGTATCTGGTGGAGTCCTGCTACCGGCGTGCCGGCATCGGCGACCGGGTGCCGCGCGGGGCGCGGTTGCACGCGTTGCGGCACACGTTCGCGACGCGGTTGGCCGAGGACGGGGCGGGGGCGGCGGAGATCATGCGGTTGTTGGGGCATGCGTCGTTGGCGTCGTCGCAGACGTACATCGAGGTGACGGCGGGTCAGCAGCGGGAGGCGGTGCGGGCTAATCGCACGAACCGGGCGTTGGTGCGGGTGGGTGCGGGGTCAGGCCGGTCGGGCGGAGAGGATCGCCGGTAGCAGGGCGGTGATCGCCGGGGTGGGTTCGAAGGCTGGGTCGGGGTTGGCGAGTTGGTGGTTGAGCAGGCCGTCGACGAGGGCGAGCAGCAGTCGTAGGGCGGTGGCCGGGTGGCGGGCGCCGAGGGCGGCGAGCAGGGGTGTGGCCCAGGTGGCGAGTTGGCGTTGGCCGTGGGCGATGTGCTGGCGCAGGGCGGGTTGGTGGGCGGCCTCGGCGAAGATGGCCAGTCGGGCGAGGGTGAGGGTGCGGTCGGTGGTGGCGAGGCGGTGGACGAGGGCGCCGAGGGTGGTGGCGAAGGTGTCGGGGTCGATTGGGTGGAGGTTGGCGGCCAGGTGGTTCCAGCCGGTGGTCTCGGCTTCGAGGATGCGGGTGAGTACGCCGGTGAGGAGGGCTTCGCGGGTGCGGTAGCGGTTGGAGGTGGAGCCGGTGGGCAGGGCGGCTGTCTCGTCGACGGCGCGGTGGGTGAGGTGGCGGGTGCCGCGGGTGCCGAGGACGGTGATGGCGGCGTCGAGGAGTTGGTGTTGGCGGGCGTCCACGGTGGCGACACTACAGCAGTAGTGCCGGGAACTACATCTGTAGTACGGTGGGGCGATGCGAGGATCAGCGGCGGTCATCGGGGGCGGCGTCGGAGGGTTGGCGGTGGCCATCGGGCTGCTGCGGGCCGGGTGGACGGTGACGGTGTTCGAGCGGGCCGCAGGGCTGCCCCGGGCCGGCACCGGCCTGGGGATCTGGCCGTCGGCGTTGCGGGCGCTGGACCGCCTGGGGGTGGGTCCGGCGGCGCGGGAACGGGGGCGCGCGCAGCCGGACGGGGCGATGCGGCGGCCGGACGGGTCGCTGATCGCCACCTTGGATGTGGAACGGATCCGGCGGCGGCACGGCGAGGGGGTGCTGCTGTTGTCGCGTCCGGCGCTGTTGGGGTTGTTGGCGGAGGCGTTGCCGGTGGGCACGGTGCGTTTCGACGCTGCGGTGGCTGATCCGGCGGCGCTGGTCGACGGGTACGACGTGGTGGTCGGTGCGGACGGCATCGGCAGTGCGACGCGGGCGGCGATGTTCGGTGATCGCTATCCGTTGCGGTATTCGGGGATGACGGCGTGGCGGGGCACGGTGCCGTTGGACGTGCCGGCGGGTGGTGAGACCTGGGGGCGGGGGCGCAAGTTCGGGGTGACGCCGCAGGGGCCGGGGGTGACGAACTGGTACGCGGCGGTGGCCGCGCCGGCGGGTTACCGGCCGCCGGAGGGTGATCTGGTGGCGTTGCGGCGGTGGTTCGGTGACTGGCACGATCCGCTGCCGGCGGTGCTGGAGCGGGTCGAGGCGGGCGGGGTGTTGCATCACGACGTGCATTTCCTGCCGGCGTTGCCGTCGTACGTGCGGGGTCGTCTGGTGCTGCTGGGTGACGCGGCGCATGCGATGACGCCGGATCTGGGGCAGGGCGCGTGTCAGGCGTTGATCGACGCGGTGGTGTTGGCGGAGTCGTTGGCGGAGTCGCCGGACGTGGTGTCGGCGTTGGCCCGCTACGACGGTGCGCGGCGTGGGCCGACGCGGCGGATGGCGGCGATGGCGGCACGGGCGGGTCGGTTGGCGCAGGTGCGGCGGTTCACCGGGGTGCGCGATGGCGCGCTGCGGTTGGCGTTGGCGTTTGGTCCCCCGGGTTGATCGGTGCGCCCGTCGAAGGGGCGCCTGTGCGTGGGCCGGGGCTAGGCGGGGCGGGGCGGGGCGAGGTCGACCAGGAGGGGGCGGTGGTCGGAGATGGTCGACAGGGGGGTCTGTACGGCGGCGACCGGGGGTAGGCGGTCGAAGTCCTGTCGGTCGGCGATGATGTGGTCGAGTTGGACGCGGGGTTGTCCGGCCGGGTAGGTGGGTCGGCGGCCGAGCAGGTGCCAGCCGGAGATCGTGCGGGTGGCCCAGGCGGGCAGGTTGAGGTCGCCGAGCAGGATGCGGGGGGCGGGTAGCAGTCGCAGGGCGCGGACGACCTGGCGTAGTTGGTGGGCGTTCCAGCCGGGGACGAAGGACAGGTGGGTGGCGGCGACGGTGACGGGTCCGCGTGGGGTGTCCAGGACGGCGGCGAGTACGACGCGGGGTTCGTCGCGGAGCAGGATCAGTCCGCCGCCGGGGCCGGGTACGTAGACCGGGGAGCGTACCGGGGCGGGGCGCAGGCGGGTGACGCGCCAGGCGGTGACGCGGTGGCGGGTGACGAGTCCGACGCCGTAGCAGGGTTCGCCGTGGCCGTCGTCGTCGTGGGTCAGGGGGCGGAACGTTTCGCCGGGGGTGCCGACGAGGGCGGCGGCGAAGCGGTGTTCGGTGGCGTGCAGGGCCTGGGCGGCGACGGCGGTGAGGTCGAGGTTGCCGCTGCGGGACTGGTCGCGGTCGACCTCCTGGAGGGCGAGGACGTCGGCGTCGAGGGCGGCCACGGCGGTGGCGAGCCGGTCGGGGTCGACCATGCCGTCGGTCAGGGACCGGCCGTGCAGCAGGTTGAACGTGGCCAGGCGCACGCTGTCACCTTAACGATGCCTGTGGGAGAGTTGCCCGATGCTGCGGGCGTTGTTCTGTTCGATGTTGTTGTTCGTGGCCGTGGCGGCGGTGGGTTTGTGGGTGCGGCGGCTGCGGGGCAGGTGAGGGTGGCTGGCGGTCGGTGAGGCTTGCCACAGCGTGCCGCGCCGGGCGGGCCGTGGTGGGAAGAATTGCCGCCCGTGGAGCTGGATCCGTTGACCGTGTCGACCCTGCTGGCCGCTGCTGCTGTTGCCGGGTGGGTGGATGCCGTGGTGGGTGGTGGCGGGTTGCTGTTGTTGCCTGCGTTGTTGGTGGCGGCGCCGGGGGTGCCGCCGGCCACGGCGTTGGGCACGAACAAGTTGGCGGCGATCGCGGGTACGGCGACGGCGGCGGTGACGTACGCCCGTCGTACGAAGATCGATTGGGCGGTGGCGGGGCCGGCGGCGGCGGTGGCGGTGTGTTGTGCGGGGTTGGGTGCGGCGTTGGCGGGGGCGGTGCCGCCGTCGGCGTACCGGCCGGTGGTGTTGGTGGTGTTGTTGTCGGTGGCGTTGTTCGTGGTGTTGCGGCCGAGGTTGGGGACGGTGGCGGTGCCGGAGCGGCGGACCCGGGTGCGGATGGTGGTGGCGGTGTTGGTGGCGGGGGTCGGTATCGCCACCTATGACGGGTTGATCGGTCCGGGGACGGGCACGTTTCTGGTGGTGGCGTTCACGGCGTTGGTGGGTGCGGATTTCGTGCACGGTTCGGCGATGGCGAAGGTGGTCAACGCGGGTACCAACGCGGGGGCGTTGGCGGTGTTCGCGGTGACCGGCAACGTGTGGTGGTTGTTGGGTGCGGCGATGGCGGTGTGCAACATCGTCGGTGCGATGGTGGGTGCGCGGATGGCGTTGCGGCGTGGGTCGGGGTTCGTGCGGGTGGTGTTGCTGGTGGTGGTGTTGGCGTTGGTGGGCAAGCTCGGTTACGACCAGTGGCTGGGTGGGTGAGGGTGCCGGTTGCCGGCGTGTGATCATCGACGGGTGTCGGTGCGCGCGGAGCATGACCGGGAGGTCCTGGCGGGGTTGCTGGGTCGGGATCCGCGGTTGCATGCCTACGAGTTGGGTGATCTCGACGAGTTCTTCTGGCCGTACACGTCGTGGTTTCGGCGTGGCGAGGCGGTGGCGTTGCTGTATCACGGTGCGCGGCCGCCGACGTTGCTGGCGTTGTCGGGTCCGGCGGGGGTCGGTGAGTTGGCCGCGCTGCTGGTTGAGTTGGTGCCGGTGTTGCCGGCGCGGTTGGATGCGCACCTCTCCCCTGGGCTGGAGCGGGTGTTGGGTGGGTCGTTCCGGGTGGTGTCGCGGGGTCCGCATCTGAAGATGGCGTTGACCGATGCGGGTCGGTTGGCGGCGGTGCGACCGGCGGGGGTGTTGTTGGGGCCGGCTGATCTGCCGGGGTTGCGTGAGCTGTACGCGGTGGCGTATCCGGGTAACTGGTTCGATGCGCGGATGTTGGAGACTGGCCGGTATGTGGGTGTGCGTGCCGGTGGGGCGGTGGTGGCGGTGGCCGGGGTGCACGTGTACTCGCCTGCCTACCGGGTGGCGGCGTTGGGCAACGTGACGACGCATCCGGCGTGGCGGCGGCGGGGGTTGGCGGCGGCGGTGGTGGCCCGGTTGTGTGCGGTGCTGCGCCCCGATGTCGATCATGTGACGTTGAATGTGCGGGCGGACAATGTCGCGGCGGTGCGGCTCTACGCGGGGTTGGGGTTCAGTCGGGTGGCCGGGTACGGGGAGTTCGAGCTGTCCGCCGCCCTCGGTTGAGCCGGCGGCAGGCTGTCTCGCCGCCCTTGGTTGAGTTGGCGGCAGAATGCGCAGATGACTCAGGCGACGTTGGGTACTGCCCGGATCGTGTTGGTGCCGCTGGCCGACGAGCATCTGGCGGGTGAGATCGAGCTGGACGCGGATCCGGCCGTGATGCGGCATCTGGGGCCGGTGCGGTCGGCGGCCGAGGTGCGTGTGCTGCACCGGCAGCGGTTGGCGGTGGCTGATCGGGTGCCGGGGTTGGGGTTGTGGGCCGGTCTGGTCGGTGGTGAGTTTGTCGGTTGGTGGTTGTTGGAGCCGCCGCAGCGTCCCGATCAGGGGCCGGTGGTGGGGCAGGCCGAGTTGGGTTACCGGTTGCTGCGCCGGTGGTGGCGGCGGGGGTTGGCAAGTGAGGGGGCCCGGGAGCTGATCCGGCACGGTTTTGCCGAGTTGGGGTTGCGGCGGGTGTTCGCCGAGACGATGGCGGTCAATGTCGCGTCGCGGGCGACGATGGCGGCGGTGGGGATGCGGTACGTGCGTACGTTCCACCAGTCGTGGCCGGATCCGTTGCCGGGTGCGGAGTTGGGTGAGGTGGAGTACGAGATCACCCGGGTGCGGTGGGCGGCGGGTGCGGTGCGCACCGGCCGGGGTGGTTCAGGCGCGTCGGGAGGAGTCGAAGCGGCCGGCGCGGATCTCGCGTAGGGCGCGGCGGCGGACGTCGCCGCGCAGGGTGTCGACGTAGAGGCGGCCGTGCAGGTGGTCGGTCTCGTGTTGCAGGGCGCGGGCGAGGAAGCCGCTGCCGGCGATGGTGAGGGGTTCGCCGTGCTGGTCGAAGCCGTGGGCGGTGGCGTGCAGGGCGCGGGGGGTCGGGAAGTACAGGCCGGGGATGGAGAGGCAGCCCTCGTCGTCGTCCTGGAGTTCGGTGGACACCTCCAGCGTGGGGTTGATCATGTGGCCGCGGTGGCCGTCGGCGTCGTAGACGAAGACCTGGGCGCTGACGCCGATCTGTGGTGCGGCGACGCCGGCGCGGCCGGGCGCGCCGAGCAGGGTGTCCATCAGGTCGGTGACCAGTGCGCGTAGTTCGGCGTCGAAGCTGGTGATCGGCTCGCAGCCGGTGCGTAGCACTGGGTCGCCGATGATTCGGATGTCGCGCATCGTCATGGCGGCAAGGTTATCGGTTGGTGGTGCCGGTTTGGGTCCTGCGGGTGGTCGCCTGGGGTGTCGTCCGGGGTCAGGTGAGGGCGGCGCGTACCGGTGCGGTTTTGGCCGCCGCTTCGGCGACCTCGGCGTCGGGGTCGCTGTCCCAGGTGATGCCGCCGCCGGCCCAGACGTGCACGGCGGTGGTGTCGACGGCGGCGGTGCGGATGGTGAGGCCGAGGTCGAGGTGGCCGGGGCCGATCCAGCCGAGGGCGCCCATGCTGGCGCCGCGGCCGACGGGTTCGAGGGCGGCGACGTGGTGCAGGGCGGCGAGTTTGGGTGCGCCGGTGACGGATCCGCCGGGGCAGACGGCGCGCAGCAGGTCGGCCAGGCCGAGGCCGTCGGCGACGTGGGCGCGGATGGTGGATTCGGCCTGCCACAGGTCGCACCAGCGGCGTACGGCGAACAGGTCGTCGACGCGGACGCTGCCGGTGGCGGCGACGCGGGCCAGGTCGTTGCGTTCCAGGTCGACGATCATGATGTGTTCGGCGCGTTCCTTGGCGGAGGTGAGCAGTTCGGTGCGGCCGGCGGGGGTGGCTGGGCGGGTGCCTTTGATGGGGCGGGTGGTGAGGGTGCCGTCGTGCAGTTCGATGAGGGTTTCCGGGCTGGCGCAGCCGATGGCCCAGCCGTCGCCGGTCAGCACGCCGCCGTAGCGGGCGCCGGGTAGGCGGCCGAGGCGGGCCAGGGCCGGCAGCGGGTCGCCGGTGTAGGCGGCGGTGGCGTGGCCGACGAGGTTGACCTGGTAGACGTCGCCGCGGCCGATGGCGTGGCGGACGGCGGTGACGGCGTCGGCGTGTTGGCGTGGGCTCCAGCTTTCGGTCCACGGTCCGCGCCACCAGTTGGCCGGCGGGTCGGCTCGGCGGGCTGGTGGTGGCGTGTCGTGGTGGCCGTAGACGACGACGGCGACCTCGGGTAGGTCGGCGGGGTTGGGTGCGCCGGTGGGGCCGCCGGTGAGTAGGGCGCCGGCGGCGGCGGAGAGGTAGAGGGCGGCGCCGCAGATGCCGGTCGGGTCGTGTCGGGTGGCGGGGCGGGCGAGGTCGTGCAGGGGTAGGCCGTGGGCGGCGAGGAACTCTTCGGTGCGTGCGGCGGGGTCGCCGCCGTCGGCGGGGCGCCACTGCCAGCGGGCGCGTTCGACGAGCCGGCCGCGGCAGGCGGCGGGAGTCGCGGGGGGATCGGCGACCATCTGTGGGAGCGCTTCCACGACGTACGGGCGGTTCCTGCTCATCCGTTCAGCGGATTTCCCACGCACCACGCGGACACCTGCTCGATGCGGCATGCTTTCGCTTGGTACTGTGCGTCACTGGTCATGTGAACCATGACACAGTGCCCCCACAGTCCGGAGAACCCGATGTGCCAGCACCAACCCACCTGCCCCTCCGCCGAAGCCACCGACCGGGAAGCGGCAAAGGTCATCGCCTGCTTCCCTGAGCAGGGCTGGAGCCTGCTCTGCAACGGGGTCATCGTCTTCGAGGACACCGGCGAGCTGCTGCCCGACGGCAGCAGCATCGCACCGCACCGCGGCCCCGCCCGACACGCCCTCGCCGCCTGAGACGATCACCAACCGTCACGACCCTTTTTTCGCGTCGCCCCAGGCTAGCCGCCGTACCGGCGGGGTCAGCAGCCAGGTCGGCGGGACGCCGGCACCTCAGCTCTCGTACGCCTGAGGTGCCGGGCAGGAGCACACCAGATTCCGGTCGCCGTAGCCGCCGTCGACCCGACGAACCGGCGGCCAGTACTTCCCCATCCGGTCCACCCCGGCCGGGTAGCCCCCCACCGACCGCGGATACGGATGCGGCCACTGGTCACCGGCCAGCATCGCCGCGGTGTGCGGCGCGTTGGCCAGGGGGTTGTCTCCCGCCGGCCACTCACCCGCGGCCACCTTGTCGATCTCCGCCCGGATGGCGATCATCGCGTCGCAGAACCGGTCCAACTCGGCCAGGTCCTCGCTCTCGGTCGGCTCCACCATCAACGTCCCCGCCACCGGGAACGACATCGTCGGCGCGTGGAAGCCGTAGTCGATCAGCCGCTTGGCCACGTCGTCGACGCTCACCCCGGTGGCCTTCGTCAACGGCCGCAGGTCCAGGATGCACTCGTGCGCCACCAGGCCCTTGTTGCCCGCGTACAGCACCGGGAAATGCGGCCGCAGCCGCGCCGCCACATAGTTGGCCGCCAGCACCGCCACCCCGGTGGCCCGGGTCAGCCCGTCGCCGCCCATCATCCGCAGGTACGCCCACGGGATCGGCAGGATGCCCGCCGACCCGTACCGGGCCGCCGAGATCGCCGGCCGCCCCGGCACCGGCGCCCCACCCGGATCGCCCGGCAGGAACGGCGCCAGGTGCGCCCGCACCGCCACCGGACCCACCCCCGGGCCACCACCACCGTGCGGGATGCAGAACGTCTTGTGCAGGTTCAGGTGGGACACGTCCGCCCCGAACCGGCCCGGCTTGGCGAACCCGACAAGCGCGTTGAGGTTCGCCCCGTCGACGTAGACCTGACCACCGGCGTCGTGCACCTTCGCGCACAGCGACGCCACACCCGTCTCGTACACCCCGTGCGTCGACGGGTACGTCACCATGATCGCGGCGAGCGCGTCCCGATGCTTGTCGATCTTCGTGTCGAGGTCGACCAGGTCGACGTTGCCGTCGGCGTCGCAGCCGACCACCACCACCCGCATTCCGGCCATCACCGCGCTGGCGGCGTTGGTGCCGTGCGCCGACGACGGGATCAGACACACGTCCCGATGCGCCTCGCCCCGACTGCGGTGATAGGCCCGGATCGCCAGCAACCCGGCCAACTCCCCCTGCGAACCGGCGTTGGGCTGCACACTTACCGCGTCGTAGCCGGTCACCTCCGCCAGCCAACCCTCCAACTGGCCGATCATCTCCCGGTAGCCGGCGGTCTGCTCCGCCGGCGCGAACGGATGCACGTCGGCGAACTGCGCCCAGCTCACCGGCTCCATCTCGGCGGTGGCGTTCAGCTTCATCGTGCACGACCCCAGCGGGATCATGCCCCGATCCAGGGCGTAGTCGAAATCGGCCAGCCGCCGCAGGTAGCGCAGCATCGCCGTCTCCGAATGATGGGTGCGGAACACCGGATGGGTGAGGAAATCACCGGTACGCGCCAACGCCGCCGGGATCGCGGCGGCCACCTCGCCGTCGAAGGGCGACACGTCGAACGCCGCCCACACCGCCACCAGATGCGCCTCCGTGGTGGTCTCGTCGCAGCTGATGCCCACCCGGTCGGCGTCGACCAGCCGCAGGTTGACGTTGCGGGCCGCCGCGGCGGCCACCACCTGCGCGGCCCGGCCCGGCACCGTCGCGCTCACCGTGTCGAAGAACGCCACGTCGGCCACCGACACCCCACCGGCGCGCAGCCCCGCCGCCAACCGGACCGCCATCTCGTGGGTACGCGTCGCGATCCGGCGCAACCCCGCCGGGCCGTGGTAGACCGCGTACATGCCGGCCATCACCGCCAGCAGCACCTGCGCGGTGCAGATGTTGCTGGTCGCCTTCTCCCGACGGATGTGCTGCTCCCGGGTCTGCAACGCCAACCGGTACGCCGGATCACCGGCCGCGTCCCGAGACACCCCGACCAGCCGGCCCGGCAGCATCCGCTCCAACCCCGCACGCACCGCCAGGTAGCCGGCGTGCGGCCCACCGAACCCCATCGGTACGCCGAACCGCTGGGTGGTGCCGGCGGCGATGTCGGCACCCACCTGCCCGGGCGGACGCAGCAGCGTCAACGCCAACAGGTCCGCCGCGACCGTGACCAGGGCACCGGCGGCGTGCGCGGCCTCGACCAGCGGGCCGTGATCACGCACCGCCCCACCCGCCCCCGGATACTGCAGGTGCAGGCCGAAGAACTCGGCCGGCAACTCCTCGACGTCCACGTCGAGCACCCGCACCTCGATTCCGAGCGGCTCCGCCCGACCGGTGATCACCGCAACGGTCTGCGGCAGGGTGTCCGCGTCGACCACGTACACCCGGCTCGGGCTCTTCGACGCCCGCCGCGCCAGGGTCATCGCCTCGGCCGCCGCGGTGGCCTCGTCGAGCATCGACGCGTTCGCCGTGGCCAGGCCGGTCAGGTCCGACACCATCGTCTGGAAGTTCAGCAACGCCTCCAGCCGCCCCTGGCTGATCTCCGGCTGGTACGGCGTGTACGCGGTGTACCAGGCCGGGTTCTCCAGCACGTTACGGCGGATCACCGCCGGGGTGTGCGTACCGTGGTAACCCAACCCGATCATCGACACGGCCACGGTGTTACGCCCCGCCAGGGCCCGCAACTCGGCCAACGCCTCCTGCTCGCTGGCCGGCGCCGGCAGATCCAGCCGGCCGTGCCAGCGGATCACCTCGGGAATGGCCGCGTCCATCAACTCGTCGATCGAGGCGTACCCGACGGTGTCCAGCATGCGGCGTTCCTCGTCGGGCCGAGGACCGATGTGCCGGTCGGCGAACTGCTCTGCGGTCATGGGCGGCGCTCCTGAGGGGGCGGGGTCGACAGGTCGGCCCTCCCCCTCTGTCACACCCGCGGGCGCTCCACAGTGCCTGTCCCGACGCGGTCCTTTTGCCTGAGAGGTTCCGGGGAGGATTTGCCCCTTCGGCGCCGCCCGGCTTGCGCCAGGCGGTCTCTCCCACGTGGGTGCTACCGGCGCGATCAACGCTACCAGCGTGCGTGTTTCCCGCGAGCGTCATCCCCCGGCTCAACGCACATCCACCGGGCACATCCGGTCCGCGAGGGTCGGCAGCAGCGCACCCAGCGGCGCGTCCACCATCACGGCCGCGTACGCGTCACCGCGGGTCGGGCCCTGGTTGACGATCGCCACCGCGATGCCCAGCCGGGCCGCCCGCACCACGAACCGCCGCCCCGACAGCACCGTCAACGACGAACCCAACACCAGCAGCAGCCGGGACGCGGCCACCATCGCGAAACACCGGGCGACCCGGTCGGCCGGAACCGTCTCACCGAAGAACACCACGTCCGGTTTGAGCATCCCCGTGCCACACACCGCGCAGTCCACCACCCGGAACCCGGCCACCACCTCCTCGTCGAGGTCGACGTCGCCGTCGGGGTTGACCGCCACCGCCCGCGCGTCGAAACCCGGATTGGCGCCGGCCAGCCGCCGATGCAGCTCCTCCCGCGAGGTGCCGGCGCCGCAGTCCAGACACCGCACCTCGTCGAGGCGACCGTGCAGCTCCACCACCTGCCGGGCACCGGCGACCGTGTGCAGGCCGTCGACGTTCTGGGTGATGATCCCGTCGACCAGGCCGGCGCGTTGCAGCCGCGTCACCGCCCGATGCCCGTCGTTGGGGGCCGCCCGCGCGATCGTGCGCCACCCCACGTGGCTGCGCGCCCAGTACCGCTGCCGGGCCCGCGCGTCGCACACAAAGCTCTGGTAGGTCATCGGCGTGTGCCGACGCGCCACCCCGTTCGGCCCCCGATAGTCCGGTATGCCCGACTCGGTGGACAGGCCGGCGCCGCTGAGCACCACCACCCCACCACCGGACACCAGCTCCGCCAGCCTCTGCACCCGCTCGCTCACCCGCCCATGCTGCCTCGCCGCCCGCCCCAGCGGCGACTCCGGCAGGCCGACCGGTGGTCACCCCCGCGTGAAAAGACCCGGCGCCGACCTCACCGCTGACCGTGCCGCGGCACCGGTGAACCGGCCCCCACCGCCGCCACACCCGGATCCTGCCCCAGCCGCTGCATCGTGCGCGCCAACTGCTCACCCCCCTCGTCCAGGTGCCGCGCCGCCGCCCGCATGTGCGAGATCATCATCTCGCCGTAGATGCGCAGCGCCTCCCGCGCGGCCACCCCGTCGTCGAACGTCGCACCGGCCGACGCGCGGTACTCCTGCACCGCCCGTTCCGCCTCCTGCCGCGCCTCCTCCGCCGCCGCCCGCACATAGCTCTCGTACTGCGTCCGGGCGTACTCGGCGACCCGCCGCGCATAGTCGTGCGCCTGCGCGATGATCTGCTCGGCCTCCCGCTGCGCCGCCGAGAGCAGATTCACCTCCTTGGCCGCCGGCAGCTTCGCCTCCCGCCCCGAACTCGGAATCACCCCGTGCCGGTGCAACTCCACGTGCGCGCCCAGCCGCTCGTTCTCCGCCCGCAGATTCGCCACCTGCGTCGCCAGCAGATCCAACTCCTCGGCCACCTGCATCCGGAACCGGTCCACGTCGGCATGGTCGTAGCCGCGCCGGCCAAACGACGTCGACCCGAACTCCCACCGCCGGACCCGGTCCGCGGTCATGCGCACCTGCACACCACCGGCCACCTCGGCACCGTCGTACCTGCCGAGCGGGGCAGCGCCCACCACAGCGGCCCGCCCTCCACGGCTACCAGCGTCACTCACGCCGCACCTCCGGATTCGTCAGGGACGGCCGGAGCCTGCACCGCCGTCCGCCACGCGGGGCCGTACCACTGCCGCCCCAGAGCCTCGTGGTGCAGCTGCCCGGCGTGGTAACCGGACCGGCTCAGGGCCGCCACCGTCCGCGACACCAGCTCGTCGGAACCACACACATACACGTGCCGGGACCGCCAGTCACCATCGGCCAACGCCCGATCCACCGGATACACGAACTCCCCCGGCCGGTTCAGGTCCAACCCCACCACGAGCGTCACCGCCAACCACGGATGCGACGCGGCCAACTTCTCCACCGCGTCATCGTCGTAGAACTCGCCCCGCGAACGGGCCCCCAGATACAGATCGACCCGACGCTGCGAACCCTCGGCCGCCACCTGCTCCACCAACGCCTTCAACGGCGCCCAACCGGTACCACCGGCCAGCAGCAGCAGATCCGCCGACCCCGCCGAGCGCAACGTCAACCCGTCCCCCACCGGCGCCGCCAGATGCAACTGGTCACCCGGGGCGCACCCGTACACCAGCCGCGACGACACCACACCACCCGGCGCCGCCCGCACATGCAGCTCCAAGGTGCCGTCCGGACGCGGCACGTTAGCCGGCGTGTAGTACCGCCACGACCGCACCGCCGGATGCGACACACCGATCGACTGACCCGGCGTGAACGGCAGCAGATACTGCGGACGCAACGTCAACACCGCCACGTCGAAGCCCCGCCGCTCGTGACCCACCACCTCCGCCACCCACCACGGAGGCTGCACCGCCTCGGCGGCCTGCGCCGCCTCGGTCATCACCTTCGCCACCAACCCGTACGCCGAAGCCCAGTCCTGCGCCAACTCGTCGGTCCACTGCTCGGCGAGGAAGTGCCGCAGCGTCGCCAGCAACGCCTCACCCACCGCCGGGTAATGCTCCGCCCGCACCGCGAACTTACGGTGGTCGACACCCAACTGCTGCAGATAGCCGACCAGCCGGTCCACCTGATCCACCTCGGACACGACGTGCCCGAGCGCGGCCACCAACCGATCGCGCTGACCGGCCATGTTGGTCGGAAACATCTGTCGGATCTCGGGATACGCCAGAAACAGCGTCGAGTAGAAGTAGAGCGGCACCTGATCGCCGTGCGCGGCGACCAGGGACCAACTCCGCTTCAGCCGGGACACGTCCACGCTCAGGCGCCCGCCCGCTGCCCGCCGGACACCACCTGGTCCTGCACCTGCGCCAGCACCGCCTGCACGTCACCGATGATGTCGTCGGCCACGCCCAACTGCGTCAACACCGCCGTCAGATGCCCACCCACCTTGACGTAGTGCGCCACCGGAATGTTCAGCGGCTGATGCGCGGTGGCCAGGTCCCGGCCGGTGTACTCGTTCGGCCCACCCAGCACCACGGTCAACATCAACGCCAGGTGTCGACGCTGCCCCACCATGTCCACAGCGGTGAAGTAGCCGGCCAACTCCGGATCGGCCAACACCCGGTCGTAGAACAGATCGACAGCGGCCCTGACCGAGCCGGCCCCGCCGATCCGAGTGAAATGCGAGCCGGAGGTGCTCTCTTCGGTAACCGTCACAGGTCGTTTCCTTCCATGGGACACAGGGGTGCCGCGGCATCGGCGCGCGGGAACGACGATCCGACGGCGCGTCAGCGGCCACCACACGCCGAGTCAGACCGTGACGGACGATAGCGCGCCACGGCGCACCCGTCATGACCCACCGATCAGCTCCCGGGCAGCAATCAGCCACGAAGAGTGACCAAACGGCCGGCAATCATCTACCGGTAGAGATCGGAAACACACGCCGCGTGATCGACGCCGCCGGCCGTCGGCCCCCGAAGCGGGCCGGCCGACACCCGCAGAACCCCGCACTGGCCAGTGCCGACAGCACAGCCACCCGAACCACTCCCGAGCACCCGCCCCGCCGGCACCGGCCGCAGCGAATCAGGACGCAGCGTGAAGAAAAAAGAACCCCGAAAACTCTCATCAACCGGGCGGTAACGACTCAACGCGGCCCCACCCCGGCAAACCGTGGCCGGCGAAACGGCCTCAGCCCGCGCGCCGCCGCGCCCGCCGCGCCGCCAACTCGTCACCCACCGGCGACTCCTGCGGCTCCGACTCCACCGCCACCCCCGCCGGCTCCGCCGGAAGATGCGACAACGAACCCTGGATCTCCTTGAACGCACCACCGATCGCGATGCCGAACACCCCCTGGCCGCCCTGCAACAGGTCGACCACCTCCTCCGGAGAACGACACTCGTAGACCGTCGTCCCATCGGAGATCAACGTGATGCCCGCCAGATCCTCCACCCCACGCGACCGCAACGCCTCGATCGCCTTACGGATGTTCTGCAACGACACCCCAGCGTCCAACAACCGCTTCACGACCTTCAACACCACCAGGTCCCGAAACGAGTACAACCGCTGCGTGCCCGAACCCGAGGCGTCCCGCACACTCGGCACCACCAACGTCGTACGCGCCCAGTAGTCCAGCTGCCGATAGCTGATCCCCACCGCATGGCACGCCGTCACACCCCGGTATCCCACCGCACCGTCACCGTCAGTCGCCGAACCAGGCATCCCACCCGACTCGTCCAGCCCGGTAACCCGATCGGAATCTCGCGGCTCGTGCATCCGGACAACCTCCCCGTCAGTGCGGTGACACGTCGCTTCCGGGACGCGCACCCCTCGACACGGCCACCCTATAGCGGCGGCCCAGGGTTACCACGGAGAAACCATCGCGACACGCCGCGCATCGACAACGACGATCATCACCATCACCGAGAGTGACAACCCGGCGGGGAAAGAGAAGGCCCGACCACCACGACGGACCAGCGACTCAACCGGCGAAATCCTCCGGACGAACCTGCTCCAGGAACTCCCGGAACTTCTCCACCTCGTCCTCCTGCTCATCGGGAATCACGATCCCCGCCTCACTGAGGACCTGCTCGGCACAACGAATCGGCGCACCGACCCGCAACGCCAACGCGATCGAATCACTGGGCCGAGCCGACACCCGCACCCCGTCACCGATCAACAGATCAGCGAAGAACACGTTCTCCTTCAGCTCGGTGATCTCCACCGCCCGCAACGGCGCCTTCAACGCCGCCAACACATCCCGCAGAAGATCGTGGGTCAACGGCCGGGCCGGCTTGACACCCTGCTGCTCGTAAGCGATCGCCGTCGCCTCGACCGCGCCGATCCAGATCGGCAGATAGCGGTCCCCCTCGACCTCCCTGAGCAGGACGATCGGCTGGTTACTGGGCAGCTCAACCCGAACCCCGACCACGCTCAGCTCGCGCACCGCCGCCTCCGTGTCGTTGTCACCTGCGCCGCACCGCGCCCTTCCCTGCACGGTACACGGACCGCGACACGGCCGTACCATGCGCTTCCCGCACCCGACGCCCGCGCCAAGACAAGGGTTACCCCGCCAAGCCTACGCCACTCGCCGGCACGCCCACCGACGCCCGACACCACCCTCACCGACCCAACGTCGAGCGCAACCCCACCCGCACCAACGCCGCGTGCAACTGCTGCGACAGCGCCACCAACTCCCGCGCCGCCTCCGCCGCCCGCGCCCGCGCCGCCGGATCACTCTGCCGCGCCAACGGCGCCACCAACTGCGCGAACAAACCGACCTCCCGGTCCGCCGCCGTCCGATAGCCACGCAGATGCCGCGGCTGGAACCCGTACGCCGCCAAACCCGCCACCGCCCGCGCGATGATCAACGCATCGCCGTCATACCACCCCGGCGGATCCGACACCACCAGCCCGAGCCGCTCCAACTCCCCCAACGTCGAAGAGTCCAACCCACTACGCGCCAGCAACTCCGTCCGATCCAGGCGCACCTGAGCCGACTCGACCGGCGCCGCAGCAGCACGCCCCGGCACCTCACCATCCGGCCCCACCGCCACCAACGCCGGCCGGGACCGCTCCGGTGCCTCACCCGAGGCGTCCCACTGCGCCAACTGCTCCCGGATCACCCGCAACGGCAGATACTGATCCCGCTGCGCCGTCAGCACGAACCGCAGCCGCGCCACATCGTCCCAGCCGTACTTCCGATAGCCCGCCGCCGTACGCTGCGGCTCCACCAGGCCCTCGGCCTCAAGGAACCGCAACTTCGAAATCGTCACGTCGGGAAAATCCGCCCGCAACTGAGCCAGCACCTCGCCGATGCTCATCAACGGCTGGGCACGACCCGCCCCGGACGGCGTGGAGGCCGCAGGCTCGTTCACCCCCGGCCGGCCTCACCCTCCGGGCGCGGACCGGCAATGAACACCACCCGGAACTTGCCGATCTGCACCTCGTCCCCGTTGCTCAGCGTCGCCGCCTCGACCCGCTCCCGGTTCACGTACGTGCCGTTCAAACTGCCCACGTCCCGCACCGTGAACGTGCCACCATCCCGGTGGAACTCGGCGTGCCGACGCGACACCGTCACATCATCGAGGAAAATGTCACTGTCCGGATGCCGCCCACTGGTCGTCACATCATGATCCAGCAGGAACCGGGCACCCGCGTTCGGACCCCGACGCACCACCAGCAGCGCCATCCCCGGCGGCAGCGAACCGGACATCCGGCTCGGCACCACATCGGTGTCCGGCCCCTCCAGCGCTTCGTCGAGCGAACCGAGATTGAGCGTCGACGTGACGTCGAGCGGGGGGAACTCGTCGCCTGGGCGAGTCATGGGACCACCTCACGGATCTGTTTCGGTCGGCGTCGAGAGACGGCGGGTCTGGCCGCCGGGCGCTCATCCACCCGGCGGCTGGCTCTGCCACACCTCGAAAGGCTGTCCGCGACGCTCAACAATGGGTTCTCGGTCGACTGGGCGAGCCTAGCCAGCGCCGAAAAACAGGGCAACCGGACGCGCGGCACAGAAACCACCGCCGGCACAAGGAAAACGCTCAGCTCTCGGTCAACTCGCGGTACGCCGCAGCGGAGAGCAACCCGCCGAGCGACGCCGGATCCGCCGGAGTGATCTCCAGCAACCACCCCGACCCGTACGGATCCGTGTTGACCACCTCCGGAGTGTCCGTCAACACCTCGTTGCGCGCCGACACCGTCCCGCCCACCGGCGCGTAGATCTCCGACACGCTCTTGGTCGACTCGATCTCACCCAACGACTCACCGGCCGCCACCTCCGCACCCGGCTCCGGCAACTGCACATACACGATGTCGCCAAGAGCGTCCTGCGCGAAATGGGTGATACCGACCCGCACAGCCCCACCGTCGGCGGCAGCCACCCACTCGTGTTCAGCGGTGTAACGCAGATCCTCAGGAATCACCAGAAAGCGTCCTCATCCATCCGTACCGACACCGGACCCCCGATGCCGGCCCCACCGGCCTAACCAACCGGGCGGGCGTGCTCCAGCGTGCTCGGCGCGTGCAGCGCCGAAACCTCGGCAACCTCACGATCCTCAACGATCACGTTACCGCCGTCCCTCGCCACCGACGCGACCACCCCACCAGGAATGTTCAACCCCGTACGCATCGTCGCCGGATCCCCGATCACCGTGATCGTGAACGGCCCCGTCAACCGACGCCCGTCCACGATCAACGACCCGCCCTCCCCGTCCAGGAAGTACGTCGACGCCACGATCCGCACCGACGCCCGATCACCACCCGAAATCTGCATCGCCTCCGCACCGGCACCCCGCAACTCCTGCACCGCATCCAGCACCCGAACCGCCGCGATCGGCTTCGACCCCGCCTCGAACCGCACCGCCAGACCCGTACCCCGCGCCGGCAACGTACCCGCCAGAATCCCCAACTCGTCCGCCCGCCGGCTCGCCTCCTCCAACGCCGCCTGACGCCCCTGCTCACCCGAACGCAACTGCCGCTGACTCTCCTCCAACGCCGCGATGTCCTGCCGCAGCCGGATCTCCCGCGCATCCAGGTCGTAGAGGATGCGGACCAGGTCCTCCTGCCGCGACGTCGACAACGTCGGATCCGTCGACGTGGTCTTCAACTGCACCGCCAGCGTGAAACCCAGCAGCACCAGCAACACGCCGATCATCACCGCCGCCGAACTGAACCTCCGCCACGATCCCGCAGGCGACACACCCGCCGCAGCCGACGCCACCGCCTCCGGCTCGCCGGAGGCGGGGCCACCCACCCCCGGAGCATCCGCCGCACGCCCGACCGGATCGTCAGGCTCAGGCTCGACCTCGGACGGCGCCACGTCACCACCCGCCGGCCGCTCCGCCGGCGACAACGGGCTCAGCTCGTCCGGATCCGGCGCCTCCGGCCGCGGATCCGGCTCACCCGCCGGACCACCCGGCCGCGCCGGACCCGCCGGCTGCGGCCACCCCGTACCCGTCTCGGTGTGCTCGTCACTCACGCCACAAACCTACGCCCGGAACAGGTGCCGACGGATCGCCGCCACGTTGCCGAAAATCCGCACACCCAACACGACCACCACACCGGTGGACAGCTGCCCACCCACCCCCAACTGGTCACCCAGATAGACGATCAGCGCCGCCACCAGCACGTTCGAGATGAACGACACCACGAACTGCTTGTCGTCGAAGATCCGGTCCAACTTCGCCCGAACCCCACCGAACACCGCGTCCAACGCGGCCACCACCGCGATCGGCAGGTACGGCTGCAACGCCGCCGGCACCGTCGGATCCAACCACAGACCGAGCAGCACACCGGCCAGCAACGCCAGCACCGCGATCATCGACCACCTCCGGAGGGACTGGGAGACGAACCCGAGCCGGACGACTCGTCCGCACCCGACGGCGACGGGCTCACCGCAGGCTCCGCGTAGCGTAGCTGCGGCTCCGGAGCCGCCGGCAGGGTGAGGTCCTCGGCCTCACGCACCCCGAACGACAACCCCGTGTCCTGCGCCACCGCGCGCATCGTCAACGCGCTGCTGCTGCCCTCGTACCGCGCACGCATCGAACCCGGACCGATCGCCGACACCTCGTACGGCCCGGTCACCGGCCGGAAATCCACTAGAATCGCCTGACCCGCGTTCCGGATCGTCGAGGTCGCCGTCAACCGCTGTCCGTTGATCGCGATCGCCTCCGCGCCGGCACTCCACAGATCGTTCGCCACCGCCTGCAGATCGCTGTAGAGCACCTGCGGCGGGCCCACGTTCGCGCCACCGAGCGGCTGCTGACCAGCCGGCGCGTCCGCCAACCGCACCACCACACCGTCGCCGCGCACCCGGCCCAGGCCGGCACCGGCCTCCAGGTTGCGCAACCGCGCCGCGTGCGAACCGCCCAGCGCCGCCTCCCGCTGCCGGTTGACCTCCTCGCGCAGCGTGTCGGCCCGCGCGGACAACTCGTCGGTCTCACCCTGCCGCTGTTGAATCTGCGCCACCAGACCCGACCGGGCCTGCGCACGCCCCGGCTCCTCGGCCATCGTCTGCCGGTACGCCACCGCGAACAGGAAACCGAGCAGCACGACAACCGTCAGGCTGACCGGACCCACCGACCACCCCGGCCGCGCCGACCGGCCGGCCTCCGCCCGCCGCTGCGCCGCGTCCGCGTAGCCCGGATCCAGCGGGTTACGGAACAACTCGGTGAGGAAATCCGGGGCGTACGCCCGACCGCCGCGCCGGCCCTCGCCCTGCTCGTCACTCATGGCCCGCACCCCGCCGGGTCTTCTCGCCGCACCAGCACGCCGTGCCCGCTCATGCCGTCACCCCTCCACCGCGTACCGCCCGCACCAGCTGGCGGGCCTGGATCACGTAGAGCGCCCCGGCCACCCAGTAGAGCACCAGACCCCACCACGCCAGGCCCCAGCCGATGGCGCCCGCGACCGTGGCGGTGGCCGGCACCGCGGCGGCCAGCAACAGCACCGGAAACGCCGCAAGCAGCAGGAACGTGGCGGTCTTGCCGACATAGTGCACCGGCGGCGGCCCGTAGCCGTGCCGCCGCAGCACCGCCAGCGAACCGAGCAGCAGCACCTCCCGGGCCAGCAGGGCCACGGTGAACTGCCAGGGCACCACCTCACGGGCGGTGAACGCGATCAGGGTCGCCAGAATGTAGAGCCGGTCGGCGAGCGGATCGAGCAGCTCACCGAGACGGCTGACCTGCCGCAGCCGGCGGGCGATCCAGCCGTCCACCCAGTCGCTGGTGCCGCCGACGGCCAGCACCACGATCGCGGCCACGTCGGCGCGGGCAACGAGGAACAGGTAGAGAAAGAGCGGCACGCCCAGCAGGCGCAGGAAACTGATCACATTGGGCAGGGTCAGCACCCGGTCGTCGGACGACTCCGTCACGGCCGCGGTGCGCTGTGGTTGCTCCGCCCGAGCGGGCCGACGCGACACCGAACCTCCTCCGCGGCACGCTCGACCACCACGGCCCTCGTTCCGCCGCGCTGCGTCGTACGCGCTGTCGGGCCGGCTGATGCCGGCGCCCCCTGCGATCCCGATCCGGGACCTCCCCTGGCCCTGCCGTGCCCGGTCGATGATCACGGGTCGGCCGGATGCGCTGCCACTATATCGGGCTCCCCCGACGCTTCGGCTGCCCAGCGGTTGTGCGCCGGTGCGTGGTGATGTGTCGGGGTGACGGGCGTCACCCCGCGTACGGCATCCTAGGATGATGGGTTGTCCCGGGTGATCAGGCGCTACGGGTCGAGGCATCCGGGGTCTCCGCGGCCGTCGCCGCCTGGGCGAACGCCAGCAGGGACCGCAGCAGATCCTGCTGGCCCCGGGCGGGCATCCGGTCCAGCACGGCACGCACCGCTTCGTGCCGGCGCGAGCGCACCTCCCCCAGCAGCGCCTGCGCCGCCGTGGTGGCCTCCAGGCGCACCTCGCGGCGGTCCCGCGGGTCGGCCACCCGACGCAGCAGGCCGATCGCCTCCAACCGGTCGCAGAGCCGACTCGCCGAGGAGGGCACGACATCCAGCAACTCGGCCAGACCGTTGACATTGGTCTCCGGTCGGCTGCTGAGCAGCGCCAACACCCGCAACTGGGTCGGCGACACGGCGAGCCGATGCCGGGAGACGGCCGAATCGAGCACACCCACCAGCGTCTCGGCGGCCGCGTCGATCGCCGCGACGAGATCCGGTCGTTCCACCCGATGTCCCCTGCGATTGTCCCGCTGGTCCTGCCCGACCGCCACGGCGCTCTCCGTCAACCGTCCCCCCGACCGACGGAACCACGCCAGTCCAGGCAGACCACGACCGCGTCGTCGCGCAGATCGGCGTCCGCGTGGAAAGCCTGCAACTCTCGCATCACCGTACCAACCGCCTCGGTCGGCGGCTGCAACCGAGTGGCCCGCATCGAGCGGGCCATCGCCCGCTCGCCGTAGCTCTCCCGGCCGCTGGGGTCGGCCCCCCACACCCCGTCGGAGACCACGAACAGCCGATCACCGGGATCCAGATCGAACTCCTGAAGGTCGTAGCGCGTCTCGGCGAACATGCCAAGCGGCAGTTGCTGCTCCAACGCGACCCGGGAGACCGTGCCGCCCCGTACCCGCATCACGTGCGGCGAGCCCGCGTCCACCGCCCGCACCCGCCCGGTGGCGCAGTCCAGTTCGAGCAGCACGGTGGCCACGTGCCGATGCCCGCGATGCTGGTAATACACGGTGTCGGAGGCCAGTTCCGCCTGCTCCACCAACGAACCGCCGGAGCGGCGGGCGTTACGCATCGCGTTCACCGTCACCGCCGTCAGCAGCGCCGCGGCCAGCCCGATTCCGTCACCGTTGAGCACGGTGACGGTGAGCCGGCCGTCATCCAACGACCAGTCGAAATGGTCACCGCCCACCGTGTACGCCGGTTCCAGCTGCCCGGCCAGGTGGAACGCGCCGTGGCTGACGCTGCGCCCCGGCAGCAACTCCCACTGCAACTCGGCGGCCATGCTCAGCCGCTCCTGCCGCCGCGCCCGCCGGTAACGGTCGGTCTCCCGGTCGGCCGCACGCAGTGCCATGGCCACCTCGCCGGCGATGTCCATCGCCCGGCGCACCACCTCGTCCCCCGGCGGCTCGGGTAACTCGACTACCAGCACACCCAGCCGCTCGCCCCACACCGACACCGGCAGGTAGAGCCGGCACCGACCGTCCTCGCCGGACTCCCGTACCGGCTGCTGGCTGCTGAAACAGCGGTGAACCACCCGCTGATCGGCCTGGCCGCCGGCAGTCGGCTGCCGCGAGTCGAGCACCGGCCACAGACCACTGATCCGGTAGTCGGCGATGAACACGGCCGTGCCCGACGCGCCCAGCACGGACCGGATGGCCAGGTCGGCGGCCTCGACCACCCGGTCGGGCGGAGCCTCGCGCAGGGCGCGGGAGACCCCCGTTGGCGCATCCGCCATGACCATCCTCCGAAAATTACTTGCTCTGGGGCAAGCATCATACGGAGGCGGCTCCACCCATGGTCACCCGGCCGACCGCACCGCCACCGCACCGTGGAACGCGTCCGGCACCTCCTCCGGCGGTCCGTCCGGTCGCCACCGGGTCACCGGCACCACACCGTCCCCGGTGGGCGTCCACCGGCCCAGCAACGCGGGAAAGGCCGCCGGGGCCCGCATCCGGAAGGCCGGACCCATCATGGCCAGCGCCTCGGGGTGACCGGCGAGTTCCTCGGTATCGAAGTCGATGGCCAGCTGACTGCCCGGTGCCGCCACGGTGTACAGCTCGTCGAGGGTACGGGCCAGGGTGTCGTCCTCGAGGAACGCGGCCAGGCCGAGAAACACCAGGCCGACCGGCCGCCGGCCCCAGCCCGGCACGAACCGGTGCAGCAGCGCCGGATCCACCGTGCCGAGATCCGTGGCGTCACCGAAGCCATAGCCGGCCCGGTCGCTGCCGGCCAGGATCCGCTGCCCGGCCCGGACGATCTCCGGATCCATGTCGGTGTAGAGCACAGTCGCGTCGGGCACGACCTCGTGCACGTTGCCCATGGTGGGCACCCCGGCACCGAAGACCAGGAAACCATCCACACCGCTGGCAGCCATCCCGCGCACGGCCCGGCCGAGGAACGCCCGCAGGGCCCGGAAAACCGGAGCACACGGCCCGTACGCCCGTTCGAAGGACTGTGCGGCCGCCACGTCGACGGGATAGTGGTGCGCCCCGCCGAGCCAGAAATCGATCATCCGCGCGGTGCTCGGCTGGTCGGGCTCCACCATCGACGCGCTCCCTCCCCAGGCGGCCGACGCCAGCCTACCGACACCACGCCCCGGTATCGCCCCGCAGGCCGGCTGCCGCACCACAATCGCTGCCCGGTGGCGGTGTCCGGCGGCGGGGTTGGCACCGGCCCAGGCGGGTAGACGGGCCGCGTACGCCACCGGCGACGACGTGCGCCACCGGCGCGGACCAGAGGAGACGGCGATGCCAGGACCACGACCGGGCAGCAAGGCATACGACAAACAGCGGGCCCGGATCCGCAACGCGATCGACGACTCCGGTCGGCACACCCCGGACCAACGGGCCGACGAGACCGCCAACCGGATCCTCCAGGAGGACCGGGGCCAACGCGGCGTGGTGCGGGGCGAACGCGCCTACGGCCCCAAGGGCAACCGCGAACCGGGTGACCCGAAATGAGGACGCCGCTCGCCGATGGGCTGATCGCCGGCGCGGTGGGCAGCACCACCCTCAACGTCGTCACCTTCCTGGACATGGCGTTGCGGGCCCGGCCGGCCAGCCAGACACCGGAGAAGAGTGCCGCGAAGGTCGCCGACACGGTCCACCTGGACCTGGGCCCGAGCGACCAGGCGGCCAACCGCCGCTCCGGACTCGGCCCCCTGATGGGCTACGGGTTGGGCCTCGCGGCAGCGGTCGGCTTCGCGGCGCTGGCCCGGGGCCGGCGGCAACCGCTGCTGCGGGCCGCCGCGCTGCTCGGTGGCGGGCTGATGACCCTCTCCGACGGGTCGCTGACCCTGCTCGGCGTCACCGACCCGCGCACCTGGCGGCGGGCGGACTGGATCGCCGACCTCGTCCCGCACCTCGCGTACGGGCTCACGGCCGCAGTCACCTGGAACCGGCTGCGGCCGTGAGCCCCGGACCGGCGTCAGCCGCGCCGGTCGCTGTCGTCGTCGGCCACCGGCTGCCCGGTCGGACCGTACGGCGACACCTGGCCGCGCGGCACCGGCCGGCCGGTGTCACCCGAGGACGAGCCCCGGTTTCGCGGATGCCCCGCCGGGCCGGGCCCCTTGTTCTCCTGGCTGGTGCCACCCTGGGCGTTGCGCCGGAACTCCTCCTGCTGCGGGTTCGTCACGGTCGTCTCCCTTCGCGGATGGGGGTCGCGGCGAGGTGGCCGCGTCCACCCCGCGGCTTACCCGCCGCCGGGGACGGCATTCCGCGCCCGCAGCGGGCCTAGCCGGTCGCCGGACGGGTACACCTCGACGATGGCCGACCAACGGAAGCTGGCACGGGACCTGCTGACCCGCCGCACGTACGCCGAGGAGGCGGGCATCTCGCTGGCCGACCGGCCGGCGCCGCTGTACCAGCTGCTGGTGCTCGTCACCCTGCTGAGCACCCGGATCCGGGCCCAGGTGGGGGTGGCCGCGGCCCGGGAACTCTTCGCCGCCGGCTGCCGCACCCCGCAGGCGATGGAGACGGCGAGCTGGCAGGACCGGGTCGACGCGCTCGGCCGGGGCCACTACCGCCGCTACGACGAGCGGACCGCCACGATGCTCGGCACCGCAGCCCGGCTCTGCCTGGACCGCTGGCACGGAGACCTGCGGCGACTGCACCAGGAGGCGGGCGACGATCCAGCGACGCTGCGGCGGCTGCTCACCGAGTTCCCCGGCATCGGACCCACCGGCGCCGACATCTTCCTGCGCGAGGTGCAGACCGTCTGGCCACGACTGCGCCCGTACGCCGACCGGCGGGCGGTCGCCGGCGCCAAACGGCTCGGCCTGCCCGCCGCTCCCGACCGGCTGGCCCGGCTGGTCGACGAGGTGGACTTCGGCCGGCTCGCCTCGGCACTGGTACGGGTGGCGCTCGGCGAGGAGTCGGCGGGCCAGATCACCCGCAGCGTCGCCGCCCGCTGACCGCCGGTCCGGTCAGTTCGTCGGGTTGCCGCCGGGCTTGGTCAGGTGCCACACCAGCAGGGCGGCGAGCAGCGCCAACACCACCAGACCGCCGGAGATCCCCCGGCCCTCCTCGGCCGACCGGCCGGCGGTGCCGAAGTAGATCACGGCGAGCCCGGCCAACGCCGCGAGCAGCTTGCGGATGCCTCGGTCCTTCACAGCCCGGACGCTACGACCCACCCCGGCCCGCCGTCCGAGAAAACCGCAGGTCTCCGTCGACCGGGCGAATGGTCAGTCGGACTCCAGGTCGTCCAGGGAGATCTTGTGACTCATCAGCCAACGGGCCAGCGCCGACATGCCGAACAGCCACAGCGGCGCCGACTCGGTGGTGCCGTTGGTCGCGAAGACGGCGAAGCGCAGATCCGGCGCGCGGTACGCCTCGATCCGCCACCGGTGCTGCTTGTCCCGCCAGACCGCCGAAGGGTCCATGGCGTCACCGTAGGTCGCCCGGCCGCCCGACGGCCGGCGGATCGGTTCAATCCGACAGCTCCCCCGGGCCCACCACCATCCGGGCGTCGTCGGTCAGCCGGCGGGTCCGGCCCTGCCGGTCCAGCAGCTCCAGCAGCGGCACCGCCACCCGGCGGGTGGTGTCCAGGGCCTGTCGGGCGGCGCTGAGCGTGAACGGCTGCGGCAGACCGGCCAGCACCCGCACCGCCCGCTGCGGCGCCCCCGGCAGCAGCAGCACATTGCCTGGCAGTCGCAGCAGCGCGCCGGCGCGTACCGCGGCGCCGATCTCCCGGGCACCGAGCCCGAGCGCGGCGAGTCGGTCGGCGTCGGGCGCCCGGAACGGATGGGTGGCCCAGTCGTCGCCGACCAGGGCCAACGCCCGGGCCACCGGCTCGGGCAGCGGGTCCGTCCCGGCGAGCGCCACCCGGCCGGCGGCCAACCGCAGCGGTGCGCGCACCAGCGCCGCCACAAGCGCCCGGTCGGGCAGGCCGAGGCGCTGACGCAGCACCTCCACCGGCACCCCCGGTTCCAGCGGCTGGGCCCGCGCGTACTCGGCCACCGCGTCGGCGAGCCGGCGGCCCAACTGCCGCCAGTGCTCCGGATCGGCCAGCCAGTCCCCGGCCACCGGCGCGACGGTCACCGGCACCCCGGCACGAGTCAGGTCACCGGCGCGCACCAGACCCCGGCGGCGCAACTCACCAGCCAGGTCCGGACGCCCGTCGAGAGTCGCCAGCACCGCCGCGCGGGCCGCTGCGGCGCCGCGCCGCCGCAGCGGCGGCGGCAGCACGTCCAGCACGGTGACGCCACCGGCCACGTGGTGGCGGCCCGGATCGCGCAGCAACGCCCGGTCGCCGACCAGCAGCGGCAGCGGACGGTGCAGCCGCAGCCGGACGGTGTCCACCCCGAGCGGACGGACCCGCACCGGCACCGCGGCCGCGCCGATGTGCAGAACCAGCGTCGCGGGCAGCTCGGCCGCCGGATCACCGGTCAGCCGCACGTCGACCAGGTCGGTCGGGCGGAACCGGCCCGGGCTGAGCAGCGCGTCGCCCCGGGCGATCCGGTCACGGGCCACGCCACGCAGGTTGACCGCCACCCGGGCGACCGGTCCGGCGCCCCGGCACGGCTCACCGAGGCGGTGCAGCCCCCGTACCCGGACCGGCTCGCCGCTGCCGGCCAGTTCCAGTTCCGCACCGACACGCAGCTGACCGGCGCCCAGGGTGCCGGTGACCACCGTGCCGCTGCCCCGCACCGTGAAGCTGCGGTCGATCCAGAGCCGCACCGGGGCGTCCGCTGCCGGGGTGGGCAGCCGGGCGGCCAGCCGGTCCAGCGCGGCACGAAGTTCGGGCAGACCGGCGCCGGTGACCGCGCTGACCGCCACCGCCTCCACCCTGGCAAGCGAGGTCGCCGCCAACTCGGCACGGGCCCGCGCCAACGCCGGTCGCGGGTCGGCCAGGTCCGCGCGGGTCACCACCAGCAGCCCGTACGCCACCCCGAGCGCGTCGAGTGCGGCCAGGTGTTCGGCGGACTGCGGCATCCAGCCCTCGTCGGCGGCGACCACGACCGCCGCGGCGGGCACCGGACCGACACCGGCGAGCATGTTCGGCACGAACCGCTCATGGCCGGGCACGTCGACGAAGGCGACGGTGCCGCCGGAGGGCAGCACCGTCCAGGCGAACCCGAGGTCAATGGTCATGCCCCGCCGGCGCTCCTCGGCCCACCGGTCGGGCTCCATCCCGGTCAGCGCCCGCACCAGCGTGGACTTGCCGTGGTCGACGTGCCCGGCGGTGGCCACCACCAGCATGCTCAGTCGTCCCCCGGGACGGCCAGCACCGCGGCGCGCAGCCGTTCGTCGGCGCACGGCGGCAGGCACCGCAGGTCCAGCAGCAGCCGGCCACGCGCCACCCGACCGAGCACCGGCGGGTCACCGGCGCGCAGCGCGGCGGCGTACCGCTCCGGCAGGCTCAACGCCCACGAGTCCAGCTCCACCCCGGGGGCGCCACCGCCACCGACCACCGCCACCGAGGGCACCACCTCCACCTTGCGGCCGTCGGCGGCGAGCGCGTCACACAACCGTTCGGTACGGGCCCGCAACGCCGCCGGGTCGGCGTGCAGCGCGGACCGGGTGGGCGTGGCCGGGTCACCGAGGGTGGCCGCGAGGGCTGCCAAAGTCAGCTTGTCCACCCGCAACGCCCGGGCCAACGGATGCCGACGCAACCGCTCGACCAGCCCGGCGGCACCGAGCAGCAGCCCGGCCTGCGGGCCGCCGAGCAGCTTGTCGCCGCTGGCGGTGACCAGGCTCGCCCCGGCACGAAGGGTGCTCGCCGCGTCCGGCTCCTCGGGCAGCAACGGTTCGGGGGCGAGCAGCCCGGAGCCGATGTCGACGACCAGCGGCACGCCGAGGCCGGCCAGCCGTCGCACCGGCACCGCCGAGGTGAACCCGGTGATCCGGAAGTTGGACGGGTGCACCTTGAGCACGAACCCGGTACGCGGGCCGATCGCGGCGGCGTAGTCGGCAAGCGTGCTCCGGTTGGTGGTGCCGACCTCGCGCAGCCGGGCACCGGTGCTGGCAAGCAGGTCGGGCAGGCGGAAACCGTCGCCGATCTCCACCAGTTCCCCCCGGCTGACCACGATCTCCGCGTCGGCGGCCAGCGCGGTGGCCGCCAGCACCAACGCCGCCGCGCCGTTGTTCACCACGTGCACCGCCCCGGCAGCCGGCACGGCGGCGGCGAGGGCGGCCAAGGCGTCGCGGCCACGGCGGGCCCGCCGCCCGGTGCCCAGGTCCAGTTCGACATCGGTGTGGCCGGACGCGGCGACCACGGCCGCCACCGCGGCGTCGGAGAGCGCGGCCCGACCCAGGTTGGTGTGCAGCAGCACGCCGGTGGCGTTTAGCACGGCGCGCGGGGCGGCCGACGGCAACGTGGCCAGCGCGGCGTCGCGTACCTCGTCGGGGTCGATCTCACCACGGCGGGCCCGGTCCTGGGCCTGCCGCACGGCCGCCCTGACCCGGTCCCGGCCCAGCGTCGCGGCGGCCGCGGCCAGCCGCGGCTCGGCCAGCAGCGCGTCGGTACGCGGCACCCGGCGCCGTGGGTCGTCGCCCATCGGGTCATCTCCTCGCAGCACTGGCGGAGACGGACGGGAATCGAACCCGCCTGGCCCGGGTCCCGGACCACACCGGTTTTGAAGACCGGGAGGGGCACCAGCCACCTGAACGCCTCCACCCTGCATTGGATCACAGCCCGCAGGCGCGGCGGAGCCCACCACCGGCCCCCGCCCGGCAACCGGCCCATCCGGCCGGAGGCCGCTACCGGTCCCCGCCCGGCGCCGCGGCGTCGGGCCGCCGCGACAGCCGTTCCCGCTGCGGCAGCACCGTGTACCGGGGATCGCGGGCCGAGGCGACCCCGGCGTGGAAGACACCGAACCGGGTGGCCACCGACGCGGCCAGCAACGCGACGCCGGAGACCGCCGAGACGGCCCGGCTGCGGGCGCCGAGCAGCGCGCCGGCCACCCCGGCCGCGGTCAACAACCGGCCAGCCCGCAACAACCGGCCGGCCCGGCCGGTACGGTACGGCTCGGCGAGCAGCCCACCGCGCTCCACCCGGTGGGCACCGAACAGCTCCAGACCGGCGCCAGCCACCGCCAGCCGCCGGACCGGAGCGGCCTGCTGCGGCGGCACGGCGATCAGGGCGGCACCGGCACCACTGGCCAGGGCGCTGCCCGCGAAGACCAGCGGCAGGTCCGGGTACGCATCGTGCCAGGAGGGCACCGCCGTGTCGGCCAGCAGCACCGCCGTGTACGTGCCCAGGGCCGGTGCCAGCGCCGCAGCCGCCAACCCGGCGGCGGCGCCGGCCGGAGGCAGCAGCCGGCGGGCCACCCCCAGCGGCCCGCGCTGCGGCAGCAGCGGCGCCGCCTCGGCGACCGCGGCGAGCCCGGCGACCGGGCCGTACGCGGTGAGGATCCAGGTGCCCACCGACATCGGCGAGGTCGGCTTCGCCACCCGCAGCATGTGGTGGAACCGCTCCGGCCGGCCCAGGTCCTTGACCAGCAGGGCGGCGCTGGCGCTCACCCCGGCCAGCGCGGTGAGCCGCCCGGCCCGGCGCACCGCGGGCCGCCCGGTGAACTGCCCACCCGCGGCCAGCAGCGACGAGCCGGCGGCGAGACCACCGGTGAATAGGTAGGCGGCGATCTCCCAGGTCCAGACCGGTGGCTTGAGAATCGGCCGGCCATAGTACGAGGTGAACTCGGCCGGCGGCACGGCCAGTTCCTCACCGGAGCGCCCCCGACGTCGCCGGCGCGCCGGCGGCGGGTCGACGTTTGCAGGTTCCTGTTCACCTGGCCGGGCCGGAACGGTGCTGCGGTCGGGGTCGAGGCGCTCCAGGAAACGGCGGAAACGGTCACCGACGGCCGGTCGACGCGGCTCGCCCGCTGCCGGCGACTGGCGCGCGATCATCGCCGGCCACCGAGGAACGCCGCGACCGCCCCGGCGGCCATGGCGAGCGCCGCCACCCCGGCCCGGCGCCACATCGCCGGCAGGTCACGGGTGGGCACCTGCGGATCCGGGGGCAGCCCGTACACCTCCGGCTCGTCCAGCAGGAGGAAGAACGCACCGTCACCACCGACACCGTCGGTCGGGTCGTGGCCGTAGAGCCGCGCCTCGGGCACGCCCCGCTCGTGCAGCGTCGCGACCCGCGCGGCGGCCCGCTCCCGCAACTCGTCCAACGGACCGTACTGAATCGACTCGGTCGGGCAGGCCTGCGCGCAGGCCGGCGTCATCCCGACACCGATCCGGTCGTAACAGAGCGTGCACTTCCAGACCCGGCCGTCGTCGACCCTCCGGTCGATGACGCCGTACGGGCAGGCCGACACGCAGTAGCCGCAGCCGTTGCAGATGTCCTCCTGTACCACCACCGTGCCGAACTCGGTGCGGAACAACGCCCCGGTCGGGCAGACGTCCAGGCAACCGGCGCGGGTGCAGTGCTTGCACACGTCGGACATCATCAGCCAGCGGAAGTCGCTGCGTCCGTCCGCGCTGCCGGTACGCCCCGGCGGCGCCGCCCCCGGCATCCCGAGAAACTGGGTCGAGCCCGCCGCCTTGCTGGTCTGCGCCCCGATGTGCCCAGCGGGACCGGGACCGGCGGGCTCAGCGGGACCGGCGGGCTCAGCGGATTGTCCGGCGGGGCGCGGCTGCTCGACGAAGGCCACATGCCGCCACGAGTTCGCGGTAAGCGCGCCGGTGTTGTCGTACGACATGCCGAGCAGGTCCAGCCCGGAGGTCGGTACCCCGTTCCACTCCTTGCAGGCCACCTCGCACGCCTTGCAGCCGATGCAGACGCTTGTGTCGGTGAAGAAACCCATCCTCGGCGGCGCGTCGACCCAGCCGGCCGCCGTGGCCGGGTCGAAGGCCACCGGCGGGTCCGGCCGGCGCACCGGTTCGGCCATCAGCGCTTCCCCTCTCCGTCGCCGCCGGTCGGCTCGGTCGGCACACCGGGAGTGACCGCCGGCGGCGTGACCCCCGGCACGATGCCGGCCCGGGTGCGGTAGTCGGCCACCAGGTCACGCAGCGCCGGCCCGGTCGGCCGGCGCCCCGGACGCAGGTCACAGGTGCCGATCTTGCTCTCCTGGATCAGTACGTTCGGGTCCAGCGTGATGCCGAACAGGTCGTTGGCCGAGTCGCCGGTGACCAGACCCTCGAACCCGAAGTGGTACGGCAGCCAGAGCTGATGGATCACCCTACCGTCCACCCGCAGCGGAGTGACCCGCTCGGTGACCAGCACCTTCGCCTCGATCACCGCGCGGGAGCTGACCAGGTGCGCCCAGCCGAGATGGTGCAGCCCGGCCAGCGCCGCCAACTCCGGTGAAACCTCGACGAACATCTCCGGCTGCAACTCCGCCAGCGGGGCCACCGTACGGCTCATCCCACCCGCGGTGTGGTGCTCGGTGAGCCGGCTGACCGTGAACACGTACGGAAAAACCTCACTGTGCTCCTGCGGCGGGCTCGGGTTCGTGGCGTTGACCGGGTGGGCGTACATCTTGCGGGTCGGGTTGGCCTGCTGACCGTAGAGCGGGTTGCGCACCGGCGACTCGACCGGCTCGTAGTGGGTGGGCAGCGGCCCGTCCAGCACCCCGCTGGGCGCGTACAGCCAGCCCTTGCCGTCGGCCTGCATGACGAACGGGTCGTCACCGGCCAACCCGGCCGGACCGGTGGCACCCGGCGGCGGCCGGTACGACGGCGGCTTGGTCAGCTCGAAGTCCGGCACGTCGTGGCCGGTCCACCGGCCGGCGTCGGCGTCCCACCAGACGTAGCGTTTGCGTTCGCTCCACGGCCGGCCCTGCGGGTCGGCGGAGGCCCGGTTGTACAGCGTGCGCCGGTTCGCCGGCCACGCCCAACCCCACTCGGCGGCCACCCAGTCCTGCTCGTGCCCCGGGCGCCGGCGGGCCGCCTGGTTTACCCCATCGGCGTACACCCCGCTGTAGATCCAGCACCCCACGGCGGTGCTGCCGTCGTCGCGGGCCTCGGCGAACCCGGCCAGCGGGCGGCCGGTGCTCGTGTCGTACCCGTTGATCTCACGCAGCACCGCCTCGGCGTCCGGCTCGTCGTGCGGGCCGTGCGTGGGATAGTCCCAGGCCAGGTCCAACAGCGCCCGGTCGCGCGGCAGCGGCGAGTCGGCCAGCTTCTCCCGCAGCTTGCGCCCCAGGTGGTAGAAGAACCACAGCTCGGAGCGGGCGTCACCGGGCGGGTCGACCGCCTTCTCCCGCCACTGCAACAACCGCTGGGTCTGGGTGAACGTGCCCTCCTTCTCCACATGGGCGGCGGCGGGCAGGAAGAACACCTCGGTGCGGCACTCCTGCGGCACGATCTCGCCGGTGGCGACCTCGGGACCATGCTGCCAGAAGGTCGCGCTCTCGATCATGAAGAGGTCGCGGACCACCAGCCAGTCCAGGTTGGCCATGCCGAGCCGCTGCGCCCGGCCGTGCGCCGAGCCGACCGCCGGATTCTGCCCGAGCAGGAAGTACCCCTTGATCTTCCCGTCGATCATGTCGAGGACCTGCCGGTAGGTGCCGTGGTCACCGGTGAGCCGGGGCAGGTAGCCGTAGCAGAAGTCGTTCTCCGGTGTCGCCGCATCCCCCCAGTACGCCTTGAGCAGGCTGGCCGCGAAGGCGCGGGCGTTGCCCCAGAACCCCTTCTGACCCGGATGGCGGATGCTCTCCACCCACGCCTCGAAGGTGGGATGCGCGGCGTGCTGCGGCATCGGAAGATAGCCCGGCAGCAGGTTGAACAGGGTCGGGATGTCGGTGGAGCCCTGGATGCTGGCATGCCCACGCAGCGCCAGCACCCCGCCACCCGGACGACCCACGTTGCCCAGCAGCAGCTGGATGATCGCCCCGGTGCGGATGTACTGCACCCCGACGGTGTGCTGGGTCCAGCCCACCGAGTAGATCAGGCAGCCGGTGCGCTCGCGCCCCGAGTTCTCCGTCCAGGCCCGGGCCAACTCCAGAAACTTCTCCCGGGGCACCCCGCAGACCCGCTCCACCATCTCCGGGGTGTAGCGGGCGAAGTGCCGCTTGAGGATCTGGTAGACGCAGCGCGGATGTTGCAGCGTCTCGTCCCGCTCGACGGCGCCGGCCACCGGCGCACCGTGCGACTCATGCCGCAGCCCGGCCGCGGTCTCCCGCTCGGCAGCCGTGTGACCGCTGCCCGAATCCTCCTCGTGCCCGGCGTACTGCCAACTGGACTGCACGTAGCTGCCGGTTTCCGGGTCGAAGCCGGAGAAGATCCCGTCGGCGTCCTCCGCGTCGACGAAATCGTCGCTGACGATCGTCGCCGCGTTGGTGTACGCCAGCACGTACTCCCGGAAGTCCAACTCGTTGCCGAGGATGTAGTTGACCACCCCGCCGAGCAGCGCGATGTCGGTACCGGCCCGGATCGGCAGGTACGCGTCGGCGAGCGCGCTGGTACGGGTGAACCGCGGATCGACGTGGAACACCTTCGCCCCGCGCCGCTTCGCCTCCATCACCCACTGGAAGCCCACCGGATGGGCCTCGGCCATGTTGGAGCCCTGGATGACTATGACGTCAGCGTTCGCCACGTCCTGTTGGAAAACCGTCGCGCCACCGCGACCGAAGCTGGCCCCCAGACCGGGGACGGTGGCGGAGTGTCAAATACGCGCCTGGTTCTCGATCTGGAGCGCGCCGGCCGCGGTGAACAACTTCTTGATGAGGTAGTTCTCCTCGTTGTCCAGCGTCGCACCGCCGAGGCTGGCGATGCCGAGCGTCCGGTTCAACGGGCGGCCCTGGTCGTCGACGTCCTCCCAGGTCTGCGCGCGGGCGGCGAGCACCCGGTCGGCGATCATGTCGAGCGCCGTCTCCAGGTCCAGGTCCTCCCACTCGGTGCCGTACGGCCGGCGGTAGCGCACCGTCGTCTGCCGCAGCGGGCTGGTGACCAGGCTCCTGCTGGCCGAGCCCTTCGGGCAGAGCCGGCCCCGGGAGATCGGGCTGTCCGGGTCGCCTTCGATCTGGGTGACCTGGCCGTCGGTGACGAACACCCGCTGGCCGCAGCCGACCGCGCAGTACGGGCAGACGGAGCGGGCCACCCGGTCGGCGCCCTCGGTGCGGGCGCTCAGCGTGGCGGACCGAGCGGACTGCGCCGCCGCACCCCGGCCCAGCGGGTCGGTGCCGGTGAGCTGCCGGTAGACCGGCCAGCCCAGGAGCACGTCCCGCAGACCCACGACCACACCTCCCACCGACGCTTCCCGTCTGACCTTAGGACAGCGGGCCCGAGCGGGCGAGTCCGGTTCGCAGATCGGTGGCCCCGGACGACACCGCCCCCGGCCCGAATCGGGCCGGGGGCGGTGCGTGGGTGTCGGTGTGCAGGTCGCCTCTCGGCGAGTGGCGCGACGCGGCTCCAGCCGAACGGTATTCCGCGAAGGCGATATAGGTGAGGCCCGGGGACACTGGATCACACCGACGCTCGGTACAACCGACCCACCCTCATCCTTGTTCCCACCCCACGACAATCCACTCCCTGGGTTGCAGAGAAAGACGCGGAGCCGGCACCCGGGTGGGTGCCGGCTCCGCGTTGTGCATGGTTGTCAGCTGTTCCAGTGCTGGGTGACCAGGTCGGCGGCCTGCTGCTCCCACTGGGCGTACAGGAACGGGTGCGCCGACACCTGCACGGTCTGGGCGGCCTCGGTCAGCGGCATGTCCTGCCAGCCGTTGACCTGCTTCAGACCCTTCAGGAACGCCGTGGTCGAGTACTCCGGGTCGGTGATCTGCTCCACCGTGCCCCAACCCGAGGAGGGGCGCTGCTGGAACAGGCCCTGCGAGTCGTGGTCGTTGCGGTCACCCAGGTGACCCAGGTTCTCCAGCTTCGACTCCTGCAACGCCGTCGCGATCGACACCACCGCGGCACGCTCGTCCATACCGGCCTTCTTCGTCGCCGCGATGATCGCCTTCGTGTTGGCCACCTGCTCATCGGTCAACTCGATCCGCGACTGGTCGCCCTGCACGCCGTGCGGGATCAGCTTGCCGGTGTCGGGCTTGTCGGCCTGCACGGCCGCCGCGATCGGGTTACCGGCGGTGGTCGGGGTGTCGGTGGTGGCGTGGTTCAGCGGACCGGCGGCCAGACCACCGGCAACGGCCAGACCAGCGATACCCAGCACGCTCTTACGCAGCATCGTGTTCATGACGAAAGCTCCATTCGGGGGTCGGCGCACACGAACCCGACAAGCAACGGCGGGTCTAGTGACCACGCGCAGGGAAGGTCGGACCGCACACGCAAGCACCGTCCGGCGCTCAACGAAAAGCCAGGGGGAAGATCCAGCGCGCGGGGCCGAGGGGCCACCTTGCGGCGCCGGAGCCAGATACAACGACCGACCGGCCACCGGAATTCCCGGGACCCTCGCACGGGCGGGAGGCGCCGCGCGATACTCGGTCGTACGCGGGTTACAACGCCCGCACGCGGCCCCGGATTCCGCCGTCGAGCGGTCGACCGGGCCTCGCTAACCGGACAGCAGGGGCCTTCCGGCGAGGATCCGCTCATCCGACGCGCCGTCGCCGAATCGGACATCGGTCGCCCGAACGGGCACGGGGTACGGCCCGTACTGATCGGCGCGGCGCAGGTCGTGACCCCGCAAGTGGTCCGACTGGCGTTACCCTGACAGCATGCAGGCCGTGTCCAGCACCGCGACCGCCGTGGCGTACCTTGCCCGGCCCGGTCGTCCCACCCTGGTGGCGGGGTCGCTGGCGGAGCTGCGCGGGCCCACCCGCGGGCTGGTCGAGTTGCCGGTGCGGCTGATGTGGTGCACCGACCGCACGTTCGACCTGAGCGATCCCGACCAACTGCTCTGGATGTACGAGAACGTGCTGCGGGAGAGCACCAACCTCGACGACCTACGCCAACTGATCAACGGCCCGGCGCTGCGCCGGGTGTGGCGGATGCTGAACCTGCCCCGTGGCGTACGGCTGGCGTGGGAGACCCGGCATCGAGGTCTACGGTCGGCGTGAGCCGAACACATCCGCACGATTTCTACCGCGAGGTGGCCCGGGTGGCGCTGACCGTCGCCGGGGCGTACCGCTTCGTGCTCGGCGGCGGGGTGGCGTGGGCGGCGCACGGCCTGGTCACCCGCCCCACCGAGGACGTCGACCTCTTCGCCGACGTGGAGGGCGCCGCCGCGGCGGCGGCCGCGGAGGTGCGGGTCGCGCTGGAGGCCGCCGGGTTCGAGGTGACGGACGCGGATCCGGACAGCGAACTCGCCGACCTGTTCGAGGGCTTCGACCGGGACATGCGGGACTTCGTCGTCGGCCGGGACGGCCGGCAGATCCGGCTCAGCCTGGCCCGGCTCGACCGGCACCGCAGCCCGGTGGTGATGGACCTCGGACCGGTGATGGACGTACGGGATCTGATCGCGAACAAAACCGCGGCACTGGTGAATCGCCGCGAGGTCCGCGACTACATCGACGTCGCCTCCGCCCTGGAGCACCGGCCGGTGGCCGAGCTGCTGGAACTCGCCCGGCAGCTCGACCCCGCCCTGGCCGAGGAGGATGTTCGGGCCGCCGGCCGGTACCTGGACCGGATCCCGGACCGCCGCTTCGCCCGATACGGCCTCGGCCCCGCCGACATCACCCGCATCCGCAGCCACCTGGCGGACTGGCCGCGTTGACCGGTTGGCGGACTGGCCGCGTTGACCGGGCACCTCACTTGGTGAAGCGGCCGCCGGTGACGCCGAGGACCTCGCCGGTGATGAAGCTCGACTCCTGCGAGGCGAAGAAGACGTACGCGGGCGCCAGCTCGGCGGGCTGACCCGGCCGACCCACCGGAGTGTCGGTGCCGAACCGCTTCACCTTCTCCTCTGGCATGGTCGCCGGGATCAACGGCGTCCAGATCGGTCCCGGCGCCACCGCGTTCACCCGGATGCCCCGGTCGACCAGATCCGTGGCGAGCGCCTTGGTGAAGTTCGCGATCCCCGCCTTGGTGGTGGCGTAGTCGAGCAGCTGCGGCGACGGGTCGAACGCCTGGATCGACGTCGTGTTGATGATCGCCGAGCCCTCCTCCAGATGCGGCAACGCGGCCTTGCAGAGCCAGAACATCGCGTACAGGTTGGTCTTGAGCACCCGGTCGAACTGCTCGGTGCTGATCCCGGCGATCCCCTTGTCCTGCGCCATCTGGTAGGCCGCGTTGTTCACCAGGATGTCGATGCCGCCGAGGTCGGAGAGGGCGCGGTCGATCAACGTCTGACAGTTGCGCTCCTCGGTGATGTCGCCGCGTACCGCGATCCCCTTCCGGCCGGCGGACTCGATCAGCCGGACGGTCTCCCGGGCGTCGGCGTCCTCCTCCTCGCCCAGATAAGAGATCAACACGTCGGCGCCCTCGCGGGCGAAGGCGATCGCCACGGCCCGGCCGATGCCGGAGTCACCGCCGGTGATCAACGCCTTCTTCCCCTCGAGCTTGCCGCTGCCCTGGTACGTCTCCTCGCCGTGGTCCGGCTTCGGCCGCATCTTGCCCGTCTGCCCTGGCGGCGTTTGCTGCTGGTTCGGCTGCCCCGACTGCTGGCCGTACTGTTCGGTCGGGTCCTGCTGGGTGTGCTGGTCCTGGCTCACGGGCGTCTCCTCGCGGGTTAGGTCGGATCCGGTCCCGGATGGCCCTACCCGGGCCCACCGGCCCGAAACAGCCATTTGTCCGCCTCTACTACGGCGATGTCGCTCAGGGTTGTCCGGTCGACCGGCTCACCTTGCGTACGGCGTCCTAGGATCCTGGATCGCAGGGTGGGGCCGACTGCGTGTGTGTTAACAAGGGGCCCTTTTACTACCGGAGGCGTTAATAGGGGGCCCTTCCTTGCGGCTGCACGCCGATCACCACGAGTTCCCAGACGGTCACCGATGCAGGGTGGGCCAGTCCGGAGGCGGGACGGGAGCGGCGCGACCGCCGACCGGGCGGGCATCTTCCCCCTGGCACGGGGTAACCGGCCGATCGCAGCCCGCCGGCCGAAGGCGGACGGAGCGTGAGGAGAACACCATGCAGCAGGTGCAGCTGTCGGACGTCGAGGTTCGGGTGTACGACGCGGTGGCGGCCCTGGAGGCACGCGGCCAGGTTCCCTACCCGGACCTGATCGCTCAGGAGTGCGGCCTGACCGAGGAACAGCTGCAGACCCCGCTGCACCTGCTGACCGAGAAGAACCTGCTGCACCGGGAGGACTCGCCGATGGCCGGGCTCGACTTCGGCCCGCGGTTCTGCGCGCAGCAGCTTGCCTGAGCGGCGCCACCGGGTAGGTTCGGCGATAACGGGACAAACCCGGTGACGCCGATCAACGGGAGACACGATGGGTGCGGCTCGTGCGGGGCAGGCGACAAAACCCGAGTCGTACGACGATCGGCGCCGCTGGCAGGCGCTCGGCGTCGGCCTGGTCGCCACCTTCATGACCCTGCTCGACGTCAGCATCGTCAACGTGGCCATCCCGTCGCTGGAGCGGGCGCTGGACGCCGGCCCCAGCGACCTCCAGTGGGTGCTGTCGGGGTACGCGCTGACCTTCGGGCTGACCCTGGTGCCGGCGGGACGCTTCGGTGACGTGCACGGCCGGCGCAACGCGTTCGTGTTCGGCGTCGCCCTGTTCGCGGTGACCAGCGCCCTGGCCGGGTTGGCCCCCTCCCCCGGCTGGTTGATCGCCGCCCGGCTGCTTCAGGGCGTCGCCGCAGGGCTGGTGAACCCGCAGGTGATCGGAATGATCCAGCAGCTCTTCCAGGGGCCGGAACGGGCCCGGCCGTTCGGGCTGCTCGGCGCCACCATCGGCATCTCCACCGCGGTCGGTCCACTGCTCGGCGGCCTGCTGATCGCCGCCGGCGGGTCGGCGCACGGCTGGCGGTGGGTCTTCTTCGTCAACGTGCCGGTCGGGATCGTCGCGGTGCTGCTCGGCTGGCGGCTGATGCCGCACCGGCCGGTCGGCCAGGCCGCCCGACGCCGGTCGGACCCGGTCGGCGTACTGCTGCTCGGTCTCGGCGTGACCCTCCTGCTGCTGCCGATGGTGCAGCGGGAACAGTGGTCCGGCCCGACCAAGTGGTTGCTCCTCCCCGCCGGCCTGGTCGCGCTGGTCGGCTTCGTGCTCTGGGAGCACCGGTACGCGCGCAACGGGCCGCCGCTCTTCGACGTTCAGCTGTTCCGGCGCCGGTCGTACGCCCTGGGTTCGCTTATCGCGCTGAGCTACTTCGGCGGCTTCACCGCGATCTTCTTCATCTTCACGTTGTACCTGCAGACCGGGCTCGGCTACAGCGCACTGGTGGCCGGTCTGGCGATCACGCCGTTCGCGCTCGGCTCGGCCGTCGCGTCGGCGGTCGGTGGACGGATCGTCAACCGCTTCGGCCGACCGCTGGTCGCCGTCGGGCTGCTGGCCGTGGTGGCCGGGCTCGGTCTGGTGGCGCTCGCCATCGAGGTGGCCCCGCACGCCCCGGTGCCCTGGGTGACCGCGGCTCCCCTGCTGGTCGCCGGGATCGGCAGCGGCCTGGTGATCGCGCCGAACCAGACCCTGACCCTGTCACAGGTGCCGGTGCCGCAGGCGGGTAGCGGCGCGGGCATGCTCCAGACCGGTCAACGCATCGGCTCGGCGGCCGGCATCGCCGTTGTCGGCGCGGTCTTCTTCTCGGTCGTGTCCGAGACCGGCGACACCTGGTCGGCGGCCTTCGAGCGCTCGCTGCTGGTATCCGCCGGGATCATCGTGCTGGCCCTGCTCGTAGCCCTACTCGACATAGCGAAGGAAGGGCCCCTTGCTAACGCCTCCGGTAGAGGAAGGGCCCCTTCTTAACGCCTCGATGGTCGAGTACGTCGCCCGGCAGCCAGGAAGATCGGCACGGAGAGCAGCTGTGCGCCGGCCGCGAACAGCACGAGCGCGACCCGAGAGTGCTCGTAGAGCAGCCCCGTCACCACCGCGCCGACCAGCCAACCCACGCCGTACCCGGCGTAGTAGAGGCCGAACGCGAAATCCCGTCGCCCTCGCGGCAGGACACCAGCCACGAGGGCGGTGAGCAGACTGTCCTGGGTCGCCTGCCCGATGCCCCAGAGCGCCATCCCGAACAGCCCGAGATGGGCGGGCAGGAGGAACACGAACGGCGAGAACGCGGCGGTGGCGACCACTGCCATGAGGACCACGGGCAGGCCGATGCGATCGTAGAGCCTGCCGAAGCCGAGACTGGCCAGCGCGCCGATGGCCGTGGCCAGCGCAAGGAAGAGCGGCACACTGTCGCGGGTCACCCCGCCGCGCGACAGGTGGAACGAGATCAGCTCGAAGTTCATCAGGCCGGCCGCGAAGCACGCACCTGCCACCAGGTAGAGCCAGTACGAGCGGGTGAATCCGGCGGTGGTCGCCGTCCCGGGCCGCTGTTCGAACGACGCGGGCGCGGGAAACCGGAGCCGCGCGATCGTCAACGTGGTCAACGCCAGCACCGCCGGGATGACGAGCAGCGCGTACGTCGTCCGGAACTCCGTCGTGACGAGGAGCGCTCCGGCGACGACCAGCGGGCCGAGAGTACGTCCCGTGTGGTCCAGCGCCGTGTTCACCCCGTAGACCCACCCCTTGCCGTACCGGCTGCTGGTGTAGGACAACATGGCCTGGACGAGCGGCTTGCGGACGCCGCGCCCGATGCCCTGCACCACGATCAGCGCGGCGGCGACCTGCCAGTGCCCGGCGAGCGCCAGAGCCGGCACAGCCAGCAGGTTTACGCCATAGCCAAGGAACACCAGTGGCCAACGTCGGCGTATCCGGTCGGCGAAGTAGCCGGACACCCCGCGGGTCAGGTAGTTGAGGAACTCACTCAGTCCACCGGCGATGCTGATCATGGCGGCGCCTGCACCAAGCGACGCGAGGAACAACCCGTTCATGCTCGCGCCACCCGAGTAGGCGGTGTCGCCGAAGAGATCGACCAGTCCGAGGAGAAGGACGAATCGGAACGCCGTCGACCCGGTCGGGGCACGACCCGCGCTCGTCACCACGCCTCACCTCACGCCCCTGACCCGAACCACACCCGGACCAGCAAACCGCGCCTGAACGGCCGAAAGCAGCGAAAATCACGGAAAGAGGGGGTGACGTTCGGATCCGGGTGAAGACCGACGCTGGGACCCGAGGCAGTAGACCGAGGCTGGGGCCGCGTCCGGCTGCTGCCGGAGACGCCGCACCGGCCGGCCCGGGTCGGGCCGGCCGGTGCGCTCCCTTACCAGAGCTGGGAGACGAGTTCCGCCGACTGCTCCTCCCACTGGGCGTAGTGGAACGGGTAGGCCGAGACCTGCACCGTCTGCGCCGCGCTGGTCAGTGGCATGTTCCGCCAGCCGTTGACCCGCTTGAGGGCCTCGAAGAAGGCGGTCGAGGAGTACTCGGGGTCGGTGATCTGCTCCACGCTGCCCCAACCGGTGGAGGGCCGCTGCTGGAACAGGCCCTGCGAGTCGTGGTCGTTGTACGTGCCCAGGTGGCCCAGGTTGTACAGCTTCGATTCCTGCATGGCGGTGGCGATGCCGATCACCGCGCCCCGCTCGCCCACGCCGGTCTTCTTGGCCACCTCGACGATGGTCTTGGCGTTGTCGCGCTGGGCCCGGTCGAGCGGGATCCGCGACTGCGCGCCCTGCACGCCGTGCGGGATCAGTTCGGCACGGCTGGGCTTGCCGGCGTCCGGCTTGTCGGTACGGCCGCTGGCCGACTCGGCCGTGCCGTCGCGGCCGGTCGCCTTGTCGATCGCCGCGACCGCGCCCTCGTGCGGTCCGCTGGTGATCGGTGCGGCGATGGCGCCCGGGCCGAGGGCCAGCCCGGCGAGGGCGGTCACGCCCACGACGCTCAGCGCGGTCTTCCGGTTCGGGTTCGTCGCGATGGCCGGGAGCCATCGAGTGAAGTCCAGCTTCACGATGGTTGCCCCTTCGATCGTTACGAGCCGCTCGGGTGAGCCGCTCTCGGGAGATCGCACCGGGGTTTGGATGCCGGCGCTTTGGGAAAGGACAACCGGCCCGCCTTGTCGGGCATTCCGGAAATGCCGCGGTGCCGGGAGGCTGCGATCCTGCTCACCCGCCCGGCCGGACAGCCGGTGCCGTCAGCCGATAAACCGGACCTACGGCACAGTGGGGTACGGTGTGCCGAACCGGACCAGGACGTGCCAGAGCTGCTTGAGGTGCTGGAGCGTGTCCGCGACCGGTCCCCGATCGGCCCACCGGCCCGGCTCGGTCACCACCGACGCGGCGGCGCGGCCGATCAACGCGGCGTGCAGCGGCTCCCCGGGCCGGGCGAACTCGGCGTGCACCCGGGCCGCCAGCGATGGGATCGCCGGCCCCCGGAACTCGGCGTCGACCTGGTTCACCGGCAGGACGAAGCCGGCGTGCCAACGCAGCGGAACCCCGTACCGCCGGGCCACAGCGGCGAGGATCGCGCCGGTGTCGGTGTCCCGGAACGAGGGATCGACCACCAACTCGGCCACGTCCCGGGCCAACCGCAGCTCGCCGTGGATCTGCGCCTCGACGTAGTCGTCGAGGGCACGGCCGGCGGCCCGGGGCGCGGCGGCGACCTCCTCCCGGACGCGCAGCAGCTCGCCGGTGAGGTCGACCAGGTCACCGGGTCGGCCGAGGCTGACCCCGGTCTCCACGGTCGCCACGAGCAACGCGGCCAGCACCGGCTCGATCACGTCGACGGTGCCGACGTCGCGGGGGCCGAGGTGACTGTCGCCGAAGCAGAACGTGGTGCGGGCCAGCACCTCGGGCCGTAGCCGCAGGTGACAGGAGCCGAAGCGGGGGCAGGCGCCGTCCGGATGGTCGAGCAGGTTCAGGCCGCCGTACTTGGGCCGGTCCGCCGGGCGTACGCCCGCACGCTGGTACGCGCCGCCGAACATGCGCTGCTCCCAGCGGTCCCGGTCGCCACCCGGGTACGCGCTCAGGCCGCCGTTGGAGATCCCGGTCTCGAACTGGCTGCGGTAGACGCCCTCTTCCGCGAGTGCCTCGGCGACCGTCCGCCCGTCGGCGATCAGCCGGTCCGGGTGGAAGTTGAGGGTGATCCGGCCGGCCCGGCCGATCGCCGCGACGAGTCGCGCCGGATCGTGTCGTACGCCGGTGCCGGCCAGGGTGCGGCCGATGGTGGCCAGGGCGGTGGGCCGGTCACACAGCGCCACCGCCCGGACGTACCGCAACGCGTCGCGCTGGGCGGCGGTCAGTGCCCCCGGGCCAGCCACTGCGGCAGCTGCGGTGCCTCGGCGCCGATGGTGGTGCTGTCGCCGTGGCCGGTGTGCACGACGGTCTGCGGTGGCAGGGTGAGCAGCCGGTCGCGGATCGAGGCGATGATGGTGTCGAAGTCGCTGTACGACCGACCGGTGGCGCCCGGACCGCCGGCGAAGAGCGTGTCACCGGTGAAGACGACGTCCAGCGCGGGCGCGTGCAGACAGCACGCGCCGGGGCTGTGCCCGGGGGTGTGCAGCACGGTCAGCGTGCTGCCGCCCACCTCGATCGTCTCGCCGTCGCGCAGTTGCCCGCCCGGCGGCTCGTCGGGGTGCACCAGGTCCCACAAGACCCGGTCGTCGGGGTGCAGCAGCACCGGCGCGCCGGTGACGCGGGAGAGCTCCGGGGCGACCCGGACGTGGTCGTCGTGGGCATGGGTGGCGACGATCGCTTTGACCCGACGACCGGCCACCACCTTCAGGATGGCGGCCACGTCGTGCGGGGCGTCGATGACGACGCACTCGGCGTCGTCGCCGACCACCCAGACGTTGTTGTCGACATCGAAGGTCTGCCCGTCGAGGGAGAAGGTGCCGGAGGTGACTGTGTGGTCGATCCGGGCCGCCATCAGAAGACCACCACCGAGCGGAGCACGTCGCCTCGGTGCATCCGGGCGAACGCCTCCTCGACCCCGTCCAGGCCGATCTCCTCGGTGACGAAGGCGTCCAGGTCGAGGCGGCCCTGGAGGTAGAGCTCGGTGAGCATCGGGAAGTCGCGGCTGGGCAGGCAGTCGCCGTACCAGCTGGACTTCAACGCGCCGCCGCGACCGAAGACGTCAAGCAGCGGCAGCTCGACGCGCATCTCCGGGGTGGGTACGCCGACCAGCACCACCGTGCCGGCCAGGTCCCGGGCGTAGAACGCCTGCTTCCAGGTCTCCGGCCGGCCGACCGCGTCGATCACCACGTCGGCGCCGAACCCGCCCGTGGCCGCCTGGATCTCGGCCACCGGGTCGGCCTCGGAGGCGTTGACCGTGTGCGTGGCGCCGAACTTGCGGGCCCAGTCGAGCTTGCGGGAGTCGGTGTCCACCGCGATGATCGTCGTCGCGCCAGCAAGCGCCGCGCCGGCTACCGCCGCGTCACCGACGCCGCCGCAACCGATCACCGCCACGGAGTCGCCACGGGTCACCCCGCCGGTGTTCATCGCCGCGCCGAGGCCCGCCATCACCCCGCAGCCGAGCAGGCCGACGGCGGCCGGCCGGGCCGCCGGGTCCACCTTGGTGCACTGACCGGCGTGCACCAGGGTCTTCTCGGCGAACGCGCCGATGCCCAGCGCCGGGGAGAGTTCGGTGCCGTCGGTGAGGGTCATCTTCTGGGCGGCGTTGTGGGTGGCGAAGCAGTACCAGGGGCGACCGCGCCGGCAGGCCCGGCACACCCCGCAGACGGCCCGCCAGTTGAGCACCACGAAGTCACCGGGCGCGACCGCGTCCACTCCCTCGCCGACCTGCTCGACGATGCCGGCCGCCTCGTGGCCGAGCAGGAACGGGTAGTCGTCGCTGATGCCGCCCTCGCGGTAGTGCAGGTCGGTGTGGCAGACCCCGCAGGACTGCACCCGTACCACCGCCTCACCGGGCCCGGGATCCGGCACCACGATGTCGGTGACCTCGACGGGTGCACCCTTGCCGCGGGAGACGACTCCCCTGACCTGCTGGCTCACGCTTTCCTCCTACTCCGCGTCGGCGCGAAGCGCCGGCGCCGCTGCGCCACGGCGTCGCCGGAGGGGCGGCGACGCATCCGCTCACTCCCGTTGGGCAACCTACCGCCACCAGGTCGGATCGGCACAGCTTCGGCCCGGACGGTCGGCGCGACGTGCCCGTCCCGGTGCCGGCGGGCGGCGTTGCGCCAGCGCAGCACCTGGACCGCGCCGACGGCCCAGAGCACGTACTGCACGGCGAAGGCCCACCGGAACGCGTCCAGGTCGGGGGCGGGCTGCCCGGCCGGGGTGGCCAGGTCGAGCACCACGCCGACGGTGAGCACCAGGATGATGGAGGCGGCGAAGCCGCCGACGTTCACGATCCCGGCGGCACTGCCCAGGCGGCTGACCGGGTTGAAGGTCCGCGCGTAGTCCAGACCGATCATCGAGCCGGGGCCGTTGAGGGCCAGCACGAGCACCAGCGTGACCAGCAGCCAGCCGGGTGCGCGTCCCGGCCAGGCGAGCAGCACGGCCCAGATGGCCGCGGTGGCGGCGGTGATGCCGAAGACCAGCACCGAACGACGGTGCGGGTAGCGGGCGCAGAGGTACGCGATCACCGGGCCGGTCACCAGCATGGCGAGGGTCAGCACGGTGAGCAGCGAGGCCGCCGCGGTCGGGGTGAGTCCCTGCCCCTGCACCAGGAACGGGAAGCCCCAGAGCAGTGCGAAGACCGTGCCGGAGAACTGGATGACGAAGTGTGTCCAGAGCCCGAGCCGGGTGCCCGGATGGGTCCAGGCGTCCGCGAGCCGACGCCCGATCGACGCGGGGGTGGCCACCACCGGTCCGTGCGGGGTGTCCCGGACGGCGGCGAAGACCATCAGCAGCGTCGCCGCTCCCACTGCGGCCGAGGTCAGGAAGGCGGTGGTCCAGCCGGTGTGCGTCAGCAGCGCCACAAGCGGTACGGCGGCGAGCACCGCGCCCAGTTGGCCGAGCGTGCCGGTCAGCTGGGCCAGCAGCGGGTTGCGCCGGCCCGGGAACCAGAACGCGACGAGACGCAGCACGCTGATGAAGCTCATCGCGTCGCCGAGGCCGACCAGGACCCGGGCCGCCACGGCGAGGCGCACGTCGGTGACCAGGGCGAAGGCGAGTTGCCCGGCGACCATCAGCGCTCCGCCGGTGAGCAGCAGCCGGCGCGAGCCGTACCGGTCGAGCAGCATCCCGACCGGCACCTGCATCACCGCGTACACGGCGAGTTGGGCGACGGTGAGGGTGGCCAGGGTGGCCGCGCTGATGTCGAAGCGGTGGGTGGCCTCCACCCCGGTCACGCCGAGCGAGGTGCGGTGGAACACCGCCGCGATGTACGCGGTGAGCGCCACCGCCCAGACCAGCGCGGCCCGGCCGACGGGCACCCGCGCAGGTTCGCTCACCGCGGGCCCAGGAACACGCGCTCGGCGCTGTCGATGTGGGCGGCCACGGCGGCGAGCCAGGCCTCGGGATCGTCCCCGTCGAGGGCGGCCAGCTGCGCGGCGTGTTCGGTCAGCGCCGCCTCGGCCCAGCGGGGCGAGAGTCGGAAGCTGGCCTCGCCCATCCGGACCTGCCGGTCGCGTAGCCGCTGGTACAACTCGGCGAGGATCTCGTTGCCGGCCGCGTCGACCACGGCGGCGTGGAAGGCCCGGTCGGCGGCCATCAGGGCGGTCAGGTCACCGGCGGCGTGCGCGGCGTGCATCTCGGCCAGCCGGTCGGCCAGTTGGGCGCGGATCTCGGCGCGCCGGGACCAGATCCGTCCGGCGGCGTGCACCTCGACCAGCCGCCGGGCCTCGACCACGTCGGCGATCTCGCGGGCCGAGACCGGCAGGATCAGCGCGCCGCGCTTCGGATAGAGCCGGACCAGCCCTTCGGTCTCCAGCCGCAGCAGGGCTTCGCGGACCGGGGTACGCGACACTCCGGTCGCCTCGGCAATCTCCCCCTCGCTGACCAGCGTGCCGCCGGGATGGACCTGTTCCAGGATGGCGCGCTTGAGGTGTCGGTAGGCACGTTCGGCCGCCGACGGCATGGTGGACCGACCGGCCACCGAGGGATGCGTCATGTATCTATGATGGCCCCTCGCGTCGGCGGCGGATCCAGCAGGGGTTGTTTGGTCGGTCTTCGTGGCGCACCGGCCGCCGCTCGAAGACCCGCCGTCAGCTGGTTGAACCGGTGCGGACGAGATCGGCGGCGGCGGGCAGCCGGGCGAGTTCCGCAGCGGTCTGGGTGGGGTTGGCGAGCCGGATGGCCAGCGCCTCGTCGACAAGCGGCGTGGCGTGGTCGCGCAGCGCGTCCAGGTAGCACCGCAGCAGCTCGGCGGCGGAGGCGGCCAACGGCTGGTCCGGGTCGACGGCGACCTGGGCGAGGATCAGGGCGGACATCGCCACGTCCAGCCCCGGCGGGCCGTGCCGGACGTTGCGCCAGTCGATGAGCACCGGGCCGCGCGGGTCGAGGATGACGTTGTCCGGATGCACGTCCAGGTGCAGGATCCGTTCGCCGGACGCCGCGCCGGGGCGCGGCGGCACCGCGTGCAGCCGGCGGTGCAGTCCGGCCAGGACACTGCCCGCCGGACCGACCTCGATCTCCCCCGCGACCAGCGCCTGAAGCATCGTCGGGCCGGGCACCCGCCGCAGCACCAGGTCCGCGCCGCCGGCCTGGTGCACCTGCGGCACCGGATAGCCGGCCGCGTGCAGGTACGTCATGAATCCAGCCTCGACGGCGACGTGGGTGCCGTCGCGGTAGCGGCGGAGCACCCGGTCGCCGTCCAGCGCGTACACATCGGCGTCCCGCCCGGTGGCGAACGGCATCGGAGCTGTCACGGCCACGACGGTAGTCGGGCCGCGCCGCCGCGCGCGGACCGCTCAGCCCGCGGCGACGAGCGCGATCCCCTCCTCGATGGTCGAGACGGGGTTGGCCGCGTAGCCGAGGACCAGGCCGGGCGGGTACGACCGCCGACAGTGCCAGGACAGCGGCTGCACCTTCACCCCGCGGGCCAGGGCCGCCGTCGCCAGTTGCGTGTCGGTCACGTCGTCGGCCAGGGTGACCGTCAGGTGCAGCCCGGCCGCCGCGCCGTGCACGGTGGCGCCGGGCAGGTGGCGGGCCAGGGCCGCGATCATCGCATCCCGGCGGCGTACGTGCCGACGGCGCAGCAGCCGCAGGTGCCGCTCCAGCGCCCCGGAGGTGATCAGTTCGGCGAGCACCAGTTGGGGCAGGACGGCGTTGCCGAGGTCGGCCGCGCGCTTGGCGGCCACCACGGCGTCCCGGTACCGGCCGGGTACCAGCAGCCAGCCGATCCGCAGGGCCGGCGCGAGCAGCTTCGACACGCTGCCGACATAGCAGACGCGTTCCGGCAGGGTGGCCCGTAACGCCGGTACCGGTGGCCGGTCGTAGCGGTGCTCGGCGTCGTAGTCGTCCTCGATGACCAGTCCACCGGCGCGGGCCCAGTCGGCGAGTTGGCGACGGCGTGCACCGTCGAGCACCACACCGGTCGGGAACTGGTGGGCGGGGGTGAGCGTCACGGCGGACACGCCGCTCGCGGACAACTCGTCGATTCGCAGTCCGGCGCCGTCCACCGGGATCGGCACGGTGGTCAGCAGCGAGTTGTCGAGATGTTGGCGTACACCGAGCGAGCCCGGATCCTCCACGCCGACCCTGGTGACGCCGTCGCGCCGCAGGACCTGCGCGAGCAGGCCGAGCGCCTGGGTCACCCCGGTCGTGACGATCACCTCGGCCGGGTCGACCCGGATTCCCCGGTTGCGGGCCAGCCAGCCGGCGACGGCCCGGCGCAGCAGGGGCGTACCGCACGGATCGCCGTAGCCCAGGTCCGCCGCGGCCATCCGCCCCAGCACGCTCCGCTCGGCGCGCAGCCAGGCCGCGCGGGGGAAGGCCGCCAGGTCGGGTACGCCGGGCGTCAAGTCGATCCGCGCCGGCGCAGTGCGCAGCCGGTCGAAGATGTCCAGGTCGGGCACCGACGGGAGGGGCCCGACAGGCTCCGGCGTACGCGTCGCGGCGCTCGCGGCGCCGGCCGACTCGCCACCGGCCGCCTCCGCTGCCGGGGTGCGGCGCTCCGCTGCGGTCTTCGACGCCCGGGGCGGGAGCAGGGTGGCGACCACCACGGTCCCACCGCGCCCTCGGCCGGCCACCTGCCCCTCCTCCATCAACCGTTGGTACGCCTCCACCACCACACCGCGCGACACTCCGAGGTCGGCGGCGAGCACCCGGGTGGCGGGCAGTCGGGAGCCGACCGGCACCACCCGATCGGCGATCGCCTGACGGAGCCGATCGGCGAGCCAGGCGGCCCGCCCACCGCGCGGTGCCTCGCCGATGTCCAGGTTCAGGAAGTCGGAGCCGGCGTTAAGAGGGGGCCCCGCTACTACCCGAGGCGTTAACAGGGGGCCCTTCCTTGCAGCTATGGACCTGTTTGGGCGGGGTGATTTGGCACTGCGCATAGGACCATTGTGGCGGCAGGGTGAGTGGGTGACCATCGCCTTCCTGTTCACCACGCTCGTCGTGGTCGCCACTCCGGGTGCCGGAGTCCTGTTCACGCTCTCCGCCGGGCTGACCGGCGGTCGCCGCGCCGCCCTGGTCGCCGCGCTGGGCGGCACGCTGGCGACCCTGCCGCACCTGCTGGCGGCCATGACCGGCATCGCCGCGCTGCTGCACTCCAGCGCGCTCCTCTTCGACCTGGTCAAGTATCTGGGCGCGGGCTATCTGCTCTGGCTGGCGGTGTCGACCCTGCGCCAACGCGGCGCCTTCACCGTGGACGGCGCGGGGCCCGCCCGCTCGACGCGCCAGATCATCGGCTCGGTGCTGCTGATGAATCTGCTCAACCCCAAGTTGACGATCTTCTTCGTGGCGTTCCTGCCGCAGTTCGTCGATCCGGACGCCCCGGGCGCGCTGAGCCGGATGCTGGCCCTGGGGGCGGTGTTCACGGCGACCACGCTTGTGGTCTTCGTCGGCTACGGCCTCGGTGCCGCCGCCGTACGCCGACGGGTGCTCGACCGCCCCCGGGTCGCCGACTGGCTGCGGCGAGGCTTCGCCGGTTCGTTCCTGCTGCTCGGCCTGCTGCTGACCCGCGCCCAGGCATAACGTGTACCGCCGACCCCCGCGAGTCGGTCAGGCGGTCTCGCCGGGGGCCAGGTAGCGGTAACCGGGGACGGTCTCGGCGAACCAGCCGTTGACGCTGGCCAGGCCGCGCTCGTTGAGCTGGGCGTCGTGGATCGGGACGACCTGTGCCGCGCCGGCCGCCACCGCGAAGTCGATCGCCTCGGTCAGTTTCAGCCAGGACGCCTGCGCCGGCACCAGCAGGGTACGCACCGCTCGGCCGGGCGGATGCAGCGAGTCGCCGGGGTGATAGAGCTCGTCGGCGACCAGGTAGCCGAGGTTGGCGCAGTCGGGTTGGCCGCCGTGGATGGTGGCGTGCCGGCCGCCGACCGCGGCCACGTCGAGCCCCGCGGCGGTGAAGCGTTCGCCCGCACGGACCCGGGTCACCGGCAGCGGCGCCAGGTCCGGCAGCACGGCACCCTCCGGCACGAAGACCGGTACGCCCAGCCCGGCCAGCCGCAACACGTCGATGTGGTCGATGTGCTCGTGGCTGACCAGCACCGCGTCCGCGCCGGCCAGGGCCCGCGGCTCGCTCCAGGTGCCCGGATCGATGACGAGCACGCCGCCGTCGTGTTCGAGCCGGACGCAGGCGTGCGTGTACTTCGTGATCCGCATCCGTCGACCGTACGGCTAACCCGGCCGGCGGGCCGCCCGGCGGCGCCGTGCCGGTGGCGGCGCCACCGCCTCCTCGGCCACCTGACAGAGATCGGTGAGCGGGTCGGTCTGCTGCGCCGCGCACGCCACCCGACGTAACAGGTCGCGCAGCGCGGTGGCCTGCTCCGGGTCGAGCGGCTGGAGCAGGTGTGACTCGACCGTACGCAGCGTCTCCCGGCGGCGGCGGGCCGCCTCGCGGCCGGCGTCGGTGAGGGTGACCAGCCGGCTGCGACGGTCGGCCGGATCGGGCCGGCGGACCACCAGCCCGTCCTGCTCCAGATCGTCGATCAGGTAGGTCAGGACGGTGCGGTCGATGCCCAGTTCCTCGGCGATCGCGCCCTGGTTACGCGGCGGCTCCCGGTCGGCCGCGGTGAGCACCTGGTAGCCGCGCGGCCCGCCGGGCAGGTCGCCGACGGCGTGGTCGGCGGCGCGGGCATACGCGCGGAAGAGCACACCGAGCATCCACCCGAGGTCCTCGTTGATCGGGTCGGGATGGAGGCCGTTGCCTCGGACGCCACTCATGCCCTCAGGTTAGCGCAAGTCACAGATTTTATTGGGCAATGATGTTCTGTACGACATAACATTTGTGGGGGCGGTGATCGGCACCGCGCCGCCGGAGGAAGGTTGACGATGAGCGACTACGGGCACGCCCTGACCTTCGGGTCGTTCCTGACACCCGGCAACGCCGACCCGGCACGGCCGGTCGGCCTCGCCATGCTCTCCGAGCAGGTCGGGCTCGACCTGGTCACCTTCCAGGACCATCCGTACCAGCCCAGTTTCCTGGACACCTGGACGCTGCTGAGCTTCGTGGCCGCCCGCACCGAACGGGTCCGGCTGGCCGCGAACGTGACAAACCTGCCACTGCGTCCACCCGCCGTGCTGGCGCGCAGCGTGGCCAGCCTCGACCTGCTCAGCGGGGGCCGGACGGAGCTGGGCCTGGGCGCCGGGGCGTTCTGGGACGCCATCGAGGCGATGGGCGGGCGGCGCCTCTCCCCCGGGCAGGGCGTGCAGGCCCTGGAGGAGGCGATCGAGATCATCCGCCAGATCTGGGACGCCGACGCCCGCGGTGGCGTCCGGGTCGACGGGGAGTTCCACCGCGCCCTCGGCGCCAAGCGCGGCCCCGCCGGCGCCCACGACCTGAGCATCTGGCTCGGCGCGTACAAGCCGCGGATGCTCGCGCTGACCGGTCGGCGAGCCGACGGCTGGCTGCCCTCGCTGGCCTACCTGGGCCCCGGTGACCTGGCGAAGGGCAACGCGATAATCGACGAGGCCGCGACCGGGGCGGGTCGTTCGCCGGCCGACGTGCGCCGGCTGCTCAACATCAACGGGCGGTTCGCACCGGTCGGGCGCGGCCCGCTGGACGGGCCGGCCGAGCAGTGGGCCGAGGAACTCGCCGACCTGGCCCTCACCGAGGGGATCAGCACCTTCATCCTGGCCAGCGACGACCCCGACGACCTGCGACGGTTCGCCGCAGAGGTGGCCCCGGCCACCCGGGAACTGGTCGCCACCGAACGATCCCCCGCCCCGGCCGGCACCGGCCCGGGCGGCACCTCGACGGCCGGCTCCCGGCCCGACCGCGCCACGGCCACGGCACCGGACGGCACCACGAGCACCCCGTCGAGCGGTACGACAAGCACGTCGCCGGGCGGGGCCGGTCGGGCGGCGGGGCGGCGGGCCGGTGTCGGGGCGACGCCGTTCGCGGTGGTGCCGACGCCCGACGACGGCGCACGCCGCAGCGAGGTGCGGGTCTGGGACGAATCGACCCGGCCCAGCGGACCGGCACCCGACCCTGAGCGCACCTACACCGCGCACGAGCAGGCGGGCGCGCAGCACCTGATCGACGTGCACGACGGACTACGCGCCGAACTGGCCCAGATCCACGACCTGATCGAGCAGGTGGCCGCTGGGTTGATCGACGTGGGCACCGCCAGGTCGCACATCAACACGATGACCATGCGGCAGAACAAGTGGACCCTCGGCACCTACTGCGAGTCGTACTGCCGGGTGGTGACCACCCACCACACCATCGAGGACCGGTCGCTCTTCCCGCACCTGCGCCGGGCCGACTCCCGGCTGGCCCCGGTCATCGACCGGCTCGAGGCCGAGCACCACGCCATCCACGACGTACTGGAGGGGGTCGACCGGGCACTTGTCGCGTTCGTCGCCACACCGGACGGGATGGCCGAGTTGCGGGCCGCGGTCGACCTGCTCAGCGACACCCTGCTGTCCCACCTGTCGTACGAGGAACGCGAACTGGTCGAGCCGATCGCCCGACTGGGCGCGCACTGAGCCCGGCGGGACGGCATCATCGGGGGTGTGACGCAGGTCCGGGGACACCGGTGGGTGCCGCACACCGCCGACGTACGGATCGAGGCGTGGGCACCGGACCGGTCGGGCTGCCTGGTCGAGGCGGTGCGCGCACTTGTCGAGTCGTTCACCGACCCGGCCGGGGCCCGGCCCCGGGCCGAGCGGGAGTTCCACGCGCCGGCCGGCACCGACGAGGACCTGCTGGTGAGCCTCCTCGACGAGGTGATCTTCCGGTTGGAGACGACGGACGAGCTGCCGCTGCGCACCGAGATCTCCGACGACGGTGCCGGCGGTCTGCTGGTGCGCTGGCACACCACGGGCACCGATGAGGTGGAGCTGACCGGCGCGGTGCCGAAGGCGGTCGCGCTGCACGAGCTGCGCTTCGGCCGCGACGAACGGGGCTGGTCCTGCGCGGTGACCCTGGACGTCTGAGCTGCTGCCCGGCCGGCACGCAGGCGGCCCCGGTCAGCCCTTGACCACGCCGAGCGGCACCAGCCGGGCCACCCGCCGGCACAGCCCGGCGCCCTCGGCGGCCTCGACCACGGCCGAGATGTCCTTGTACGCCGCCGGCATCTCCTCGGCCAGGCCGCGCCGCGACGCACCGCGTACCGCGATGTGCTGCGCCTCCAGTTGGGCGCGCGGGTCGCCGCCGCGCTCGGCCGCGACGGCCTGCTTGCGGCTCTGCACCCGGCCCGCGCCGTGACAGGTGGAGGCCCACGCGGGCGCGCCGGCCACCCCGGTGAGCACGTACGAGCCGGTGCCCATCGAGCCCGGGATGAGCACCGGCTGGCCGACGGGACGCAGCTCGTCGGGGAGGTCCGGGTGCCCGGGCGGCAACGCGCGGGTGGCGCCCTTGCGGTGTACGCACAGCCGCCGCACTCCGCCGTCGACCGCGTGCTCTTCGAGCTTGGCGAGGTTGTGGGAGATGTCGTAGACCAGGTCGAGCCGGTGGCCGGTCTTCCGCGCGAAGACCTCGCCCGCCGCGTGGGCGAGCAGCTGCCGGTTGGCCCGCGCGTAGTTCGCCGCGGCGGCCATCGCCCCCAGGTAGGCCCGCCCGGCTGCGGAGGCGACCGGGGCGCAGGCGAGCTGCCGATCCGGGACGTGGATGCCGTGGCGGCCCATCGCCTGCTCCATCGCCCGGACGTGGTCGGTGCAGATCTGGTGGCCGAGCCCCCGCGACCCGCAGTGGATCATGACGCAGACCTGGCCGGTGCGCAGCCCGAACGCCGCCGCCACCGGCTCGTCGTACACCTGCTCGACCGCCTGGACCTCGAGGAAGTGGTTGCCGGAGCCGAGGCTGCCGACCTGGCGCGCCCCACGTTCGATCGCCCGGTCGCTGACCTGGGCCGGATCGGCGTCGTGCACCGCGCCGAAGTCCTCGCACCGGTCCAGGTCCCGCGGCACGCCGAAGCCGCGCTGCACGGCGTACCGGGAACCGCCGCGCAGCACCGCGTCGAGTTCGTCGCGGCCGGTCAGGTGCCACACCGCGCCCCGACCCATGCCGCGCGGGGTGGCCGCGCCGAGCGCGTCCATCACCGCGTCCAGCCGGGGACGCAACTCGTCCCGGTCCAGGTCGGCGGCGAGCAGGCGCACCCCGCAGGAGATGTCGAAGCCGACGCCGCCGGGTGAGACCACCCCGCCGGCCTCGACGTCCGTGGCGGCCACCCCGCCGATCGGGAAGCCGTAACCCCAGTGCACGTCCGGCATGGCGTACGAGGCGTCGACGATGCCGGGCAGGGTGGCGACGTTTGCGACCTGCTCCAGCGACCGGTCCGCCACCGGATCGGGCAGCAGCGACCGGGACGCGAAGACCACCCCCGGCACCCGCATCGGGTCGCGCCGGTCGATCCGGAACCGGTACGGCGACTCCTCGACCAACTCCATCCCCGGCGGCTACCCACCGCCGCTGCGGCTACACCCGCAGTCGCCGAACGGCGTGCCGGCGGCAGCCGCCGTACGTCGAAAGGCGACCCCGCCGCGCGCCGCCGGACGGCAGCCGGTCGGCACCGGCGCTCCTAGCGTCGGGAGTGCACCGCAAAAGATCGCACCCGCAGGAGGACGCAGTGCTGCGCCACAAATTCACCTGGACCGCGCTTGTCGCGCTGACCTGGGCGGCGATGATGTCGTTCGGCGGCGTGGCCGCCGAGACCGTCATGCTCTACCCGAACATCTTCCACGACCCACCGGCCTCGCTGGAGAAGGCCCGCGACTTCCTGGCCGTCAGCGGCCCGAGCGACTACTTCCCGCCGCTGGGCGCCTCGGTGGTGCTGCTCGGCGTCGCCGCCACGGCGCTCACCTGGCGGCACCGCCGGCTGCGCTTGTGGATCGCCGCCGCGACCGGGGTCTTCATCGCCTGCGAGTTCCTCTTCTCGGTGGCCTTCTTCTGGCCCCGCAACGAGATCATGTTCGTCGACCCGGCCGGTACGCACTCCCCCGAGTACCTGCGGCAGGTGGCGCGGGAGTTCGTGGCCGGGCACTGGGTGCGGCTCGTCGGCGGGGCGGTCACCGCCGCGCTGGCCTTCACCGCCCTGCTGCGCTGGGCGGGTCGAGCAGCAGACGGACCCTTGGCCGCCCGGGACACCGTCACAGCTGGTAGAAGCGGCGGTAGCGACGGATGAGCCGCCACTGCACCAGCAGCGCGGCCACGGTCAGCAGCATCATCACCAGGGTCGCCGCCGCCGCGTAGCCGTAGCGCAGGTACTCGAAGCCGGTCTGGTAGACGAACAGCGACAGGTAGGTGGTGGCGTACGGGGGCGGGCCACCATCGGTCACCACGAACGCCGGCACGAAGGTGAAGTGCAGGCTGGCGATGGCGTCGCGGACCGCCAGCAGGGCCAGCACCGGCGCCATCAACGGCAGGGTGATCCGGCGGAACACGTCCCAGCCGGTGGCGTCCTCGATGGCGGCCATCTCGTACACGTCGCGCGGCAGCGCCCGCCGGGCGGCGAGCAGCACCACGAAGGTCTCCCCCATGGTGAACAGGCTCATCAGGATGATGCCGGCGCGGGCGCTCGTGGGATCGGTGAGCCACTGCGGCGGGGTGCGGCCGAACACCGTCAGGCCGTGCTCGCCGCCGATGCGCAGCAACTGGTTGATCGGCCCGTACAGCGGGTTGAACAGCCAGAGCCAGAGCAGGCCGTAGGCGATCTCCGGCACGGCGGTGGGCAGCAACGCCGCGCTGCGGGCGGTGCCGACGCCGGGTGCCCGGCGATGCAGCAGCAGCGCCAGGCCGAGCGCCAACAGCACCCGCAGCGGTACGGCCACCGCCGCGAAGACCAGCGAGTTGACCAACGCGACCCGGAAGATCGGATCGTCCACGAGCAGCGTGAAGTTGTCCAGCCCCACCCAGGTCGGCGGGCGCAGCAGGTCGTACTCGGTGAAGGCCAGTACCAGGGTGACAAGCGCCGGCAGCAGCACCAGCCCGACCAGACCGACCAGGTACGGCGCCAGCATCAGCGCCAACTGCCGCCGGGACCGGGTGTCCGAGGCGCTCATGGCAGGTACCGGCGGCCGGAGTCGGCGTGGAACAGGTGGGCGTCGGCCCAGCGCACGCCGACGCGTACCGCCGAGTTCCGGTCCGGGCGGCGGGCGGCCGGCACCCGGGCGACCACCGGATGCCCGGCGGCGAGGGTGAGGTACGCGTAGGCGTCCTCGCCGATCACCTCGACCCGGTCGACGGTGGCCGGGGTGCCCTCCGGCGCGCCCAGGGTGACCGCCTCCGGCCGGAACCCGACCTCCAGTGGCTCCGCCGGCAGCGGGGGCGCGTCGCCGGTGCACGGCAACGGACCGCCGGCGGGCAGCAGGTTCATCGCCGGCGAGCCGACGAACCGGGCCACGAAGGTGCTGGCCGGGGTGCGCCAGATCTCCTCAGGTGTGCCCACCTGTTCGACCCGGCCGGCGCGCAGCACCGCGATCCGGTCGGCGAGCACCAGCGCCTCGGTCTGATCGTGGGTGACGTGCACCATGGTGGCGCCGATCCGGTCGTGCAGGGCCCGCAGCTCGGCCCGCATCTCCACCCGCAACGCCAGGTCCAGGTTGGACAGCGGCTCGTCCAGCAGGAAGACGTCCGGCTCGCGCACCAGCGCCCGGGCCAGCGCCACCCGTTGGCGTTCACCACCGGAGAGCTGCCCGGGTCGGCGCTCCAGCAGCCCGGCGCAGCCCACCAGTTCGGCGGCGGCGCGGGCCCGCTCGCGGGCCGCGCGGCGCGGCACGTCGCGTACCTCCAGCCCGAAGGCGACGTTCTCGGCCACGCTCAGGTGCGGGAAGAGCGCGTACGACTGGAAGACCATCGAGACGTTGCGCAGGCCGGGCCGCAGGTCGGTGACGTCGCGCCCGGCGATGCGTACCCGGCCGGCGGTGACCGGTTCCAGCCCGGCCACCACCCGCAGCACCGTCGACTTGCCGGCGCCGGAGGGGCCGAGCACCACCAGCAGCTCACCCGGGGCCACGGTGAGATCCACCTCGTGCAGCACTGTGGTGTTCCGGTACGCGGCACTGACGCCGTCCAGGACCAGGCCGGTCACCCGTTCTCCCCACGGGCGAACATCGGCCGGCTCTTGACGTCCAGCTCGCGGATCACGTCGTCGAGCCGGTCGCCGCGGTGCATGGCGTTCTCCAGGATGCCGTAGCTGAGGTCCTCGATCTCCGGCCAGGTGCTGACCGTGGGCAGCGCCCGCACGGTGGGGATGGCGTCGAGGAAGACCTGCGAGTTGCGCGGCGGCTGGTTCGGGTCCAGGAACGCCGGTGACCGGGACACCTCGACGTGCGACGGCACGGTCCGGCCGGTCGCCGCGATGATCCGCTGGCCGTCTGCGGACATCGCGTACTCCATGAACCGCCAGGCGGCGTCCTTGTTCTTCGATCCGGTGGTCAGGCAGTACGCGTCGGAGTGCAGCACCCCGACCGGCTGCCGGTAGACCGGCATCGGCGCGACGTCCCAGTCGAAGCCGGTGATGGTGCGGAAGTTTGTGGTGGCCCGGCGGGAGGTCATCAGCATGGCCAGCCGGCCGTTGAGGAAGCGGGACTCGTCGTCCTCCGCCTCGACCTCGGCGTCGCTGGGCACCACCCCGTACGCCAGCCGCAGGTCGACCAGGTTCTTCAACGCCTCCCGGGCCGCCGGGCTGTCAAGCGCGAGCCGGGTCGGCCGATCCGGATCGTCCACGATCTCGCCGCCGTTGGACCAGACCAGCGGAGCCAGCCGGATGATCGACGGCTCCACGCCGAGGCCGTGCACGGCGGGCAGCCGGGCGGCGCCCTCGGCCTCGGTGCCCTTGATCACCAGGCCCCGCTCGTCGCGGGTCATCGCGGTGGCGGTGCCGACCAGGTCGTTCCAGGTCCAGCCAGCCTTCGGCGCCGGCACGCCGTACTTGTCGAACAGCGTGCGGTTGTAGTAGACGGCCAGGCTGGAGACGTTCTGCGGCAGGCAGAGCTGCGCCCCGTCCCACTTGAAGGCATCCATCGCCACCGGGTAGTAGTCGGCCGGGTCGAGTGTGGAGGCGGCGATCCGCTCGTCCAGCGGCTCGACCACGCCCTTGGCGGCGAACTGGCCGTAGAAGCGGTAGTTCATCAGGAAGACGTCCGGCGGTGCTCCCCCGGCGACCGAGGTGGCCAGCCGGGCCAGCAGGTCCTTGCGGTCACTGGCCTCGATCAACTGGACCCGCTCGCCCGGCCGGGCCTCCTGGTACGCGTCGATGAGCGTCCGGTACGCGGCCAACTCCTCCGGCGCGCCGAAGACCAGCAGCTTGACCGGACCCGAGCCGGACGACCCGGAGCCGGAACCACAGCCGGCGACGGCGAGCGCGGCGCAGAGCACCAGGGCGAGCAGTGACTTGGATTTCACGACGGTCAATCCTCGAATCGGTCGTCGGGGCGCAGGAAACGCCGCTGGGCCAGGGCGAAGACCACAAGCGCGGGCACGGTGGCGAGCACCGCGCCGGCCAGGAAGACGGGAAAGTTGGTGGGGTCGAGCAGGGAGAGCGACCGCAACGCCAGCGGCAGGGGGAACAGGTCCCGGTCGTAGACGTAGACCAGCGGATCGAGGAAGTTCGACCAGGTGAGCACGAAGGTGAGCGCGGTGAGCCCGGCGGTGACCGGCCGGACCAGCGGCAACGCCATCCGCCACCAGGTACGCAGCGGCGACAGGTCGGCCACCAGGCAGGCGTCGTACAGGTCGGCCGGCAGGGCCCGGAAGGCCAGGTAGTAGACCAGCACGTAGAGCGGTGAGGTGCCCAGCAGGGCCGGGGCGACAAGCGGTACCAGGGTGTCGGTCAACCCGAGGAACCGGAAGATCGCGAAGCGGGGTACCAGCAGCGCGGTCGCCGGCACCATGAGCGCGACCAGGGAGGCCGCCACCACCACTGCGGTGGTACGCGGGGCGAGTCGGGCCAGCGCGAAACCGGCCAGGGCGGCGACCAGCACGCTCAGCGGCACCGCAAGCACCGCCACCAGCACCGAGTTGAGCGAGGCGCGCAGCAGCCCGCCCAGGTCGACGGCGCGCTGGTAGCCGGTGGTGGAGAGCGGGTCGGGCACCAGTTGCGGCGTCGGTGACGGCGGCAGCCCCGGCTCGGTGAGTGAGCCGGCGACCAGCAGCAACAGCGGCGGTACGAAGACCAGGATGACGAAGGCCGCGCCGAGGGTACGCCACAGCCGGGCGGCCCGCTCGGGCAGCGGCGAGGGGCCGCGTCCGCGGCCCCTCGCCAGGATTCTGCCGATGATCCGTGTTCCTTACTTCAGGCTGAGCTGTTGCCTACTTCAGGCTGTTCCTCACTTCAGGCTGAGTTTCCACGCGCCGAGACCATGTGAGGCCGCGTAGAGCACCCGCTCGCCCGGCACGATTGTCAACCCGGCGACCTCGACGTTCGGCATCCCGCCGGCCGCCTTCGTCCAGGACGTCCTGCCCTTCGGCAGCAGCAGCACGCCGAAGTCGGTGGCGGCGTAGAGGTCGCCGGTGACGTCGTCGCGAGCCAGGTCGGTGATGGGCTGGTCGCCGAAGTCGTACGACCGGTCGGCCCAGGTCGCCCCGGTGCCGGTGGCCGTCACCTCGAAGGCGTGCCCCGGCGTGGTCGGAGTGTTGGAGCCGTAGCCGCTGTAGGAGAGCCACGCCCGAGCCGGGTCGGCCGGGTCGATGTGGATTCCGGTGACGTACCGGTTCGGCGTGGCCGCGGTGTCGACCCGGGTCCAGGTCACCGCGGCGGCCGGCTCGGCGTCGGCATTGCGGGTGACGAAGACCCGGCCGGTGCTGGTGGCCGCCCACGCGGTGGAGGTGTCGGAGGCGACCCGGGCCACCGCGGAGACCGCGCCGCCGGCCCGGTCACCCCACCCGGCGGCGGTCAGACCGGTGGTGCCCAGCGGCTCCCAGTCACCGCACTGCGCCTCGTAGGTGCCGGTCCAGGAGTTGCAGATCCGGTCGGCCTCGGCGAGCGTACGGTTGCCCAGGCCGAAGGTCTTGGTGCGGTAGACCGACAGCCCGGTGCCGGCGAACATGGTGCCGCTGACCTTCGGGTCGCTGATCACCGGGGAGTAGAAGAGGTTGTTCGGCTGGAAGGCGATCGGGTCGGCGGTGTAGATCCAGCTGCCGATGTCGCCGTTTGCGAAGCTGACCTCCGGGGTGACGTCGTAGTACGTGTGGAACCGGAACTCGGGGCGGCCCACGTCCCAACCGGAGGCGCCGCCGTCACCGATCATCGTGTTGACCCAGGTCTGCCGCTGGCCCTTGTTCTCCCAGGTGCCGTTGTCCTGGGTGCCGCCCTGGAGCAGGTTCACGTCGTGCGGGCTGACCGACAGGCTGGTGAACTGGAGGGTGTTCATGCCGTGGTTGACGCCCTCCAGCTTGCTGGGGATCTTGGAGAGCATCTGCCGGCAGCGGTCCTTCTGGGCCGTCGTGGTCAGGTTGCGGTCCGGGTTGTCGCACCACGCCGACCGGTCGACGAAGGTGCCGCTGGAACGCATCACGCCGCCGTCGTTGGCCTCGAAGAACTGGTACGGGTTGCGCGGATTGGTGACGATCGCGTGCTGGTCGGGGTGCAGGCCGTTGGGGTGCAGCTCGTCGGTGCCGTCGAAGGTCATGTCGGTGCCGCTGACCCCGGCGTCGGTGGAGAGCACCACCGCCCGCTTGTTTGCGATGTTCTCGCCGTAGGAGTAGCTGCCACCGGTGTAGACGATGTCCGGGTGTCCCGGCGGGGTGTGCACGAACACGTCGTACCAGCACTGCGCGGTGCACTGGTTGTACGTGGCGAAGCCCGGGTCGGCCGGGTTCGAGCTGGTCAGGTCGGTGAACGTCGGGCTGCCGGCGGCCACGTCGTCGCTGCGGAACAGCCGCGAGTACGGCGTGCCGGTGTTGCCCTCGTAGACGTACATCCGGGTCTGGCCGCCGGGCAGCGCGGTCACGTCGATCGCCGCGCGGGTGGTCGGCAGCGCCGCGTTGAGCGACGGCTTGATCTGGGCCCAGGTCCGGCCGGCGTCCGGCGAACGCCACACCCCCCGGGCGTACGAGGAGGCGTAGACGATGTCTGCGTTCTTCGGGTCCAGCTTCACGTACCGCACGCCGCGCGGCGAGCAGCCGGTGGTGTTGTTGTACTCGGCCAGGGTGCCGGTGCACTCGCTGGCGTCGGCCGTGCCGTTGTGCAGGAACGTCCAGCTCTTGCCGCCGTTCGTGGACTTGTACAGGCCCCACTTGGCGGCGTCCGGCACCGGGCGGGTCACGCCGCCGCAGCAGGAACCGGACATGCCGCGCAGCGCCGTGGTGGTGGCCACGTAGAGCGTCTTGGGGTCACCGGGCTTGATGGTGATCTCGCCGATGCCCTTGCCGGCGAGCACGTCCTTGCCGAGCGGGCCGGTCCAGGTCAGGCCGCCGTTGGTCGACCTGTAGAGCCCGACGCCGGCCACGCAGCCGGAGGCGCAGGTGTTGGCCTCACCGGTGCCGACATAGATGGTCAGGCCGGTCCGGTCGTTGCGGTCGATGGTCACCGCGCCGGCCGCGTTGATGCCCAGCGGACCGCCGAGGTAGAACCACTTCGGCTCGGCGGCGAGAATGTTCAGGGTGCCCCAGACGCCGCCACCGGCCGGCGTCACGTACGCCCGGCAGAGCAGCTTGTTGCAGTCCGGGCTGATGTCGATCGAGGTGACCCGACCGCCCGCCACATACTCGTTCGGCACATAGTTGAAGGCGTTGCGGTACTCGGTGAACGGGTAGAGCGCCTGGCTCGGACCGACGTTGGTCCACTTCCGGCTGCCCTTGAACCGCTTCTCGGCGGCGGAGAAGGCCGCCTTCGACCGGTCCACCTGGGCGATGGTGATCGCGTCGGCCGGGTAGGCGCGCTCCAGAAACTCCTGCCCGGCCGCGCCGCCGGGCCCATCGGGCGCCATGCCCATGTCACCGGGTACGGCCTGCCGCAGCCGCTCCAGGTGGGCACCGAGCGCGTTGGGCATCTCGCCGTCGCCGGCGGCGACGGGAGCCGGCACCTCGGCGCCGGCGAAGTGGATTCCGACGAAACCGGTCGATGCCATCAGGGCACCGACCGCCAGGCCAACGAGCAGATGGCGACGTCTACGCTTCACCAGGGTCCCTCCGGCATGAGGCGTCACCGCAGCGCGGCACCCCGGATTGGCGACCGTCACTGGCAGCGTCCACCGTGGAATATGTCAGAGACACCGCACCCGAGCAATAGACCGTTACAACTCCGTCACCCACCCCCACCCCGCCCACCTCCGCGCCCTCTCCCCGCCCCCTCCCCGCCGCGCCGATCATGCACTTTCCGTCGCCGTTCTGGCAGGTTTCGCGGCTTTCCTACCGTCGACAACTGCATGATCGGCGCGGCGAAGCGAGGGGGGCGAGGGGCGGCGCGGCGAAGCGAGGGGGGCGAGGGGCGGCGAGGGGCGGGGCGGGGTGAGTGGGTGAGTGGGTAGGGTGGGTGGGTGTTGCGGGGGGATTGTGGGCGGTGCTTCGGGCTGTGTTGCGTTGCGCCGGCCTTCGCCGCCTCGGCGGACTTCGCATACGAGAAGCCGGCCGGGCAGGCGTGCCGCAACCTCGGCGCCGACTTCCGCTGCGGCATCCACGCCGAGCTGCGCGATCGCGGCTTCCCGGGCTGCACCGTCTTCGACTGCTTCGGGGCAGGTCAACGGGTCGCCCAGCAGACCTTCGGCGGCCGGGACTGGCGCAGTGCGCCGCACACCGCCCGGCAGATGTTCGACGTGTTCGCGGTGATGCGACCGCTGCACGAGCTGCTCTGGTATCTCACCGAGGCCGTCGCGCTGGACCCACCGGCGGCACTGCGCGCGCAGCTGGTCACCGCGCTCACCGAGACCGATCGGCTGGCCTCCGGCGGCCCGCAGGAGCTGCTCACCCTGGATGTCGACGCGCACCGGCGTACGGTAAATACCCTGCTGTCGCGTACCGGCGAACTGGCCCGCGCCCGGGGCGGCGCCGCCGGTGCCGATCATCGCGGCGCGCACCTGGTCGGTCGCGACCTGCGCCGCAGCGACCTGCGCGGGGCCAACCTGCGCGGCGCCCTGCTGATCGGGGCCGACCTGCGCGGCGTGGACCTGTCCCGGGCCGACCTCACCGGTGCCGACCTGCGCGGCGCGGACCTGCGCGGGGCCGACCTGACCGCCGCCCTGTTCCTGCACCAGTCGCAGGTCGACGCCGCTCGCGGCGACCGCGACACCCGCCTGCCGAAGACGCTGACCCGGCCGACGCACTGGACGGCGGCGACCACCCGTCGGACCTCCCGAGCGCGCCGCCGCTGAACCGGTTGATCCACACCGTTGCGGCGAAGTTGCTGCTTCAAACCGCTGCTGACCCCGCAACCTCCCCGAAGTTGCGAGTTGACCAACGCCCCGGCGCAAGAGACCGCAACTCGAGGCACGCTCATGGCTGACCTGACCGGCGCTGTCTGACGCAAGAGCACCCGTAGCAGCTCCAATGGCGGCGACTCCGGACGCCCGTACTCGTGCAGGATGCTCGCGTCAGCGGCGGGGCGCGGTGGCGGCGCGGGCTTCCGTCATGCCCCGGTTGGCCAGCGCATCGGCGCGTTCGTTTTCGGGGTGGCCGTTGTGACCCTTCACCCAGAGCCAGGTGATGCGGTGCCGGGCGCAGGCCGCCTCCAGCCGCTGCCACAGGTCGGCGTTCTTCACCGGCTGCTTCGCGGCGGTCAACCAGCCGTTGCGCTTCCAGGAGGCCAGCCAGCTGGTGATGCCGTTGCGCACGTACGTGCTGTCGGTGTGCAGCTCGACGGTGACCGGCCGGGTGAGACTCTCCAGGGCCTCAATGGCGGCGGTCAGCTCCATCCGGTTGTTCGTGGTCGGGCTCGCCTCGCCACCGCACAGCTCCCGCTCGTGCGAGCCGTAGCGCAGCACCGCGCCCCAGCCACCCGGTCCCGGGTTTCCGCTGCACGCACCGTCGGTCCAGATCTGCACCACCCGGCCGGGCGCCTCGTCCACCATGCGGCAAACCTACCGAAGCCGCCCGCGCCAGCGTGGCACGGGCACCCGTGGCGGGCCGCCGGCCGCTAGGGTCTGCCCGGTGAGCGAACTCGTCACCGATACGCGGCTGCTGATCCGCCCTGCCGAGCCGGGCGACGTCGAGGTGCTGCACCGGTTCGTCGTCGAGCTGAGCGAGGCCGAGGACTTCCCCGGCGAGGTGACCTCCCGCCCGGCCGATCTGGCGTCGGCGCTGTTCGGGCCGCGACCCGCCGCCGAGGCCGCGGTCGCCACGATCGAGGACGAGCCGGTCGGTTTCGCGCTGTACTACTCGACCTACAGCACTGTGCTCGGTCGCCCCGGCATCCATCTGGACGACCTGTACGTCCGGTCGGAGCACCGGGGCGCCGGTGTCGGCCGCGCCCTGCTCGCCCACCTGGCGGCGTTGGCGGTACGCCGTGGCTGTGGCCGCCTCGAGTGGTGGGTGCTGCGCACCAACGACCCGGCCCTGCGCTTCTACCGGCGGATGCACGCCCGCACCCTCGACGAACTTGACGTGCTGCGGTTGGAGGGCGAACACCTGCACGCCCTGGCAGCCGAGACGTCGGCCGGGGTAGCGAGCCGAGCGGGCGTCGGCCGCTGACCGGTCACCGAGCCGAGCGGGCGTCGGCCGGTGAATCGTCGCCGACCACCGGCGGCGGGACCGTCCAGGCCGGCCGGCGGGCCGGGGCGAGCCGGTCGTGCACTCGGCCGGCGGCGTCGGCCACGGTGGCGGTGAGCATCGGAAGCAACCGGGTGGAGCGCATCACGGCCAGGTCCTCGGCCACGGTGGTGGCACCGTCGAGGAAACGCAGCACCCGCGCCGCCGGATTGCGGTCGAAGAGCCGACCGAAGAACTCCGGCCCACCGACCAGGTTGCGGTCCAGGGCCCGCAGCGCGACCGCGTCCATCCAGCGGTGCCGCCGAGGGTACGCGGGCGCCGGCACCGGTGGTCGTCCGGCGGCGAGCGCCCGGGCGACCTGGTCGGCCTGCCGGCACATGGCGGAGAAGGTGAAGCCGGTCGACGGGCGGGTTGCCCCGCCGGCGGTGCCGAGGCGGACCACCCGGGGCGAGGGACGGGCAACGAACGGGCCATCGGTCATCGGGATGACGCCGTTCTCGACCTCCCGGACCGTGCAGCGCGCCGGGTCCAGGCCGAGCAGCTCCCGGTAACCGGCCAGCGCCGAGTCGTACGCCGCCCCGGTGAGCAGGTGCGGCGAGAACTCGGTGTACTCGACGAGCGCGTACCGGCTGTCGACGGGCAGCACGTAGCCGAACGACACGCCCCGGGCCGGCTGCGGGGTGCGGAAGTCCATCAGGATGGCCCGTCCCGGGTCGAACATCGGCCGGTCGGCCGCCAGCCACCAGCCCCGGAAGTGCTGCAACCAGTTGGTCCGCCCGGGGCGGCGCGGCGGTCGGGGCCGGGAGTCCAGCACCCAGCCGGCCCGCAGCACCGGCCGGTCGGCACCGGTACGCACCAGCACCCGCTCGCCGTCGTCGTCGAGCACCTCGACACCGGCGACGATCCGGGTCACGTCGAGGGTGCGCTCCGCCTCGGCGGCCCGGTCGTAGACCGGGCCGGAACGCAGCATCGCGTACCGCAGGGGGGCGAGGTCGAGGGTGCGGTGCGCGTCCGGCGTGATCACCTCGACCTGCGACCAGCTCGCGCTGAGCAGGTCGTCCAGGTCGTTGCCCGGCTGGTCCCAGAACGCCCAGGTCCGGTCGTGTCCCCGCCGGTGCACCGGGTCGACGACGGCGATCCGCAGATCGCGCACACCGTGCCGGGCCAGCGCCGCCAGCACGAGCGAGGCGGCTCCACCCCCACCAACCAGGGCAAGGTCCACGTCAACCGGCAGCAAACTCACCCACCTACTGTAAGGAAGGGCCCCTTCTTAACGCCTGGTGTAGAGGAAGGGCCCCTTGTTAACACCGCTCCGGTCGCTACCGGTTGCGGCGGTATCTGCCGGGGGCGGTCCCGTACTGGCGTTTGAATGCGTTGGCAAAGGCGAACTCGGAGGCGTAGCCGACTCTTCTCGCGATGACGCTCAGCGGCGTATCGGATTTGTGGAGAAGTCGGGCGGCGGTGGTCATCCGCCACCACGTCAAGTAGGTCAGTGGCGGCTGGCCGAGCAGCGTGGTGAAACGGCGGGCGAACGCTGCTCGGGACAGCCCCGCTTCGGCGGCGAGTGTCGCGACGGTCCACGGCCGCGCCGGATCGCGGTGAATGGCCTGGAGGGCGGGCGCAGTGGCCGGATCGTTGAGCGCCGCCGCCCAGCCCGTGGTCACGGTCCCGGGTGTCGGGTTCTGGTCGAGCCAGGTACGCAGGATGTGCAGCAGCAGGGTATCGAGCAGCGCCGGAATGATCGCGTCGGTACCCGGGCGGGGTCGTTCCAGTTCGCTGGCGAGCAGGTCCACGGTGGCGCGTAATGCGGGATGTCGCCCGAGGTGCGCGGGGAGATGGAGGAACTCGGGCAGGCCGTCGAGCAGCGGATGGGCGTGGGTCGGATCTAGTTGGTACGCACCGCACAGGGTGACCGTGGCGGGGGCGTCGGTGTCGGCGGCAGTGCCGACGATGTCGGTGGCGTAGCGCTGGAGCTGCGGGTCGTTCGGGTCGCAGGCGGGCGCGGTAGCTGGGGTCGATGGACTGTCGGCAAGCGTGTGCCCACGGCCGTGCGGCCGGAACACGATGTCCCCGGCAGCAAGCAGCATCGGGCCGGTGTCCGGGGCGATGAGCCAGCACGGCCCGTGCAGGACTATCTGGAAGCCGGCAGAGCCGGGTACGGGTGCGAACTGCTGCGCCCACGGCGCGTGCCACGCGATCCGCGCGGAGCGCGGCTGACCGGCCCGCATGACGGTGATCACGTCGCTGAGTACGTCCATCGCCAGAGTATCGCCGTGGAGACGGACGAGCATGAACCGAGGACTTCCGAGCATGGCTCGTCTTCGGGTGCCCGCCATAGGTTCGAGCGGTGCGAGCCATACGAATCCACAAGTACGGTGATGCCTCGGTCATCCGTGAGGAAGACGTGCCGCGCCCGGTGCCGGGCCGTGGTGACGTACTGATCAAGGTCGCCGCGACCTCGTTCAATCCGTCCGACGTCGGGCTGCGCCGCGGGCTGCTGCGCTCGGTCTTCCCGCTGGATCTGCCGTACACCCTCGGCGGGGAGGTCGCCGGCACGATCGTCGAACTCGGCGACCGGGTGGACACCGTCGCCGTGGGCGACCGGGTCATCGGACGGCTCGACACGGGCGGCGCTGCGGCTGAGTACGTCACCGCTGCGGCTGACACCGTTGTTGTCGCACCCACCGCCGTTCCCCTTCCGCACGCCGCCGCCCTCCCCATCGCCGGTGTCACCGCCTGGCAGGCGGTGTTCGAGCACGCGGGCATCACGCCTGGGCAGCGGGTGCTGGTCAACGGGGCGGGCGGTGGCGTCGGCGGGTTCGCGGTCCAGCTTGCCAAGCACGCTGGGGCGCACGTCATCGCCACGGCCAGCCCGCGCAGTAGCGAGGCGGTCCGCCAACTCGGCGCCGACCAGATCGTCGATTACACGGCCATACCCCTCGCTGCCGCGCTCGACGGCCCGGTCGATGTGATCCTCAATTTCGTCGTGGTCGGTGCGCAGCACGCCGCGACACTGATGTCGCTGGTGCGGCCAGGCGGCGGCGTCGTGTCCGGCACCGTTGCGCTGAAGGCGACCGCCGGGTCGCCGGTGACGGCAGTACGCTTCGTGGCCCGCAACGACACCAGCCACCTCGCCGCCCTCGTCAAACTCGTCGATGCCGAAGCCGTGCGGGTCGACATCGCCGCGTCGCGTCCACTCACCGACCTGGCCTCGGTGCACCGCGACGCCGAGTCCGGCCGCATCCGGGGCAAGACCATCCTTGTTCCGTAGCAGCCGCCCGACCGGTGTGCAGCAACGGTGGATGGAAGTGACGCTGGCCGGCACCCGAGAGGGTGCCGGCCAGCGGTCGTCATATGTGGGGTCAGCTGTTCCAGTGTTCGGTGACCAGGTCAGCGGCCTGCTGCTCCCACTGGGCGTACAGGAACGGGTGCGCCGACACCTGCACCGTCTGGGCGGCCTCGGTCAGCGGCATGTCCTGCCAACCGTCAACCTGCTTCAGACCCTTCAGGAACGCCGTGGTCGAGTACTCCGGATCGGTGATCTGCTCCACCGTGCCCCACCCACTGGACGGACGCTGCTGGAACAGGCCCTGCGAGTCGTGGTCGTTGCGGTCACCCAGGTGACCCAGGTTCTCCAGCTTCGACTCCTGCAACGCCGTCGCGATCGACACCACCGCGGCACGCTCGTCCATACCGGCCTTCTTCGTCGCCGCGATGATCGCCTTCACATTTGCGGTCTGCTCGCCGTCCAACTCGATCCGCGACTGGCCACCCTGCACACCATGCGGGATCAGCTTGCCGGTGTCGGGCTTGTCGGCCTGCACGGCGGCCGCGATCGGGTTACCGGCGGTGGTCGGGGTGTCGGTGGTGGCGTGGTTCAGCGGACCGGCAGCCAGACCACCGGCAACAGCCAGACCAGCAATACCCAGCACACTCTTACGCAGCATCGTGTTCATGACAAAGCTCCATTCGGGGGTTGGCGCACACACCGACGACACGGGGGTATCGGGCGCACGCAAGCACCGTCCGGCGCTCAAAGATCAAGGGGGAAAGTGACCGGATCCGTGCGGCGCGACCTCCGCCAACTCGGCGGAACCGCAAGCCCTCACGACGTCCGGACCATGTTCAACGACCGACCGGGCCGGATCATTCCGCGTCCCGGGATCCGGCTGGGGCACCTCGACTCCTTCAGCCCTGCTCCGGCGGTCGTCAGGTGTAACGCCTGGCAGGCGGCACCGATTCCGGCCGGCGAGTGCCGGCGGTCACGCCCGCGCGCGGGGTGCCGCAGTGGCCTTCCGGCAGCCGGCCGCCGAACCGTCCGAAGCAGGCACGCTATGTCAAACCTCCCATAACGGACATCAAGTCTAGTGCCGGCCACGACCAGACACCGAACCTAGGCCGGCCGGGAGACGCAGACCGCGGAAGCGGGCCGTGGCCAGGAATCTGCGCGCTGTCCCGGCTGGCGGGTGGACACCGGACGGTAACGGGGATTCGGCAATCCAGTGGTCGCAGGCGGCGGCGGTGGCTGGGGCCGGTCCCGCGAGCACGGCCTTCGAGCAGGGAGGGACGCGCATGAAGGCAACAAGCCTTGTCGTACGCGTGGCGAGTGGTGCTGCCGTCAGCCTGCTGCTGTCGGGTGCCGCGTTGAGCGACAGCACCGCGCGGGGCGACAGGACCGTGCTGGCCGACAGCACCGCACGGGCCGACAGCACCGCACGGGCCGACAGGACCGCGCTGAGCGACAGCACCGCGCGGGGCGACAGGACCGTGCTGGCCGACAGGACCGTGCTGGGCGGCGGTACCGTTTCGCCGTCAACCGTGCCGGTCGGGCAGACCGTCACGCTCACCGCGACGAACTGCGATCCGGCGTCCGGTACGGCGATGTTCCGGATCAACGGGCCCGGCCGGGACCAGGCGGCCGATCAGGTTCGGACGGTACGGTCCAGCACCGCACGACCTGGCGGCGCATCGAGCGCCGAACTGCGTACCACCGATTTTGCGCCGGGTGGGTACACGGTGACGGCGGTCTGCGGCGACGGGGCTCCGGCCGGTACCGCGACCCTCACGATCACTGCGACCGGCGGCGACCGGGTCGACGGCCGGGCCAGCGACGGCGTGATGACCGTGGCCGGTGCTGCGGTCCTGCTCGCCAACGCGCTCGGCGGCCTCGTCATCCTGGCCCGGCGACGCCGTCACGCGATCACCGCCGCGCGGCTCTGACCCGGTGCGGACGACGACGCCGGTGACCGAGTGCAGGATGCCCGGGTGTCGGGTCGTGGGTGTTTGACCGACCCAGCGCCGGGAAGACCGTGCGCCACGTAGATCCCGAGGAGCGACGATGGCGCACGCAGGACGGGCCCGCAAGCACACCGGGGCGCGCAAGGCCCCACCGCCGGCCAAGGTGGCGGCGAAGAAGGTGGCCACGGCGACGCGACGGGCCACCGGGGCCACGGCCGCGAAAACGCCGGGCGGCAGGCCGACGCCGACGTCTCCGCGCACCGCCCGCAAGAAGGCCGTCTCCGCGACGGCCGCGCCGACCCGCCGGCCCACCGCGAAGGCCACCGCCGCGAAGAAGGCCCCGGCCGGCCGGAAGGCGACGACCGGCACAGCCACCGCCACGAAGGCGACCAAGGCCACCGCCGCGAAGGCGACCGGGGCTACCGCCACGAGGGTCCCTGCGAAGCAGAGCACGGCGAAGAAGGCGCCGGCCAAGCGGGCCACCACCGCCGCGAAGGCACCGGCGCGGAAGCGTACGGCCGCGAAGGCACCTGCCCGGAAGGCCACTGCCGCGACGAGACCCGCGAAGCAGAGCACGGCCCGGAAAGCACCGGCGAAGAAGGGTACGGCGAAGAAGGCACCGACGAGGAAGACCTCGGCCACGCAGGCGGCGGCCTCCCGCTCCCGCGCGGCCAGTACGACGCCGCCGCGCAAGGCGACCACGATGGAGTCGTTCGGCAGCCGGCGCAGCGCTCGCACCGGTGCCCGCTGATCGGCGGCTACTCCCGGGACAGGCGGGTGAGGAAGCCGCGTACCCGTTCCCGGGCCTGATCGCGGATCTCCGGCCCGTGGGTGAAGGCGACCAGGTCGTACTCCAACTCGCCGAGCACGTGGGCGGTGCGCTGGGTCATCCGGAAGTCGGTGCAGAACAACTTCACCGGCCATCGGATGCCGGCCACGTTGAACAGCGCGTCGCCGGTGATCAGCAGCCGGGTCGGTTCGTGCAGCAAGGAGACGTGACCCGGTGAGTGGCCCGGGGTGTGCACCACGCGCAGCCCGCCGCCGACGTCGAGCAGTTCCCCGTCGGCGAGCGGCTGCGCCACCTCGAACGCGGGAAAGCGTCCAGAGGAGAGCCGGGCGAAGAGTCGGGCGCCGGTGATGGCCGGATCCCGCGGCGGCGACTCGCCGGCTTCGGCGTAGGGCACGTCGGCGGCGTGCAGCGCCAGGGGCGCGCCGGTGCGGCGGACCACCTCGGCGGCGCCGCCGGCATGGTCGGGATGGGCGTGGGTGAGCACGATCCGGGTGACGTCGGCGGGCTGCTTGCCGATCGCGGCCAGCCCACGGACGATCCGGGCGGGCGCGCGCTTCAAGCCGCAGTCGACCAGGGTGACGGCACCGTCGTCGCCGACCAGCGCGTACGAGTTGATCATTGCTTGGCCGGCGGTGGGGATGCGCCAGACGCCTGGTGCGAGGGCAATTGCCGGTGACCGCGCCATCGACGCAACGTACCATCCAACGCCTCCGATGTCCGACCCGATCGGGTGCCCCGGTGCGCCCGGACGATCGCGCAGCGGCGAGGATGACCGGGTGGCCCGACGAGACGGACGAAACAGCCAGCCGACGGAGCAGACCCCGTGCCCGTGCGGGCCGGGTCTGCCGTACGCGGACTGTTGTCGGCGCCTGCACCGTGGCGAGGCCGACGCGCCGACGGCGGAGGCGCTGATGCGGTCCAGATATGCGGCCTTCGCCGTCGGCGACCCGGAGTACCTGCTACGGAGCTGGCATCCCAGCACCCGGCCCGCCCGGCTGCGCCTCGATCCGGCCCAGTCCTGGACCGGTCTGGAGATCGTCGGCACCGAGGCGGGCGGACTCTTCGATGCCACCGGCACCGTCGAGTTCCGGGCCCACTACCGGGAGGGCGGCCGACCCGGCACGATGACCGAGCGCAGCCGCTTCGTCCGCGAGGACGGACGCTGGGTCTACCTGGGCGTCCACCCGGCGGCGGGCCAGCAGCAGCGCCGCGACCAGTAGGTAGGGCACCGCGCCGACCGCGAACGCCACCGGGTTGCCGGCCACGCCGGCCACCAGGCCATACCCGGCGTACACCGCGATGACGGTCAGGTCGGTGGCCAGCCCGGCCAGCGAGGTGACTGTGGCCCGGGCGCTGCCGCCGATCCGTTCCTGCAACCGGGCGTCGGCCAGCACCGACGCCAGTTGGAAGCCGCAGAACGCCGCCGCCAGCAGCAGGAACCCGCTCCACTGCCGCAGCAACGCCCCGCCGGCCAGGGCAAGCGCCGAACCGGCAAGCAGCAGCGCGTACCCGCCGGTGCCGAGTCGCTGGCCGAGCGGGGCGAGCAGGCCGCCGGCGACCTGCCCCAGCGTGACAAGCAGGAGCAGCAGCGGAATCGTCGACAATCCGACGCCGGTGTCCCGGGCCAGCAGCGGGGTGTACTCCTCCAGCGCGCCCCACACAGCGCCCACCGCCGCCACCAGCAGCACCGCCGCGCGTACCGGACGGTGGCGGTGCGCCTCGGCGAACCCCATGCGCAGCCCCTGCCACCAGCCGGGTTCGTCGTCGGCGGCTCCGGCCGCGTCGAGCCCGGAGGCGTCGGCCCCGGACGAGTCGGGCCCGGTGGACGATCCGGCAGCCGGGGCGCTGGCGCTCGTACGGTGTTCGGGGAAGCGGGTCGCCACGGTCGCGGCGAGCAGGCAGGCCGCGACGCTGGCCCACCCGACGGCCAGGTAACCGCCCACCTCCAGCATCGGCCCGGCCAGCAGGATCGCGACGAGTACGCCGACGGTGCCGGCCGTGCGGGCCCGCCCGATGGTGCGGGCGTACCGGTCGGCGGCGCCGAGATGGTCGAGTTCGTCGAAGACCAGGGCCTCCAGTGCGCCGGAGGCGAGCGCACCACCCGCTCCCCAGAGAACGAAGCCGGCGGCGAACGCCGGATAGGACGGCGCGAGGGTCCAGAGGGCGAAGCCGGCGGCGGCGCAGAGCGGTGCGAGGCAGAGCATCCGACGCCGGGAGGTCGCGTCCGCCCAGGCACCGGAGGGCGCCTCCAGCGCGAGGCCGGTCAGCGACCAGATCACGAAGAGCGCGGAGATCTGCCCGACCGACAGACCGGTGTCGGCGAAGAGCAGCGCGTAGACCGGATAGAGCAGGACCAGGTCGGTCAGGAACGCGTACGCGTAGAGGGTGGCCGCCAGCTTGCGGGCACCCTTCGGGGTGGGGATCATCGAGGCCTTTCGGGTGGGACGGATGACGGACGCCGGTGCTACGGCGACCGCTGGCGGCCCACGGCCTCGACGGAAAAATTAACGTGGCCAGTTCATGGCGTGATGCTAACCGGCGGCGCCCTGCTGTGCCAGGACGCCGCCGGAAGCCGTGTGAGACGGAAGCGGGACTGGTCAGCGCCGCTCGTCGGGCCTTGGCAGGATCATGGTCGACTCGCTGTCGTCGGCGCTGCGCTGCGCCGGCACGTCCGGGCCGGACGAGGTGACCTGGGTGGCGTCCGAGTCGGCCGGGCGCGGCAGCGGCGTGGTCGGGTCGTCCTGCTGTGCCGGAGGCGCGGAGTGCTGGCGGGGCAGCGGGGCGGTCGTTTCGCTGTCCGTACCGGTGGGCGTGACGATCTGGGTGGCCTCCGGGTCGTAGGCCGACGGACCGGCGGAGGCCGGCGAGTCAGCGTCACGGGGCGCGGCGCCGGAGGGCGCGGCGTCGCGGCGGGCGGCGGAGTAGGCGCGGGCGTGCTCGGCGATGCTCCGCGACTCCAGCTCGGCGCGGGACAGCCAGGATTCCCAACGCTTCTGCATCGGCCGGATCAGCCCGCCGCCGACGCCGACCACGAGGATGCCGCCGATGGTGGCCAGCACGGCGATCAGCACCGGGGTGGTCACGGCGGTGGCGACGCCGATCTGGTTGAGCGCGGCGATGATGCCGAGGCCGAGGATGAACGCCGAGGCGATGGTGGCCAGCAGCCGCCCGTACGACAGGCCGCCGAGCGCGCCGGAGATGATGTCCTTGACGGCACCGGCGATGGCGGCGGCCACCACCACGATGACGATCGCGACGAAGGCCCGTGGCAGCCAGGCGATCACACCGGCGATCAGATCGGAGATCGGGTTCGGTCCCCAGATGCCGAACGCCAGGTAGAGGGTGAGCAGCAGGACCCCGTAGTAGGCGAGGCGGGCGACGATGTCGCTGGCGTCGTAGCGGGACCGGGCCAGGGCCCGACGGATCCCGCCGCGCTCGACCGCGCGGTCGAAGCCGACGCGCTCCAGCAGCCGGTCGACGAGCTTGAGCACCGCCTTGGCGGCCAGCCAGCCGGCCACCAGGATCGCCACGAAGGCGACGGCCTTGGGTAGGAAGAGCAGGATCGACCGGAGGGTGTCCCCCACCGCGTCACCGAAGTTGTCTCGCATCGGATGGTCCTCCACAGGGGGTGGGTGGTTGGTCCGGCCGACCTACCCCGGCGCTGCGCGGGAGAAACGTCCGTGCCTGCTCACCCAAGGTGGTCGCGGCGCTCAGCGACCGGCTCGCGTACCGGGCGCTGTCGGTGGGTCGGGGTGGACCAGGACCGGCGAATTGGACCTGGCCGCAGCACCGGGTCCGGCTCCTACGATGGCGGGCCGGCACCGTCGTGAGAAGGGGCAGCCCATGCTGGAACGTTTCGCGGACTTGTCCACGCCGCTGGTGGCGGACGCCTGCGTACGCCTGTCGGTGTCGCCCCGGGTGGCGCCGGTCGGCGTGCGGCCGGTCGTCGCCGGCCACCGGCTGGCCGGTCGGGTGCTGCCGGTACGGCACCACGGCAGCGTGGACGTGTTCCTGGAGGCGTACGGTGCGGCGGCCCCCGGCGACGTCCTGGTCATCGACAACGCGGGCCGGACCGACGAGGCGTGCGTGGGCGACCTGGCGGTGCTGGAGGCCGCCGCGGCCGGGCTCGCCGGGGTGCTGGTGTGGGGGCTGCACCGGGACACCAGCGAACTCGCCGCGATCGGCGTGCCGGTGTTCAGCTACGGCGCCTGCCCGCTCGGGCCGCTGCGGCTCGACGAACGGGTGCCGCAGACGTTGACCAGTGCGCGGTTCGGCCCGCACCTGGTGGACGGGGGCGACGTGGTCTTCGCCGACGACGACGGGGTGCTGTTCGTCGCCGCCGACCGGGTCCCGCAGGTGCTCGACATGGCCGAGCGGATCGGCCGTACCGAGCGGGAGCAGGCCCGCCGGATCCGGGCCGGCGAGACGCTGCGCGAGCAGACCGGCTTCGCCGACTACCTGGCCGCCCGCGCGGCGGACGAGTCGCTTACCTTCCGGCGTCACCTGCGTCGGGTCGGCGGGGCGATCGAGGAGTGACGGAATCCCGGCACCGCCCGCGCCCGTCCCGCGGTGACCGGCGTCGAGCTGCGCCGCAGCACGTTTGACCAGGGCCGGTGGCGGAAAGTGTGGCGGGATGAGATGGGCCCGTCACGCCGTACCCGCCGCCGTCGCCGCACTCGCCGCGCTCGCCGCCCGTGACCTGCTGCAACGGGAGCATGCGCTGCTGCGCAACTTCCCGGTGCTCGGCCGGGCCCGCTACCTGCTGGAGTCAGTCGGCCCGGAGCTGCGGCAGTACATCGTGGCGGGCAACGACGAGGAACGCCCGTTCACCCGCGACCAGCGCCGCTGGGTGTACGCCTCGGCCAAGCAACAGAACAACTACTTCGGCTTCGGCACCGACAACGACATCGAGCACACGCCCGGCTATCCGATCATCAAGCACCGGACCTTCGGCCGCACGGTGCCGCCGTCCGCGCCGACGATCGGGCACGAGGTGCGGCTGCCGTGCGCGAAGGTGCTCGGTGGTCCGCGCGGACGTGCCCGCGCGTTCCGTCCCGAGTCGGTGGTGTCGATCTCGGGGATGAGCTTCGGCTCGCTCTCCGGTCCGGCGGTCGAGGCGTTGAACCAGGGCGCCAAGCCCAGCCTCGGCGGCCTGCTACCGGCGGCGAAGGTGTCGGCGGAGATCGCCGCCACCCGGGGCATCCCGGTCGGGCGGGACTGCGTGAGCCCGTCCCGGCACGCCGAGTTCTCCGACTGCGACAGCCTGCTCGACTGGGTCGAGCTGCTCGCCGCCGAGACCGGGCTGCCGGTCGGCATCAAGTCCGCCGTCGGTGACCTCGACTTCTGGACCGAACTCGCCGACCTGATGCGCGACACCGGCCGGGGCGTCGACTTCGTCACCATCGACGGCGGCGAGGGCGGCACCGGCGCCGCGCCATTGATCTTCAGCGACTCGGTGTCGCTGCCGTTCCAGCAGGGCTTCGCCCGGGTCTACTCGGTCTTCGCCGAGCGTGACCTGCACGAGCAGGTGGTCTTCGTCGGCTCCGGCAAGCTCGGCCTGCCCGACAACGCGGTGGTCGCCTTCGCGCTCGGCTGCGACATGCTCGCCGTCGGTCGGGAGGCCATGCTGGCGATCGGCTGCATCCAGGCCCAGAAGTGCCACGCCGACACCTGTCCCACCGGCGTGGCCACCCAGAACGCCTGGCTGACCCGGGGCCTGGACCCGGCCTCGAAGGCGGTCCGCGCCGCCCACTACATCAAGACCCTGCGGCGGGACCTGATGAAGGTCGCCGAGGCGTGCGGGGTGGAGCACCCGGGTCTGATCGACGCGGACTCCGTCGAGATTCTCGGCGGCCGCACCACCTCCACCCCGCTGCGCGAGGTGTTCGGCTACCGACCCGACTGGGGACTGCCGTCGGCGGCCGACCGCAAGGCCATCGTGGACCTGATGTCGCTGGAGGCGCCCCAGGGCGGCAGCGCTCCCCCGTCCCCGACCGCCCAACGCTGAGGTGTAAGGAAGGGCCCCTTGTTAACACCTGGTGTATAGGAAGGGCCCCTTCCTAACGCCAGAGCGGCGAGCAGCCACGGCAAGGCAGCGCGAGGACGGCACGTGCGGGAGGGAACAGGTCAGTGGCCTCGGTAGAGGGCGGCGATGTCGTCGGCGAAGTGCTCCTGCACCACCTCACGCTTGATCTTGAGGGTGGGGGTCAGCTCGCCGTCGGCCTCGGTGAGGTCCCGCGGCAGGATCCGGAACGTCTTCACCTGCTCGGCGTGCGAGACGCTCCGGTTGGCCTCGTCGATCACATCCTGGATCGCGCCACGCAACTGCGGATTGTCGCGCAGCTGCGCCACCGACGCACCGGGATGCCCGTGCGCGTCCCGCCATCGTTGCCAGGCCTGCGGGTCGATGGTGACCAGCGCGGCCACGTACGGCCGCCCGTCGGCCACCAGCATGGACTGACTGACCAGCGGATGCGCCCGGATGCGTTCCTCGATCGGCGCGGGCGCGAGGTTCTTGCCCGCCGCCGTGACCATGATCTCCTTGGTCCGGCCGGTGATCCGTAGGAAGCCGTCGTCGTCGAGTCGGCCGAGGTCGCCGGTACGCAGCCAGCCGTCCTCGGTCAACGCCTCCCGGGTGGCCTCCGGGTTGTTCCAGTAGCCGGCGAACACCACCTGGCTGCGGACGAGGATCTCCCCGCTGTCGGTGATGCGGATCCGCACCCCCGGCAAGGGGCGACCGACCGTGCCGATCCGCATCGCAGTCGGTAGGTTCACCGCCAACGCCGGAGAGGTCTCGGTCAACCCGTAGCCCTCCAGCACGGTGAGGCCGGCACCCCGGAAGAAGTGGCCCAGCCGCTCCCCCAGCGGCGCCCCGCCCACGATGGCCATCCGGCACCGCCCGCCGAGGGCGGCGCGCAGCCTGCTGTACCCGACGAACTCGAACAGCAGGTGCGCCAGGCGCAGCGGCAGACCCGGCCCGCCCGGCCGGTCCAGCGCCCGGCTGTACCGCACAGCCATCTGTTCGCCGACGGTGAACAGCCAGCCGCGGTGCCCGTCCTCGGCCGCCCGCCGGGCCTGGTCGTGCATCTTCTCGAACATCCGGGGCACGGCGAGGATGAAGGTGGGCCGGAACCGGCGCAACTGATCGAGCACTCCGGACATGTCGGCGCTGTGCACAAGCGTGGCTCGCTTGTACACCATGCCGACCTGGATCAGCCGGGCGAAGGCGTGTGCCAGCGGCAGGAACAGTACGGTCGTCGCGCCCGGGTGCAGCAGCTGCGACAGCACGGTGGTGGCGTTGCGGACGTCGACGGAGATGTTGCGATGGGTCAGCACGCAGCCCTTCGGCGGGCCGGTGGTACCACTGGTGTAGACGATTGTCGCCATGTCGGCACCGGTGATCCGGCCCCGGCGGGCGTCGACCTCGGCCGCGTCGACGTCGCCGCCCTGAGCGGCCAGTTCGACGAGATCACCGGCGTCGATCCGCCAGGTCTGCCGCACCGCGGGCAGGTCCCGGCGCAGCCCGTGCAGCGTGGCGGCGTGCTCGGCGGTCTCCACCACGCAGGCGACCGCGCCCGAGTCGTCGAGGATCCAGCGGATCTGGTCGGCGCTGGAGGTGTCGTAGATCGGCACGGTCACCGCGCCGATCGACCAGAGCGCGTAGTCGACGAGGGTCCACTCGTAGCGGGTGCGGCAGAGCAGGCCGACCCGGTCGCCGTGGGCCACCCCGGCGGCGAGGAAGCCACGGGCCAGGGCCAGTACGTCGTCGCGGAACTGCCGGCAGGTCACCGGCAGCGGGCCGCCGCCCGCCGAGCGGCGGACCGGCCACGACCGGGGATCCGGGTCGGGGCGGACGAACTGCACGCCGTCGGCGTCCGCCACGGCGTTGCGCCACACCTGCTCGGCCAGGTTGGCGTCACCACCGACGTTCGGCTCAACCGCTGTCTCCCGCACGCCCGCCCACCCGCCGTCGTCTCCCTCTCGCGCTGCGCTTGATGGTGACCCGCGCAGGCCGGGGCGAGCCGGGAAACACCGAAACCCGCCCGCGGTGACGTCGTGCGTGCTACCGCGAGCGGGACCCGCCGCGCCGATCCGGGGCTTGTGGCTCCGGATCGGCGCGGTACGGGAGGCTACGGCCGGAACTCGGTGGTCGACACCTGGCGTACGGCGAGGCCGAGGTCGCCGACCGCCGAGGCGACCAGCGCCGTCGAGGACGACTGGAGGTCGAGGACGATGCCCTGCTCGTCCGGCCAGAGCCGCTCCAGGGTCGCGTTCTGCGAGTCGAGCAGGCTGGCCGGCATGTAGTGACCGGCACGCAGCGACATCCGCTGCCGGATCACCTCGGTCGGCCCGTCCAGGTGCACGAACTCCACGTTCGGCGGGCCCTGCCGCAGCACGTCCCGATAGGAACGCTTGAGCGCCGAGCAGGCCAGCACCGTCGAGACGCCCTCCCGGTGCCGGGACGCCATCCAGTCGGCCAGTGCCCGCAGCCACGGCCAGCGAGCCTCGTCGTCAAGGGGTACGCCGGCCCGCATCCGGGCCACGTTCGCCGCGGAGTGGAACTCGTCGGCCTCGGCGAAGGTGAGCCCGGTCGCGGCGGCGATGCCGTGGGCGACTGTGGTCTTGCCCGCGCCGGACACCCCCATCACCACGATGTGCCGGGTCGACGGCTCACCAGTCATGGACCGTGCCGTCCTTGAGCCGGTTGAACGGCAGGTACGCCGGCTGGTACGGGAACCGGGCGGCGGCCTCCTCGTCGAGTTCCACACCCAGGCCGGGCTGCTCGCCCGGGTGCAGGTAACCGTCGGTGAAGGTGAACGACTGGCGGAACACCTCGTTGGTGAGCGCCCCGTGCCGCATGTACTCCTGGATGCCGAAGTTGTGGATGGCCAGGTCCAGGTGCAGCGCGGCGGCCATGCCGACCGGCGAGATGTCGGTCGGGCCGTGGATACCCGACTTGATCTGGTACTGGGCGGCGAAGTCGAGCAGCTTGCGCATCGCGGTGATGCCCCCGGTGTGCGTGACGGCGGAGCGCACGTAGTCGATCAGCTGTTCCCGGATCAGGGTCTGGTAGTCCCACACCGTGTTGAAGACCTCGCCGATCGCCAGCGGGGTGGTGGTGTGCTGGCGGACCAGCCGCAGCGCCTCCTGGTTCTCCGCCGGGGTGCAGTCCTCCAGCCAGAACAGGTCGTACGGTTCGAGGGCCTTGCCGAGCTTGGCGGCCTGGATCGGGGTCATCCGGTGGTGACCGTCGTGCAGCAGCGGCAGTTCCGGACCGAATTCGTTGCGTACCGCCTCGAAGACGCCGGGCAGGTGACGCAGGTAGGCGCGGGTGTCCCAGTCCTCCTCGGCGGGCAGCGGGATGCGCTGGGCCGGCTCGTAGTCGTACCGCTTGCCGTCGGCGCTGGCCTGGGCGGCCACCCCGTACACGGCGTTGATGCCGGGCACGGAGGTCTGCACCCGGATCGACCGGAAGCCCTGGTCGAGGTGCGCGCGGATCGAGTCGAACAGCTCAGGCAGGTCCCGGCCCGACGCGTGCCCGTACGCCATGATGCCGTTGCGGGACGCGCCGCCGAGCAGCTGGTAGAGCGGCATGCCGGCGGCCTTGGCCTTGATGTCCCAGAGCGCGACGTCCACCGCGGCGATGGCGGCCATGGTGACCGGCCCACGCCGCCAGTACGCCGAGCGGTAGAGGAACTGCCAGGCGTCCTCGATCCGGTGCGCGTCCCGCCCGATCAGCAGCGGCACGACGTGGTCACGCAGGTACGAGGCGACGGAGAGTTCCCGCCCGTTGAGGGTGCCGTCGCCCAGCCCGGTGATGCCGTCCGCTGTGGTGATCTTCAATGTGACGAAGTTGCGGTCCGGGCTGGAGACGATGACGTCGGCGGCGACGATCTTCACGAGGGGTGCCTTTCTCGCAGGTGATGCTCAGCGGAGGGTGGTGCCGGCGGCGCTGCCGGTGATGAGGGAGAGTTCGTCGCGGCGGGGCAGGCCCTCCCAGTCGCCGGTACCGGCGACCGCGAAGGCACCGAGCGCCGCCGCGCGCCGGAGCCGGTCGGCCAGGGACAACCCGTCGAGGTAGCCGGAGAGATAGCCGGCGGTGAAGGCGTCGCCGGCACCGACGGTGTCCACGGCGGTGACGGGTACCGCCGGCACCTGCTCCACGCCCTCGGGGGTGTACCCGCGGGCGCCGTCGGCGCCGAGCTTGACAAGCACCGTCCGGACGCCCCGGTGCAGCAGTCCGCCGACCGCGGCGGCCTCCTCGGCGCCGGGCTCGGCGACCAGGTCCAGTTCGTCGGCGGAGGCGATGATCACCGACGCGTACCCGGCCAGCGGGGCCAGTGTCGCCCGGGCGGCCTCGCGGGACCAGAGCCCGGCCCGGTAGTTGACGTCGAGACTGACGGCGATGCCGTCGGCCGCCGCCTCGCGTACCGCCCAGGTCACCGCCGCGCGGGCGCTGTCGGAGAGCGCCGGGGTGATCCCGGTCAGGTGCAGCAGGCGGGCGCCGGTCGCGAGCGGCCCGCTCAGGTCGTCGACGCTCAGGGCGGAGCCCGCCGATCCGGCCCGGTGGTAGCGCACCCGGTTCAGGTCGGCGGTACGCCGCTCCAGGAACATCAGGCCGGCCGGCCGGTCCGGATCACGGCACACCCAGGCGGTGTCGACGCCCTCGGCACGCAGTTGCCGCAGCACGAACTCGCCCAGCTCGTCGTCGCTGATCCGGCCGGCCCAGGCGGCCCGGTGGCCGAGGCGGGCCAGGCCGATCGCCACGTTCGACTCCGCGCCGGCCAGGTGCATGGTCAGCGGCCCGCCCACGGCCAGCGGGCCGGACGAGCGCAGCGACACCAGCGCCTCGCCGACGGTGAGCACGTCGACGCCGCCCGGTCCGCCGGGGCTCGACACCGCAGCGGGCTCGCTCGCCACGCGACCGGAACCCGGCGACCCGGCACGCCCGCTCATGACGCCGTCGCGGCACGGACCGCCGCGCGGTAGGAGCGGGCCCGCTCGCGCAGGGCGTCGAGGTCACCGCCGGAGGCGGCGTCGCCTACCAGCGGGCCGCCGACGCCGACCGCGATCGCGCCGGCCGCCAGGTAACCGGGCAGTTCGGCCAGGCCGACACCGCCGACCGCCACGAACGGCAGGTCCGGGAAGGGGTCGCGGACCGCCTTCAGGTACGCCGCCCCGCCCACCGAGGCCGGGAAGAGCTTGACCACGCTCGCCCCCAGCCGCACCGCGTGGTACGCCTCGGTGGGGGTGAACGCACCGGCGGCGACGGGCAGGCCCCGGCGGGCCGCCTCCGGGATCGAGTCGACCACGGCCGGGGTGACCACGAACTGCGCGCCGGCCGCCGCCACGTCGGCGACGGCGGCCGGGGTGAGCACCGTGCCGGCGCCGACGAGCGTGCCGGCCGGTGCGTCCGCCCGGATCGCCGCGATGGCGTCCAGCGCCCCCGGGGTGGTCAGCGCCACCTCGACGATCGAGACGCCCTCGGCGAGCAGGGCGGTGCCGGCGGCGATCGCGGCGGCGGTGTCGGTGCCCCGGATGACCGCCAGCAGCCGGGTGGTGGTGAGTTCGGTGATGAGCACGTCGGTCATGGTCACCACTCCGCGTACGAGCCGTCGGGATGCCGGAAGGTGGGACTGCGCCAGGCGTGTCCCCGTTTGTCGGCCGCGCGTACCGCCTGCTCGTCGATCTCGATGCCCAGGCCGGGCGCGGTGAGGCGCTGCACGTACCCGTCGTCGAAGGCCAGCGGCTGCTGGTCGACGCAGTAGTCCAGCACCTCGGCGCCGAGGTTGTAGTGGATGCCGATGCTCTGCTCCTGAATCAGGTAGTTCGGCGTGGCGAAGCCGACCTGGAGGCAGGCGGCCAGGGCGATCGGGCCGAGCGGGCAGTGCGGGGCGAGCTGCACGTCGTACACCTCGGCCAGTGCGGCGATCTTGCGTACCTCGGTGATGCCACCGGCGTGCGCGAGGTCCGGCTGGGCCACCGCGATGCCGGCCTGGAGCACCGGCAGGAACTCCTGCCGGTTGTAGAGCCGCTCCCCGGTGGAGACCGGGATGGTGGTGGAGCGGACGAACTCCCCGATCAGGTGGGAGTTCTCCGGCACCACCGGCTCCTCCAGAAACAGCGGCCGGTACGGCTCCAGCAGCGGCGCCACCCGGCGGGCGTTGGCGAGCGTGAACCGGCCGTGGAAGTCCACGGCCACGTCCCGGTGCTCGCCGAGCACCTCCCGGGCGGCGGCGACCCGCTGCACCACCTCGTCGAGTTCGGCGACCGAGGCGAGCGGGCTCATCCGCCCGGAGGCGTTCATCTTCACGGCGGTCAGCCCGGCCTCGACCCGGGCGGCGATCTGGTCGCGTACCTCGCTGGGCTCGTCGCCGCCGACCCAGCCGTAGACCCGGATCCGGTCCCGGACCGGCCCGCCGAGCAACTGGTGCACGGGGGCACCGAACCGCTTGCCGGCGATGTCCCAGAGCGCCTGGTCGAGACCGGCGACGGCGCTGGCCAGGATCGGGCCGCCCCGGTAGAAGGAGCCCTTGGTGAGCACCTGCCAGTGGTCCTCGATACGCAGCGCGTCCCGCCCGACGAGCAGCTCGCTGAGCTGCTCGACGGCGGTGCGTACGGTCTCGGACCGGCCCTCGCAGGTCGCCTCGCCCCAGCCGACGATGCCGTCGGTGGTCTCCACCCGGACGAAGAGCCAGCGGGGCGCGACGAGGAAGGTCTCGACGCGGGAGATGGTGGTCATTGCTCGATCAGCCCTTCGTCGCGCCCGCGGTGAGTCCCGAGACGATGTACTTCTGCACGAACAGGGCGATGACCATGATCGGCAGGGTGACCACTGTGGTCGCCGCCATCAGGCCGCCCCAGTCGATGCTGGCGTAACCGACGAAGTCGAAGATCGCCACGGGCAGGGTCTTCGTGTCCGCGCCGGAGAGCACCAGGGCGAACATGAAGTTGTTCCAGGAGAAGATGAAGGAGAGGATGCCGGCGGTGGCGATGCCCGGGATGGAGAGCGGCAGCGTGATCCGCCGGAAGGCGCCGATGTTTGTCAGACCGTCGACGAGCGCCGCCTCCTCCAGCTCGTCCGGCAGGCCGTCGAAGAAGCCCATCATGATGTAGACGATCAGCGGCAGCGAGACGAACATGTGGCTCAGGATCAGCACGCTGAACCCGCCGACCATGCGCAGGTTCGAGAAGACGTAGTACCAGGGCACCAGCAGCGAGACACCGGGGATGACCCGGGCCATCAGCACCACAAGCGCCGACTTGCGCATGTTGAACCGGCTCATCGAGTACGCGGCCGGCACGCCGAGCAGCAGCGACAACACGGTCGCCGCGAAGGCCACCCAGAGGCTGTTGACGATGAACTGCACGTAGTTGGCCTGCTGGATGACGGTGCCGTAGTTGTCGAGCGTGGGCGTGAAGACCAGCGCCTTGCTGGAGTCGTAGATGTCCACGTTGGTCTTGAACGACGCGGCGACCATCCAGAGCAGCGGCGCCACCAGCGCGAGCACCACGACCACAAGCGCCACCGCGCGGAACACCCGGAACCCGGTGCGGGGCTTCATCGCTTGCCCTCCTTACGCCGGGCGGTGAGCGCCCACATCGAGGCGATGATGATCAGGAAGAACAGGATCAGCACCGTCGAGGAGAGGCCGTACTCGTTGTAGTCGAAGCTCAGGCCGTAGGCGTACACGTTGAGGGTCTCCACCTCGTGGAAGGAACCGCCACCGCGGCCCTTGGTGGCGTAGAGGATGTCGAAGGTCTTCAGCGCGTCGATGCCGCGCAGCAGGATCGCGACGATCACGGTGGGCATCAGCAGCGGCAGCGTGACGTGCCGGAAGCGCTGCCAGGCGCTCGCGCCGTCGATCATCGCCGCTTCCTGCGGCTCGTCGGAGAGCGAGGTCAGGCCGGCGAGCAGGATCAGCACCACCATCGGCGTCCACTGCCAGATGTCGATGAAGATCGTGGTGGGCAGCGCGGTGTGCTGCCCGGCCAGCCACGGCTGCGGGCCGATGCCGACCCAACCGAGCGCCTGGTTGGCCAGACCGATGTTGGGATCGAAGATGAGCCGCCACATCATGCCGACGGCCACCGGGGTGGCGACCAGCGGCAGCAGGATGGCGACCCGGACCCACTTCTCGCCCCGGAACGGCCGCCACAGCAGCAGCGCGATCGCCATGCCGAGCACTACCTCGAAGAAGAGCGCGACGCCGGTGAACGCGGCGGTCCGCCCCACGGCGGGCCAGAACCGGTCGGTGTCGCTGAGCACGTCCAGGTAGTTGCGGAAGCCGATGAACTCCGACTCGGCGCGCACGGAGCCCGAGGAGTCGGTGAGGCTGAGGTACAGGGTCCAGGCGAGCGGAAAGATGATCAGCGCGGCGACGAAGGCCATGGCCGGGGCCGCGAAGAGCCACTTGCGATGGTCGTTGGCCCAACGCGCCCAACCGGGCGTGTCGGGCATGACACCGGCACCGCGAGGCGTCCGGCTGGGGGCGGTTACAGCTGACATCAGATCTCCGTGGTGGGGAGGCCGGACGGGGGTGGCGGAGCCGTGCGGCCCACCACCCCCGCGCCCGGACTTAGCGGGCCTCGTCGTCCAGGAACTTCTGGAACCCCTCGTTGGCGGCGTCGGCGGAGGCCGCGGCGTCCCTGCCGGTGATGGCGTCGACGATCGGCTGTCCGACGATCTCCCGGGCCTGCGCCACCCGCTCGACAAGCGGCCGGTCGTGGCCCACGCCGTTGGCGAGGCTCACCGTGATCGCGTCGGCCATGTCCTTCGGGTAGGTGGCGATGCCCTCCGGGTTCTCCCAGACGGAGGTGCGGGCACCTGGCACGCCGGCCTTCTGCTGCTCCAGCGTCTGCTCCTTGCCGGCCGCCCACTCGATGAACTTCCAGGCGTTGGTCTGGTTCTCCGAGGCCTCGTTGATGGCCAGCCCCCAGGAGGGGATGTTGTACGGCTTCGAGCCGGCCGGGCCGGCCGGGAACGGCGCGAACCCGACGGTCTCGGAGACCTTCGACTTGCCCGGGTCGGTGGCGTTCTTGTAGAGCGAGTTCGCCTCGGTGTAGAAGGCGGCCTGCCCCTGGGTGAAGATCGCCATCGCCTCGGACCAGCTCATGTCGGTGCTGATGTTGGCCGGGCCGTGCTCGCGCAGCAGCCCGCCGTAGTACGCGTACGCCTGCTTGGCGGCCTCGGTGTTGACCGCGGCCTTGCCCTCGCCGTCGACGAAGTCGCCGCCGAAGCTGTACAGGAAGCTGGAGAACTGGGTGACGGCCGCGGCCTTACCGGTCCGGGAGACGAAGCCGGCGACGCCGGAGTTGTCGGCCTGGATCTTCGCGGCCTGGGTCTTCAGCTCGTCGAGGGTGGCCGGCGGGGCGCTGAAGCCGGACTTCTCCAGCAGGTCCTTGCGGTAGTAGAGCACCTGCTGCTCGGTGATGATCGGGATGCCGACCACCTTGTCGTCGTAGGTGGTGGCGCTCACCGGCGCCTCCTGGAAGTCGCCGAAGTCGAAGTCGGCGTTCTCCTTCGCCTTGTCGGTCAGGTCGGCGAGGTACTTGTTCTTGGCGAACAGCCGGCCCTCCTGGAGCGGCCGGTACATCATCACGTCGATGTCGCTGGAGCCGGCGTTGAGCTTGACGTTGTACTGGTCCGAGAGCTGGTCCTCGCCGAGCTGGGTCACCTCGACCTTGAGGCCGGTCTGCTGCTCGAACTCGGGCAGGGCCGCCCGGATGTTCTCGGTCCAGACGTGGTTGACAAGCGTCACCCGCACGGTGTCCGAGGCACCGCTGTCCTCACCGCCGCCGCAGGCGGAGAGGGTCATGGCGGCGACCACCGCCAGAGATGTCCCAACTATTGATCGACGTCCCACGTCCGTCTCTCCTTCTGTCCTGGCCAGCGCCTCGGGGGGACGGGGCGTGACCTCGGCCTGTTACATCCGCTTAACGTCCGGATGCTAGGCCGAAAAAGCAGACTTATACAAGGGGTAGACCCAACTGATATGATCCACCTGTGGATCTGACCTCCCCAGGGGTGGCCGCACCCGCCCAGACCGCCCCTGCCGAGGCCGGGTTACACGGACGTGTCCTCGACCACCTCGGCACCGCCATCTGCGGTGGTGAGGTGGCGGCGGGCTCCGTGCTCAACATCGACGAACTGGTCGATCGTTACGCGGTGTCCCGGTCGGTGATCCGCGAGGTGCTGCGGGTGCTCGCGTCGATGGGCTTCATCGAGACCCGTCGGCGGGTCGGCGTCATGATCCGCCCGGCCAATCACTGGAACGTCTTCGATCCCCAGGTCATCCGCTGGCGGCTGGCCTCGGCCGGACGCATCGCCCAGCTACGCTCGATCACCGAGCTGCGTACCGCGGTGGAGCCGCACGCCGCCTGGCTCGCCGCGCACCGGGTCGACCACGACGAGGCGAGCGACCTGGTCGGCCTCGCCGCCAAGATGTGGGCCGCCGGCAAGGCCGGCGACGAGGAGCGCTTCCTGGGCCTGGACATCGAGTTCCATCGGCGGGTGCTGCGCGCCTCGGGCAACGAGATGTTCGTCAAGCTCCAGGATCTGGTCGCCGAGGTGCTGACCGGCCGTCACCACTACCATCTGATGCCGCACCATCCGCACGAGCAGGCACTCCAGCTGCACGCCGACGTCGCCCAGTCCATCCAGCGCGGCGACGGTGACGCCGCCCGGCACGCGATGGTGCAGATCATGGAACACGCCTTCGACGAGATGTCCGCGATCTGGGAGCAGAATCTGGGCCCCGTGCCGCACCCGGCCTGACCACCGCCGGTGCGGCGAGCCACCACGTACGATGCCGCGCATGGCCTTGCTGCACCGCGCGGAAATCCGCCCCACCAAGCTCGAACTGTTGGCGACCTGGCTGCCCGGCCGGGACTGGTACCAGGGCGACACCGACGCCGAGGTGGCGCGCGTGGCCGCGTACCGCTTCGACGACCCGGCCGGAGAGGTCGGCATCGAGACGCTCCTCGTCCGCGCCGGCACCGGCCCGGTCCACCAGGTGCCGCTGACCTACCATGGCGCTCCGCGCGACGGCGCCGAGGAATGGCTGGTGGGCACCGTGGAGCACTCGGTGTTGGGCACCCGCTGGGTCTACGACGCCTGCGGTGACCCGGTGTACGCCGCCGCACTTGCCGACGCCATTCTCGCCGGCAGCGGCCAGGCCCAGGAGTATTTCGAGATCGACGGCGCGCGTGAGGTGCGTCCGCCCAGCATGGACATCGACACCGACGCCGCCGGCAGTGCCGAGGTCCCGCGCGTCGCGGCCGTGCGACGGGTGGTGGACGGCGACCCCACGGTGATCGTCACCGACACCGTGGAGCTCGCCGTGGTCCGACGCCCCGGCAGCCCCGGCAGCACCCCGGCCGGTGCCACGTTGACCGGCAGCTGGGACGGCGTCAGCGCCCCGCTGGCGTACGCCTCGCTGCGCTGAGCCCGGCGCGCGGTGTGCCGGCTGCCCGGCCGGTGCCGTGAGGTCCGCGGGCGACGCCGGCACCGCCCCGTGCCGGTGCCGGCGTCGCCCGCCCGACGGCCCTGCCCCGCGCCCCGGGCAGGTGGTCAGGCCGTGAACGCGGTCAGGTCCAGCCGACTGAGGCGGTCCCGGTCGGCGATCACGTCGATCTCGGCGATCAGCCCGCCGGTGATGGTGAATGCCATGATCGACAGCGGCTGCCGGCCCGCAGTGACGACCACCCCGGCGCCTCCGTTGATCACCGCGGGTCGGGCGAACGGGGAGAACCGACCGAACATGGTGGCCTGGGCGGCGACCTCGCGGGCACCGGCGATCACGGTGGTGTGGCGGGTCCGGCTGGCGCCGCCGTCGGAGCGCAGTACCGCGTCCGGGTGCAGCACGGCGACCAGCCCGGCCAGGTCGCCTTCGCGGGCGGCAGCGAGAAACGCGTCGACCACCTCGCGCTGGCGGGCGAGATCGGGGTCCGGGCTCGGGGCCTGGCCGCGGACCCGGCGCCGGGCCCGGCTGGCCAACTGCCGGGCGGCGGCCGGTGACCGGTCGACCATCGGGCCGATCTCGTCGAACGGCATCCCGAACATGTCGTGCAGGACGAAGGCGAGCCGCTCCGCCGGGGTGAGCGTGTCGAGGACCACCAGCAGCGCCAGGCCGATCGAGTCGGCCAGCACGGCGGAGTGCTCGGGATCGTCGGGGCCGGCCGGGGCGACCAACGGATCGGGTACCCGGACGTCGAGGGGTTCCTCCCGGCGCCGGTGGCGGGTACGCAGCGTGTTCAGGCAGACCCGGGCGACCACCGTGGTCAGCCAGGCCGCCACGTTGTCCAGCTCATCGGGGTCGGCGCGGGACAGCCGCAACCAGGTCTCCTGCACGGCGTCGTCGGCCTCGCCGAGGGAACCGAGCATCCGGTAGGCCACCGACCGCAGGTGCGCACGCTCCGCCTCGAATCGCTCGGCCAGCCAGGCGGACCCACCCATGCCACTCCCCTTCCGGTCTCGGCTCCACCCGTTCGACCCCGCCGGGCCCGCCGATGTGACCCGAGGTGACCTGGATCACTGCGGTCACATTCCCCGGCCGGGCGGGGTCGACCCGGCGAAACCACGAACGGTAGCCGGCCGATGGGCAGCGCCCCAGGTTCGGCGACGACAGGGAGGTTCCATGAATCCACCGATCCTGGTCACCGGCGGCACCGGCACCCTGGGCCGCCTGGTCACCCCACTGCTCCGCGCGGCCGGCCACCCGGTACGGATCCTCAGCCGCCGGGGCGGTCCCGCCGCGCCCGGAGTCGAGCACGTCGCCGGGGACCTGGCCACCGGCGTCGGCGTCGACGACGCCTTCGTCCCGGGCACCGAGATCGTCCTGCACCTGGCCGGCGGGCAGCGGGGCGACGACGAACTCGCCCGTACCGTCGCCCGGGCCGCGCGGCTGGCCGGCGTCCGGCACCTGGTCTTCATCTCGGTCACCGGGGCCGACCGGGTCCCGCTCGCCTGGCTGCGCAACAAGCTGGTCGCCGAGAAGACGATCGCCGACTCCGGTGTGCCGTGGACGACGCTGCGCGCCGCGCAGTTCCACGAACTGACCCTGACCCTGGTGCGGAAGATGTCGGCCCTGCCGATCATCCCGGCGCCCGGGATGCGACTCCAACCGGTCGACGGTCGCGAGGTCGCCGCCCGGGTCGCCGAGTTGGCGCTGGCCGCGCCGGCCGGCCTGGTGCCCGACCTGGCCGGGCCGAAGACGTACGGGATGGACGAGTTGATCTGCAGCTACCTGCGCGCCACCGGCAGGCGGCGGCTGCTGCTGCCCGTACGACTCCCCGGCCAGGCCGGGCGCGCCTACCGGGCCGGCGCCAACCTGGCTCGCGACGGCGCCACGAAGGGCACCCTGACCTGGGAGGAGTTCCTTGCCGATCGGGTGGTGCGGTCGGGCTCGGTCAGCGGCTGACGCCCTCAGCCGCTGACCGAGAAGGAGTTGGTGGTGAAGGTCTTGCCGCCGGCGGACGAGGTGATCTCGTAGCCGAGTTGCACGTCGCCGATGGTCACGTCACCGAACCAGCCCCGGTTCCGGATCCACTGGGCCACCGCCGTGACGTTGACCGTGCCGGCGTTGGTGTTGCTGGTGCGGATGAACGAGTAGACCTGGTTGGCGCCGTTGGAGCCCCGGTAGACGTCCCAGGTGTGCCCGCCGACGGTGGCCCGGGTCTGGTAACTGCCCAACGGCCCGACCGGACCGTACTTGTTCATCCACAGCATGATCTCGTGGGCGTGGTCGGTGGTCCAGATGTCGTACGAGGTGGTGAAGGCGACCCCGCTGGTCGGGACGGTGACGTTGAAGCTGCTCGTGACGTTGCCCAGCTGGCTGACCCGCCGGCCGATGTAGCGGGTGGCGTTCGGGTAGGACTTGATCCCGCCGGTGTTGGGATGGTTGGCCCAGACCCACCAGTTGCTTGGCGAGTTGGCCGTGATCGTCTGCGGCCCGTAGCCGTTGCCCCAGATGTTGTTGTACAGGGTGTAACCGCCGCTGCTCCAGGTGCCCCACCGGTCGGATGAGGACCAGACGGCCGCCTGTGCGGGCGCGGCAGGCAGGACCGCAGCCGTGGCAGCGAGCAGAGCTGCGGTCGCGACGGTGACGACTGAGCGGACAAGGCGCATGGCGCGCCTCCTTCCAGGTAGATAACCCCTGTTCGCCGCCCACCTTAGTTTCGAAATAAAACTATTTCAAGTGATGTTCTTCGATGCATTGCCATGGTGGTCCAGGTCAGGCGACCCGCATCGGCTGCACGGGAAAGGACGGCGACGCGGGCAGGTCACGGTCGTCGAAGTCGTAGCCCAACTCGTTGACCACCTCGACCACACCGGCGATGCGTGCCGCGAGCCGCCCCGCGATGTCGACCGCGGAGCTGCGGTCCAGGCGGCCGGTCATGGTCACCACACCGTCGCGTACCTCGATCCGGACCGTGCCGTCGCGCACCGCGAGCACCCGGCGCAGCACCTCCTGGACCACGTCGTCGCGGATGTCGGCGTCGGAGCGCAGATGCACGCGCAACAGGTCGCCGCGGGTCACGATGCCGACCACCCGACCGAGGTCGTCCACCACCGGCAGTCGTTTGACCTGCTCGCGGTCCATCAGCCGGGCGGCGGCCACCAGGGAGGTGTGCGGGAAGACGGTCACCGCCGGCGCGGTCATCAGGTCCCGCGCGATCCCCGCCGCGCCCTTGCGCCGAGCCTTACGACGACTGGGCCGCTCGAAGACGCGGCGCTCGTCCGGCTCGCCCATCCACTCCACCTTGTGCAGCAGGTCCCCCTCGGAGACCACACCGCGCGCGTACCCGAAGTCGTCGACCACCGGCACCGCGCTCACCCGCCGCTCCGCAAGAACATCGACGATCTTCCGGTACGCGGTCTCCTCCGTCACCGTGGCGACGTCCTTGGTCATCACGTCACTCACCTGCCAGGCCCGCATCACGACCTCCTCTGCTCGGCTACCCATTCACGGTATGGCTGAGCTGGGCATTCGGGTCAGGGCTGGCAGACCCCTCCGGCCGGGACCTTTGGCGGCGGCGGACCGGGGTCCGCCGCCGCCTGCACGTCGACCTGAACTAGCCGGTCACGGCCGTCAGATGCCACCGGAGGTTGGGGCTGCTGTCGACGGTCCACTGTTTCAGCGACGAGCCCGCTGGGACGTTGCCGCCGCTGTCCAGCGCGAGCCCGGTCTGTTTGTTGACGAACTGGTACACACCTGCGCCGACGCTCACCAGGCGCCACAGTTGGCTGTCCGCCCCGGTGGCCGTCACCTGCTGGACGAAGGTCCCGCTGCCGAGCCCCAGCCCGTCGATCACCAAGCCGGTGGCGGGGTTGGCGATCTCGTGGTAGCCGGCGGCCTTCTCGGTCAGCTTCCACTCCTGTTCGGCACTACCGTCGGGAGCCTGTTGCTTCACGGGGCTACCGCTGCCGCCGGAGTCGGTGTCGAGCGCGAAGCTGTTCGTCACGTTCGTCACCACGAATGGCTTGCTTAGGTCCTTGACGACCCGGATCGAACCCACCGCTGTCTTCTTCGGCAGGGCCTGAACCGAGCTGGTGTAGCTGGTCGGCGTACCGGTGAAGTTGTCGCCGGGGTAGAGGACCAGTGCCGTACCGGGCGCGACGTGCACCGAGGAGAGCTTGGTGCGCTTCAGGCCCAGGTCGGCCAGTTCGGCCGTGGTGTACTCCCCCGGGGCCAGCAGCGCGCTGACGCCCCGGAAGCCCTTGTCCTGGTAGACGCTCGCGCCGTCGGCGGCGGGGCGCGGGGTCGGGATGCCCTTCTTGAAGGAGAGCTTGAGCACGTACGCGGACGACGCGACCGGGCGCTGTCCCGGCATCGTCACCTTCAGGCCGTCCGGCTCCTGGCGTACGTTCTTGGTCAGGTTGATCGTCTTCTTCGGGCTGCTACCGAGCAGCTCGACCTTCTTCAGGTCAGCCAGGTTGGTGGTGTCCGAGCCCAGGGTGGTGATGTTGAGGACCTGGTTGTCCCCCGGCCAGCCCAGCACCGTGGCGTAGAGCGTGTCGTCCTTCTTGTTCCGGGTGAACCTGATGTCGGTGTTGGTGCCGACCTTGGGTGCGACGAACGAGCCGCCGCCCATCTTGGTCGGACCCTCGCCGTAGATGTCCCAGGCCCGGGTGGAGTAGATCGACTCACCGTATCGACCGAGGTAGTCGCCGATGTCGTGGAGCACGTCCCGCTGCCCCTGCGGGATCTCCCCCTCCAGGGTCGGCGAGACGTTCAGCAGCATGTTGCCGTTCTTGCTGACCCGGTCGATCAGGGCGTGGATCATCTGCTGCGACGAGTAGTAACCGATGCCCGTGGTGTAGCTCCAGCTGCTCGACGAGATGGCGTCGTCGGTGAGCCAGTACGGGCGGACGATGTCCGCCGGCCCGCCGCGCTCGTAGTCCTCGACCGCGCTGCGGTTGTCGAAGCCGCCGTCGAAGTGCTTGTAGGTCGTCACCACCTCCTTGCCCCACTTCTCGGCCTGGTTGAAGTAGTAGGCCAGGTAGTTGAGGCGCTGCTGCTCGTCCACGGCGCAGGGCCCTGGGTCGCCGTGGCAGTAGCCGGGGCTGTCGAGACCGAAGTCGTTCCAGATGATGTCCGGCTGACTCTGGTCGATCACTTCCTTCTGCTTGTCGAACCAGAGCTGGTCGGCGTCCTCGCGGGGCAGCTGGCCGTAGAGCTTGCGCAGGCTCGGGTCGGACTGCGGGGCGACGAACCGGAAGAACCCGTTGTAGTTGAACGAGTGGTGCATCGCCACCAGCAGCTTCATGTCCTGCTTGCGGATCGCCTCCGCGAAGATCTTCAGCAGGTCCAGCTTGGGGCCACGGTCAGCGGAGTTCCACTCGTTGACCTCGCTGTCCCACATGGAGTAGCCATCGTGGTGCTCGGCGACCGGGCCACCGAAGCGCGCTCCGGCCTCCTTGAAGAGGCGGGCCCACTCGTCCGGGTCGAACTTGCCGCCCTCCGACTTGAGGACCGGCTTGAACTGGACGTGGTTGCCGGCCTTGTCGACTCCACCGTCGATGAACTTCTCGTAGCCCCACTCGGTCTGCGGGTCGCCGTAGGTGGCCCGGTGGTGGTTGTTGATGCCGCTACCGTTGTTGTACATCTCGCGGCCGTACCACTCGTGCCCGTACTGCGGAGTGGTGAAGGCACCCCAGTGCCAGTAGATGCCGAACTTCGCGTCCTTGAACCACTCTGGCGAGGCGACGTGCTGGTTCACCGACTCCCAGGTCGGTTCGTAGGTGACGGTCTTGCCGGGCGGTGACGAGGGCGCCTCGGCGCGGGGGGTCGCCCCGGCCGGTGGCCCGGTCAGCAGTCCGAGGCCGAGCGCCCCGCTGGCTGTCAGAGCCGTGGCGGCTCGCAGAATTGATCGATTCGTCATACTCGGGAAACTCCCTCGACGCAGAGACGTGTTAGACACCTCACATACATCTGATGTTATGCACCTCGATCATGCGAGGTCAAGGACTGTCTCCTGAGGAAACCGCCCGGAGAAGGTTATTCATCAGATCATTTGTCGATCATGGACGGCGCTTCTCGCGCACCGGATGATGCCGCCGAGCGCCAAGCCCCAGAGTCAGGTCAACCCTTCGAGGCCGCCCGAACCCTTGGCGGACAACAGTTCACGGCGTACGACGCCGCGCTCAGTGCGCGGGCTGATGGTGCCGGACGGCACGCCGGCAACCTGCACGCGTACCGTGATCGGCTGGCCGCCGGAGGGCAGCCGATCGCCGACTCCCGCGACCCGGCCGCCCACCGTGGCGGTGAGGTGCAGAGCGACGGAGGCCGACCCGGCGAGCCGGCTCCGACCGGCGCGGAGGCCGGCCAGCACCGCTTAGGTGCGCAACTCCTCGGCGAAGACCACAGTGGAGGGTGGAGGTCCCCGCGTTACCAGGCGCCTGCTCGGCGGGCTCTCCCTTGGCGTCTCGCCCTGCCACGCTTCAGGAGATCCGCCCCAGCGCCAGGTGACAGGCGGCAAGGAGCACCGCCGTCGCCACCGGCCACGGCCACCAGCGGCAGGCTCGGGACAGCCGGATCAGCGAGATCACGAGGCAGGCGGTAGCCGACAGGCCCGCAGCGGCGGCCACGAGCCAGAAGGTCCGTTGCTCCGGACGCCAGCAGGCCCCCCACCCGTGGACGGCGGGATCGCACGGCTCGGCACCCGGACCGGTGAGCGCGGGCGACCAGTAGATCAGCATGATCACCCACAGGGACAGGAGCAGACCGCCCACCACCGCGAGGGGAATCGCCACCGCGAGCCGCAGGGCTCGGGTGCGGGCGCGGATGGTCACCGGCTCGGCACCCTCGGACCATTCGTCCGCCGTGGTCACCGGCTCGGCACCCTCGGACCATTCGTCTGCCGTGGTCACCCCGCCATCATCGCCGCTCGCGGCTCGCCCGTCGTCACCCGACCGTATCGGTCGGGGCGACCGGTCGAGGCTCAGCTCCCGTCGAGGCTCTTGTTAAGAGGGGGCCCCTCCTATGCACGAGGCGTTAACAAGGGGCCCTTCCTTTCATCTCCTACCGGGGTAGGAGATGGGGCTCCGACCGGGGGGCGGAGCTTGGGCTCGCGGGTGGGCGCGCCGCGCCGGAGCGCCGACCAGCATCTACAGGCATGACCAGTTTTGTACGCCAGGCAGGTGCCTGGCACCGTCCGCTTATGGTTTTCGTCTGGGCGATGGCGGGGCTCGCCGTCGTCTCCGCCGTCGGCATCTTCGCCGACGAGCGGGTGCTCACCGGGGCACCGATCTGGCTCAAGCCGTTCAAGTTCTCGGTCTCCCTGGCGTTGTACGGCCTCACCCTGGCCTGGCTGCTCTCGCTGCTGCGGCGGCGCAGCCGGATCGCGGAGTGGGCGGGCACCGTCGTGGTGGCGATGGGTGTGGTGGAGATGATCGTCGTCGTCGGGCAGGTGCTGCGCGGGCAGACCAGCCACTACAACGCGACCAGCCCGCTGAACGCCGTGCTGTGGCAGCTGATGGGCACCGCGATCATGGTGCTCTTCGTGGCGCATCTCGTGCTCGGGATGGTGGTGCTGCGGCAGCCGGTCGCGGACCGGGCCAGCCGGTACGCGATCGGGCTCGGGTTGGCTCTGACGGCGCTCGGCATGCTGGTGGCGATCCCGATGGTGCTGCCCGGTCAGGCGCCGGCGGTGGAGGGGATCGCCGGGGCGCACAGCGTGGGGGTGCCCGACGGTGGTCCCGGGCTGCCGCTGGTCGGCTGGAGCACCACCGGCGGCGACCTGCGGATCGGCCACTTCGTGGGGCTGCACGCGTTGCAGGTGCTGCCGATCCTGGCGCTCCTGCTGGGTCGGTTCCTCGGCGACCGCCTGGACAACGTCACCCGGGCGCGGCTGCTGCTGGTCGCGGGCGGCGGGTACGGCGGGCTGACGATTCTGCTGACCTGGCAGGCGCTGCGCGGGCAGTCGCTGCTGCGACCGGACGCGCTCACCCTGGCCGTCGCGGCGGCACTGGTGGTGGCGACCGTGGCCGCCGGTGCCCTGGTACTGAGCCGGGCTCGCCGCCCCGAGGTGGCGCTCGCGGCATGAACGAGCTGTTGTTCACGCTGACGTTCGCGGTGGCCGCACCCTTCCGGCCGGCGGTCGCCACGACACCCGAACCGGCCTAGGCTGATCACCGTGAGCTGGGCGGGGCGGCTGGTCGACGTACGCGACAGCCTGGTGCGGATGGTGCTTGTCATTCTCGCCGGCGTCGGATACCTGCTCTTCGTCCTCCAGGGCAGGCCGACCACCGACCAGCTGATCCTCGCGGTGGGTGCCTTCGCCGCCGGGCTGACGCTGCACCGCCGGCCGCTGGCCAACCTGCTCACGCAGACCGCGTTGCTGGCCGTCGCCATCCTCCGGCTCGACGACTGCACGATCAACCAGGTCGGTGCCAGCTGGGCGCTGCTCGAACTGACCATGCGGGCCGAGCGGACCCGGACCATCTGGCTGGCCACCGGCCTGCTGGCCGCGGTCGACATGATCGACTCGGTCGGCGATCCGCTCCCCCGCTTTCTCGCCGGGGCGGCCGGGCTGCTGGTGGAGGTCGGCCTCCCGCTGCTGCTCGGCCTGCTCATCCGGGCCAACCGGGAACTGTCGCAGCAGGCGCGGCAGCGGGCGGCGGAGGAACAGCGCCGGCGCGAGTCGGAGGCCCGGGCGGCCCGGGCCGACGAACGCAGCGCCATCGCCCGGGAGTTGCACGACGTGGTGGCGCATCACGTGGCCTCGATGGTGCTCCGGGTGGGCGTGGCCCGGCACGTGCTGACCGAGCTGGACCCGAGGGTGGACGAGGTCTTCGACGACGTACACGCGACCGGCACCGCGGCCCTGGCCGACCTGCGTCGGCTGGTCGCGGTGCTGCGCGACCCCGACGGCGTACGCGGCGACGCGGCGCTGACCGCGATCGAGCCCTCGGCGCTGCCGGCCGCCCTCGGCACGGCGGTCGACCGGGCCCGCCAGGCCGGGATCACAGTGGAGGCCGAGATCGACCCGGCGATCGGTTCGATCGACGCGGTACGGGGGCTGGCGGTGCTGCGCCTGACCCAGGAGTCGCTGACCAACGTGGCCAAGCACGTCGGCGCGTCCGCGCTGGCCCGGTTGTCGGTCCGGCTGGTCGACGGGGCGGTGCACTGGGAGGTGACCGACGACGGTCGGGGCCGGGTGCCGGCCTCGGTGCCGTCCGGTGGTGGTCACGGCATCACCGGGATGCGGGAGCGCGTCGAGGTCCTCGGTGGCCGCTTGGAGGTGGGACCGGCCGGTGCGGGCTGGCGGGTGCGTACCGTCCTACCTGCCGCCCCCGCTCCCGCCCGAACCGCCCCGCCCTCCTCCCCCGCTCGATTGGAGTCGACATGATCCGCGTCCTGCTCGTCGACGACCAGCATCTGATCCGGGCGGGCCTGCGCATGCTCTGCGACGCCCAGCCGGACATCGAGGTCGTCGGTGAGGCCGACAACGGCCGCGAGGCGATCGCCCTCGCCGCCCGGCTACGGCCGGACGTGGTGGTCATGGACCTGCGCATGCCGGGCGTCGACGGGATCACCGCGACCAGTCGGGTGCTCGCCGACCGGCCCGGCACCCGGGTGCTGGTGTTGACCACGTTCGGCGACGACGACCACCTCTATCCCGCGCTGACCGCCGGTGCCTGCGGATTCCTGCTCAAGGACGCACCCCCCACCGAGCTGCTGGACGGCATCCGCCGGGCCGCCTCCGGCGACAGCCCGTTCAGCCCGGAGGTGCTGCGGCGCCTGGTGCAGCGCGCGGTGCACGCCCGCGTCGAGGCACCGCCGCCCGTCGACGGGCTGACCACGCGCGAACAGGAGGTCCTGGACCTGGTGGCCGAGGGGCTCTCCAACGCGGAGATCGCCGAACGGCTGCACATCGGCGTCACCACGGTCAAGACCCACATCACCAGCCTGATGACCAAGACCGGCAGCCCGAATCGGGTACGCCTGGCCCTGTTCGCGCGCGGCGTTTGAGCGCCGGTGCCGGCGGTTAGCCGCCGGCCATCGCACCGAGGATGATAAGTGGTTCCTCGCCGGCCACGACCCGTTCGGGCAGGGGCGCGTCCGGCGCGGTGTTGGAGAGGTCCTCCTCGCAGGCGTAGAAGCGGACGAAGGCGCGGCGCTTGCCGCTGTGCCGGTCCCGGATGGTGCCGAGCAGCATCGGATAGCGCGCCTCGAGGGCGTCCAGCACCCGACGCTGGGTGGCCGGTTCCGGGCCGGCCACCTCGACGCGTACCTCGCCGGTGACCTTCGCCAGGTTCTTCAGATGGGCCGGGAGGACCACCCGGATCACGGCAACACCTGGACTTCGACGGAGAGTACGGCCGGCAGGTCCCGGACGATCGGCGCCCAGCTGTCGCCACCGTCGGCCGAGTGGTAGACCTGCCCGCCGGTGGTGCCGAAGTAGATGCCGCAGGGATCCAGCGTGTCGACCGCCATCGCGTCCCGGAGCACGTTGACGTAGCAGTGCGACTGCGGCAGGCCGGTGGTCAACGGCTCCCACTCGTCGCCGCCGGTGCGGCTGCGGTAGACGCGTAGCCGGCCCTCCGGCGGGTAGTGCTCGGAGTCGCTCTTGATCGGCACGACGTAGATCGTCTCGGGGTCGTTGGCGTCCACCGCGATCGGGAACCCGAAATCCGACGGAAGGTTGCCGCTGATCTCGCGCCAGTGCTCCCCGGCGTCGTCGCTGCGCATGACGTCCCAGTGCTTCTGCATGAAGAGCGTGTCCGGCCGGGACGGGTGCTGGGCGATGTGGTGCACGCAGTGGCCGACCTCGGCGTCGGTGTCGGGGATCTCCCCCGAGCGCAGCCCCTTGTTGATCGGCGACCAGCTGGCACCGGCGTCGTCGCTGCGGAACGCGCCCGCCGCCGAGATGGCGGTGTAGATCCGGCCGGGGTGCACCGGGTCCAGGATGATCGTGTGCAGGCAGAGACCGCCGGCGCCGGGCTGCCAGGACGGCCCGGTCGGGTGGGTACGCAGCGCGGTCAGCTCGGTCCACTTCTGGCCACCGTCGGTGGAGACGTAGAGGGCGGCGTCCTCGGCGCCCGCGTACACGGTGTCGGGGTCGTCGCGGGACGGTTCGAGGTGCCAGATGCGCTTGAACTCCCACGGGCGCGGCGTGCCGTCGTACCACAGGTGGTCGCCGACGTCGCCTGCGTAGGCGAAGTCGTTGCCGACCGTGGCCCAGCTGCGGCCGCCGTCGTCGGAGCGCTGGATCAGCTGGCCGAACCAGCCACCGGACTGCGAGACGTAGAGCCGGTCCGGGTCGGCCGGCGACCCGGTCAGGTGCATGATCTCCCAGCCGCCGAAGTGCGGGCCGTCGACCGTCCAGTCGCCGCGCCGGCCGTCCGAGGTCAGGATGAACGCGCCCTTGCGGGTGCCGACCAGCACCCGTACGCCGGTCATGCGGCCACCTCGCGTCGCGCGGCGGCGGCACGGCCGGTCCTCGGGCCGCCTGGCGGAATCGCTCGTTGCTTGTCGCTCATTCGGTGCATCCTCTCGTTCGGTCCGGCGGGCCGGGTCAATCCCGCCCGGCGTGCCGAAGCCCATCGGTCACCCTCGGTCTACTCCACAGGTACGACGAATCTCCGCCCTCGATGCGGACAACGAGCCTGGCTCTCGGCGGACGCCCGCCCCGCGGCCGCCGGCCGGACCCCACCGAGCGATCGGCCGGCTCGCCGGGACTCATCGCCCGAGGTGAGTGAAGGCGGCCCAGGCCAGCGGATCGGCGTTGTCGGGACGGGCGCACTGGGTGGCGAGTTCGGCTGGCATCCCCTCGGGCGGGCTGCGATCCGGATCCAGCATCCACAGCTGCGCGCGGTGCAGCGCTTCCGCGGGCGGGCAGTTCTTTACGTAGAGATGGTGATGGACCAGGTACATCAGCAGGGAGGTGCCCACGTCCGGCACCGACCACAACGAGCCGAAGACGGTCTGCGCGCCAGCCGCGAGAAACACGGAGGCGAGGCTGAACGCCTCGTCGGGCAGCCCGCCGGCCAGGTTCGTGGTGCAGGCGGCCAGGAACACCTGTCCCAGTTCGAGTGCGGCGAGGCGGGAGACCTCCACCAACTCCCGGGCCGGCAGTCGGCCATCGGCCAGCAGCAGGTGGGAATCTGCCGGACGGACCGGATCGATCCGCCCATGGCAGGCGAGGTGCAGCAGGGAGGGACCGGCACCTGCGGCCCGCACCCAGTCCAGCACGGCGTCCCGCCGGGCGGTCCGGTCCGGCCCCGCATCGGGTCCGCCGAGGTAGCGGCCCTCGGGATGGAAGCGTCGGTGGATCGCCCGCGCCTCGACGCCGGCGAATGGCAGGTCACCCAGCGGATCCCCGACGATAAGGGCGGAACGGACGGGACGTACGGGTTGGGCTGCGGCCGTGCCGAGCAGGCGAGCGGAGGGGGTGTAGGAGATGACCAGGTCGTGGACGGCGTACCGGCGACCGGACGGGGTCTCCTGGTACGCGGCGTGCCACGGCACCAACCCGAGCAGACCCATCGGCACGAGCACCACCCGCCGTGGTGCCCGGCTCTGCCCCAGGCGGGCCACCAGCGGGCGCATGGCGGCCCGCCACGCCCATCGGCACAGGTCGTCGATCCCGCTCCGCGCCGAGGGCGGCAGGCTCCCGCCGACCGGCCCGGCATCCCGGAGTGACAGGTCCTCCGATCCGGCGTTTCGGGACGACCGGTCCTCCGGACCGGTGAGGCCGGCGCCAAGCGCGGCCCGCAGCAGCCGCCGTACCGGTGCGCCGTCCCCGGTGCCAAGCTCGGGTAGTTCGAGCAGATCGACCTCACCGGCGTTGGAGACGATCACGGCGAGGCCCGGCACCGGATGGGCGGCCGGCACCAGGTAGACGAGCGCGTCTGCACCCAGGGTGGTGAGGGTCGCACCGATCTCGCCGGAGCGGGCCTGTGCCAGCGGCCCGCGCGTGGCCAGGTCTTCGGCGTCGAGCGTGGAGATCACCCGCAGCCGCAGGTCGTCGGGGATCTCTCCGGCGGTGGCGACCGCACCGAGCACCTCCCCGGTGAGCTGGTCGCGGCCCAGTCCACTGGTCTGCCGCCATTGCGTGGCCAACTCGCCCTGCCCGGCCGCATCGAGCAGGTCGGCCACCGTACGGGAGGCGGTGACGGCCTGTAGGACGAGACCGCGCCCGGCGTCGAGGGCGGCGACCAGGTCGTCGTCGGCCTGGTCCTGAAGGCACCACCGGACGACGGCGGTCGCGTCGGTGGCGGCCTCCCGGGCGGTCTCCATCGCGTGGTCCGTACCGGCCTGGAGGAGCACCCGCCGGGCATGGCCGTGCAGGGCGGCGAGCCCGAGTCGCCGGGTCCGCGCCCGGTCGGGGTCACCGGCGAGGCGCAGGGCGTACGCGAGGTCGCGCATCAGGATCGTCCATTTCGTGCCATCGGCGCCGACCTCCGTCTTCGCCTGCTCCAGCAGGTCGACGGCGCGGGCGGCGGCCCGGCGGTCCCGAACCATCAACGCCGGGACGAGTTCCGCCTTCGCGGCGAGCATAAATGTCGTCACGCGGACGATGTGTCCCCGTTCCAGCCGACCGGCGGCGTCGGCCAGGTGTGCTGCCCACCGTCGGAGCAGCGGCAGGTCGCCACGCTGGCTGCCCGCCCAGATCTGCACTCCGCCGGTCAGCACCGAGACGAACACCGTGTGTGACAGCGGTCCGGGCGGCAGGGGCGTCGGGGACTGCGGTCGAACCTCTCCCTCGCCGGTGAGGAGGATCAGTAGGTCCTGACCGATGCGGATCAGCGGATCCAGGAGATTTGTCTTCATTCGGGCGGCGACGAGGTCACGCCGTAGCGCGAGGGCACGCCCGATCATCCGGCGCAGGCCCGGGGCGGCGCCTCGGCTGCCCGATGTGAGCGTTTCCGCCAGGGCGAGGGCGATGTCCATCTCACGGCGGTGCAGATCCAGCCGGGCCTTGCCGGTGGTCTCGTACGCCTGCGCCAGCGCCTGCGCAAGCGACCGGCCGGCGTCCTGGCTACGCAGATCCCCGTACTTGACGGCCCGTGCCTGAAGCGCGACCGGCAGCATGAGCCGGGCCACGTTCCCATCGGCCAGGGTGAACGCCTCGTCCTTGTGCGCACGCAGCAGCGCGTGCAGGCCCCGGTCCGGGCTCTGGCCCGACGCGCTGTCCTCGGCCAACTGCTGCACGATGCTTTCGGCCATCGCCAGCGTGCCGAGCACGTCCGGCGGCAGGTCACCGTCGGGCGCTCCGGCCACCGCGAACAGGCGCCGCTGCCTGGGTAGGTCGAGATGGTCCGGCAGTTCGCCGACGTAGGCGAACTCGGTGAGCAGCAGGCAGGCGGCGAAGGCTGCCCGCTTGGGGTCGCAGGTGGCGACCAGGTCGTCCAGTAGCTGGTCGCCCTCGTTTAGGATCTCCCGCAGCCGGGGCAGGCTGGGCGGGACGGCTTCCGGGTACGTGTCGATCTCGTGGTCCAGCAGTTTGTTCGCGGCCTTGAGCCGAAGGAGCTGCGCCACCACCGCCTCGTCGGTCGGGCCGCCCTCGGCCACGGCGTGATCCAGACAGCGGATGGCGGCATCGAGGGTCTCCGGCGCCGAGGCGAGCTGCCAGCGCGCCAGGTGCGTCTCACCCAGTTGCCGCCATACCGGTCCGGGCCGCTGGACCGACGGCAACGCCTTCTCCAGCAGGGCCACCGCCTCGGCGAGGAGGTCCAGGTCACCCGCGTCGATTCCGGTCTCGTGCAGCAGTTCGGCAAGCGCGACATCGAAGGCGGGGTCGGGATCCCTCGCGCACACCGTGCGCCAGCGGGCGACAGCTGTGTCGAGGTCTGCCCGCTCGGCGTCCAGGCCCCACCGCATCGCGTACGCCTCGGCCTGGTGACGGTGCAGCGTCACCCAGGTGAACGAGTCCGGGTCGCAGACGGGCAGGGCCCGGTCCGCCACCGTGATCGCCTGTTCGACGCTCGTCCGGTCCTCGCGCAGGCCCGCCGTCTCCAGGTGAGCCGCGACGAGTTCGGCGGAGGCGAAGGCGTAGTGCGGGGTGGTGTCCGGCGACAGCTCCGCCAGCGCCTCGGCGAGCACCGCGACGCCCCGGTCCAGATCCTGCTCGGTCTGCCCGCCGTAGTCGTAGCGGTCCAGCAGCAGCACACCGAGCAGCATCCGGGCGTAACCGCTGTCCACACCGCCCTGGCGCACCACATCCAGCGCGGTGAGCGCCTCGTCCCGGTGCTCGGCAGCGGTCTCCGGGTTCTCCTCAGCCGCGCAGCGCCAGAGGAAACGCTGCCAGATCGCGTCCACCAGGTCGTCGGCCACCCCGTCCCGGTCGGCGTCGACCGCCGGCCAGCCCCGGTACGCCGCCATCAGGTGCCCGACGGCACCCTCGTGGTCGGCCGGCTCGTCACCGAGCCGGGCCCGTTCGGCGTGGCAGATGCCGAGTCCCCAGTGCCAGTACGGCACCTGCTCGTGCCGCGGGGCGCGGGCCAGCGCCCGACCGAACTCCGCGATGGCGGCCAGCAGCGACGTCTCGTCCGGTTCGCGTTGGTAGCGTTCCACGTACGCCGCACCGAGCAGCCCGGCCGGTTCGGCGAGGTCCGCACCGGCCGGTGGGTCCGCGACGTACGCGTTCAGTCGGGCGATCCACTCGTCGAGGGGTACCTCATCGTCCTCGATCATCGGTGCCCCGGCGGTGCCTCGGTACGGCGGCGGGCCGGCACCTCGGTGACCACCGGCACCGCCACCGTCGCCCAGTCGCACGCGCCCGGGTCGACGGCTCCCGCGTCCCGGTGCACCGCGGCCAGGCCGAGCCGTCCGAGCAGACCGGTGACGGCCAGCGGTGCGCGGGTCCGCCCGGGCCATACCTCGTCCACCGCCGGCAGCTCGAACGGCGACGAGCTGAACTGCTCCTCGGCCGCGAGCAGCAGCAGCCAGTCCCGGGTACGCGTGCCGGGTTGCACCGCCGCGCCGACGGGCAGCCGGAACTCGACCGGTCGACCGGAGAGCGCCGCCGCGACGCGTCCGGGTGCGACGTGGTCGCCGGGAAAGAGGGTGGCGTGCACCCGGTGCCGCTCGGTGATGTTGATCAGGACGAAGAAGAGCTGCCGGTCGCTGTCGTTGCGCATCCGGACGAACACCGTCGGCGGCACCCAGACGCCCTGCTCCCGGCGGTAGCGCAGGCGCAGGGCACCGTCCGCGTCCGGCAGCAGAGGCGGCCGGTGCGCGGGCACGCTGAACTCGCCCGGTCTGGTCTCGACGAGTTCCACACGAACCGCTCCCAACAGGCTGGAGACGGGATTCACCAGGGCCTTGACCTGGTGCACGCGGGCCAGGTGTTCGAGGGCCGCAGCCGCTCGCCGGCCGTCGTCGTGACCGGTGTTCAACTCGACGCCGAGCGGCGCGCCGTCCGCGTCGCAGACCCGCACCCGGTCCGGTTGGTCGGCGTCCAGCAGCAGGTCCGTCGTCCTCTCCCCGTCGCCCTCGACCGGTCGGAGGTGCGGCGAGGGTCGCCCGCCGGGCCCCGCCGACGCGAGCGCCTTCAGCACCAGGTCCGCCGCCGGCCGGTACGCGCCGCCGACGGCCACGGTCACCGTCGGCATCGGGACCCGGCTCAACACGACGGGGTACTGGATGTCCTCGTCGGGAGCCCAGCCGAGCGCCTCGACCACGCTGCGTCCGGGCTCGACCCGCATGATCCGCGCCTCGCGCAACTCCGGTCCGGGTACCGCCACCCGCGCGTCCTCCGCGCCGGGTCCGAGCGACAGGCCGTGGCAGGAACCGGCGTCGATCTCCCACTCGCGGCGCACCCGGCGCATCCGGATGCCGGTGGCCGGCGGGATGATCTGCCCGCCCAGGAAGGGCTGGTCGGCGATGCCGGGAGTCACCGGATCCAACTGCGGAACCTGGTGCCAGGATCGGCGTTCCACTTCGCACCGCGCCGCGACCAGCAGCTCACGGTACGTCGCGGCCGGACCGAGCCGGCGCATGGCGTTCAGCAGCGACCAGCTGAACAGGCCGTGCGCGCGTCCGTCCGCCCAGGTCTCCACGGCGGTCTGATCCTCCCGGCAGGCCGCCAGCACGATCCGTTCCTCGGGCGGCCGGGCCAGGGCGCGGCGCAGCTCCGGCAGGAGCAGCTCGATGGCCGGCGGGGTCTCCAGCGCCGGGACGTAGCGCACCGGGTTGCGACTGGCGCCGTGCGAATGGCAGCTGTCCAGTACGACCGCCAGGTGGCAGCCGCTCGCGGCAATCCCGTCGAGCAGGAGCAGGAGTTCCTTGTCGTAGAGGTCGGGAACCTGGCCGTGTCGGCTGTCGTGGCAGATCAGCGTCTGGAGCTGACCGGACGGCTCCAGGTGCCACAGTTCCTCGGGCAGCGGTGCCCAGGAGCCGTGTCCGCTGAACCAGAAGAGGGCGGTGTCGCCCGGTCCGGCCTGGCCCAGGTGTTCGCGCAGGCCCATGACGACGGCGGCGCGGGTGGCCTCGCCGTCCGAGAGCAGCCGGATCATCGGCGGCTGTTCACCCTTGGCGCGTACCCGGAGGAACTCCGCTACCGCGGCCACATCGTTGGCGCAGCCCTGCAACGGGCTGACGGCCAGGTAGTGGTTGATCCCCACCAGGAACGCGAAGACCCGCCCGGTCATCGGCCGGGCCCCGGCGGTACGTGCAGCCAGCCGTGTTCGACGAAGCCCTTGTCGGGCAGGTCGATGGTGATCTCGGCGAACTCGTGCGGCAGCGGTGGAAGCGTGGAGTGCCAGATGACGTCCCGGTAGAGCAGGTCCGGCACGCCCAGGACGTAGTCGGCAGCCGGGTTGTCCCGGATCGCGGCACGCAGCGGTGGACTGTCGAGGATCCGGTGCACCGCGATCGCGGCGGTGCCAACCCAGCCGCTGTCGGCGGGCTTCATCAGGCCACGGTGCAGCGCGACGCGGAGTCGCATCCGTTCCGCGGGGCTCAGGCCGTGGTTGGTCCGACGCAACGCGTCGGCCAGGCCGCCGATCAGGTCCGGGATCACCTGCGACTCGTCGATGCCGACCGGCAGGACGGCGAACTGCCCGTCGCCCTGCCCCTGGATCACCACCGCCGTCTCGTCCAGACCGGCGCAGCGACGGGCGGCGGCCAGAACCCGCACCAGCCAGGACTGGGTTCGCTCCGCGAGTTGGTTCGGTCGACGGCTGTAGCTGGTCACGTCGGCGGCCAGGCACAGTCGTACCGCCGCTCCGCTCGACGCGGCCGGTCCCGGCAGCGCCTCGCGGAACGGCACCGAGTCCTGGAGGGTGGCGTGCCGCCGCGCTGGCCGGTTCCGCCAGGTACCGGCCAACTCCACCTCCAGACCGATCCGGCCGGACAGTTCCCGCATGGACGCCGGCACCTCGACCAGGGCGTGCATGCCATACGTGAGCGGCAGGAACATCGCGCCCGACGGGTCCTCGTACGACCATCCGAAGTGGCGCCGCTGGGTGCCGAACGACCAGGCCCGGGGGCGGCCGGAGCGGGGCGCCAGCCGGAGCAGCCAGCCCTGGCGAGCCGTGGCGGCGTGGATCGCGCGGTCGGCGGAGGGTGTCAGCGCCAACGGCGGGCCGGCACCGTAGCTCACGCCGAGCGTGCCGCCGTCGCGATCGAGCCGTACCGCCACGGCCTCGCCGTCGAGAGTGACCTCGAAGCGCACCGAGGTGTACCGGCCGTCGGCCGGATCGTCGAGGTCGAAGGCGAACAGCAGCCCGTAGTAGCGCCGGCCCGCCAGCTGGGCGCGGCGGCGCAGCTCGGACGGCAGGTCCGCCACCGCCACCGGGAAGATCAGGGGACGGCCGCAGCTCACCGCGCCGGCATCGAACGGCAGGTCACTCTCGTCGGCTCCGCGTCCCTGACCGGATCGTAGTGCCGATCGGGCCAGCACATCACCCGGCCGTAACCGTTCCTCTTCGGACCAGATTGATTCGTCCCCGGTCATCGCTCCTCCAGTGCACGGTTCTGCCGAACGGCCGGCGACACCGGCGGTTCGGTGGATCGGGTTGCCTGACGAATGTTCCCGAGCATCGGATCTGCGCCGGGCAGCAATGACGTCCTGGACGACGCAGAGAACCCCCAACGGCGCTTTCTCGTTATGGGTGTAACACACGCGATATAGGTCCAGGATCGTCCCCGTGTCACGCGCCGGGGGGTGAACGCGGCCCCCGTGGCGGGCTCCGATCATTGCTGACGAACCGGCACCCGGAACGGAAGTGTCGTCCAGCTGACAGAGGTCCCATACGGTCGGCCGGGTAGCCGTTCACCAATTCGCGCACATCCCCACGCTGATCTGGCCCAGTCACGGGAATCCCGTAGAAATAGGGGATTCCCTGGTCCGGCGCGTGTCAGGCTCAGCGCTGACGTGGCGCGAGGAGCAACAGTGATCCTTGGAAAATCCCCGGCCCCACCTCGGGTGGCGGCAACCGGTCGAGGTGGGGCCGGCCTCAGGTCCGTTGTGGGCGGACGCCGGGTGGACCAGACTTGCCGGGTCAGCAGTGACCTGTGGATCCCCGGCGAGGTAGGTGTGGACGGTGCAGCGCGACGCCCGGCCGCGGAGGTCGGCGGTTTCCTGGCCCGGCTGCCGGTCACGATCCGGCAGGAGCTGCTGGACCGGGGCATGGCCTGCCGTTACGCCCCGGGCGAGCGCATCCTGCTCGAGGGCGACCGCGAGGACCACGTCGTTCTGCTGACCGCAGGCTTCGCGAAGGTGACAAGCAATGCCGACGGGATCGAGGCGTTGCTGGCGATCCGTGGTGCGGGCGACCTGGTGGGCGAGGCGGCGGCCCTCGCCGGTCAGCCACGAATGGCCAGCGTCACGGCCTGCGGCCTGGTCACCGGCCGGCTGCTCACGGCGGAAGCGTTCCGCCACGTCCTCGGTCGACATCCGCTCGCCGCCCGACTGGTCACGGCGACCGTCGTCGAACGGCTGCGCTGGGCGAACCAGCGGCGCTCCGACTTCGTCGCCTACCCCGCCGAGGTACGACTCACCCGCGTCCTGCTGGAGATCGCCGCAAGGTACGGACGGAGCGGCCCCGACGGGTCCGTCGCCATCGACGTACCGCTCAGTCAACTCGAACTGGCCACCATGATCGGCGCCGCCGAGACAACTGTCCAGAAGGCGATGCGGATGCTGCGGACCAGGGGCCTGGTCCGCTCCGGATACCGGCAGATCAGGATTCTCGATTCCGGCACCCTGCGGCAGATGGTGAGCGAGGCCGGCCCGACCGGCTAGCCGATCAACCGTCCGATTCGGAAGGCGTCGCCGAACAATCGCCACCGCCGACAACCGTTCGGTCACGCATTCGGCCCCTATGGTCGAAGCGCCGTCCGGAGCGATTGACAGTACCGTTCACGGGATCGACCGTAACCATAGGCACCACGCTTCGACCCGGTGACCAAGCAACCGCGATCCCTCCCCCTCTCGCACATGAGCCGGAGCAGCATGTCCGAACTGAACGCGATACGAAGTGAAATCCTCGACGCCAAGCGGGTCCTGTTCGACCTGAAGCACACCGTCAACCTGCTGGGCGACCACGTCGTTGACATCGGGCAACAGCAGAAGGTCGCGCGGAACGAGCTACTGGCACTGCACGCCGACGTCCTCCGCTTCGTCGAGCAGGCCGAACGGACCGCCAACCTTCAGCGCGCCGAACTCGCGATCAACACCATCAAGGGCGATCTGGAGCGTCAGTTCGGCCACCACAAGGTGGTACGACGCACCGCGGTGGGCATGCTCCAGTCGTTCGATCTCGGACTGATCGGCGAGGAGGCGGTACGGAACGTCGGCGACCAACTGATGGTGCAGACCCCCCGTTACTGGCTGGCTCCCGTGCTGGTCGCGCTCGCCGCCTGGGCCGGGGACGACCCGGACCTCTGCGTTCGGGCGATCGAGGAGGCGTACCGCCGCTCCCCGCACCGCACGTCGCTGTTCATGCTGCTCGTGCTGCGCCGGCAGGGGCGGCGGGCCAGCGCCGTCCGCTGGCTACGGCACTACCTCGACGCGCAGGATCCCGCGGCACTCGACCGCGAATTCGCGGTGATCCTGGAGGCCATCGCCCACGGCGCCTTCGGACCGGCCGCACTGGCGTCGGTCCGGGAGCGCCTCGACACCTGGCGTCTCCTGTTGCTCGACGACGAATCGGTGACGCTCGCCCAGGTCAGCCGCTGGCGCCGGGAGATGGAAACCCATGTGCAGACCGGTGAGCTCGACGCGGCCTTCCCCCGGCTGGCCGCCGGGTCACCGCAGTGGCCACAGCTCCAGCGCGCGCTGGCCGGTGCCGAGGCGCACCGGTCCATCATCGAGCGGTACGCGGCGCTTATGGATGCCGAGCCGGCGCCGAGCGGGCGCATCGAGGACGCCATCGACGACATCCTCGACCGGCTGGCCGAGGAGTACGACCCCGAGGAGCTTCCCCTGCGGCGGGAACTCGCGGCCAAGGAGGCGATCGTCCAGGCCGGTGGCGACCTGGCTGCGGCCGCCGAGGCGACCCGGTCGGAGTCCGACCGCCCGGACGGCACCCGGGACTACCTCACCATCCAGACCGAGTCGGCGCTGAACCCTGAGGGCAGCGGGGTGTCGGTGCAGGGCCAGCGACTGGCCGTGGCGTTCTGCCACGACTGGATGCGCGAGGCGCACGCGGCGTTCACCCGGGAATACCGCCTCGGCGTGCCGGAGACCGTGGAGCTACGGCTGGACCTCAGCGAGCAGGCCGGCCTGGCCGGTTTCCGGCCACCGGAGTGGAAGGGCTCGTTCGCCCGGCCGATGGCGGAGCTGGAACGTTCCCTGGGCAGCCACTGGAGCCGGTACGCCGACCCCTATCTGGAGGGTCTCAGGTTCCGGTGGGGTCAGGCGCTGATCGCCCCGGCGCTGGTTGTCCCGCTCGTCGTCCTGCTCGTGGCCGCCGTCAGCGAGGTCGGATTGGGCGTGGTGCTCGCCCTCTTCGTCGCTGCCGGCTGGCTCATCGTGCTCAAGGGACATTCGGACAAGGCGCTCGCCGAGCAGGAGAAGGCCCGCAAGCGGATCGCCGGGGCCAGGCAGGACTCGCTGCGGGGGCTGCGGGCCGCCGGAGCCGAACTGACCGACTGGACGAGCCGGTTCGGCACGGCCGACAGCCGCGAGACAGAGGTGAAGGAGCTGATCGCCAGGATCGCCACGGCCGGCTCGCCGGGCACCCCGCACGAACGCCGCGCGGTCGACCGTACGGAGGAGTACTGACATGACGGTGTCCGAATCCGCCGAACAGCCCGTACCGGTCGACCCGGTGCCCTGGGCCAGCCAACCGACGCCACCACCGGCGCGTACCACGAGGCGGGAACGGCGCATCGCCGAAGGGTTGCCCGACTGGGAACCGATGCCGCCTGGTGAGTTTCTCGTCCGCCGTGCCAGGCGGGCCTGACCGTGCCGGTCGGTGACAGCGGCTACCAACGCTGGGCCTCCTTCCTGGAGCGGTGGCGGGCCGGGCAGCCCGCCGACCCGGGCGGGCTGCCGGCGCTGGACGAGGAGGACTACCCGGCGGATGCCTGGCTCCGGCTCGTCACCCGGTTGGTCGACACGCTCGGGCAGCGATTGCAGGCCTGGCTCGACGCGCTACTACGCGCCATGGCGGCGGCACAGGACGAGTTCGAGGTCGCACGAGCGCTGACCCAGGCCAGGACCGGGTTGGTGTCGATCAGGGCGGTCGCGGGTCATGCCGGCCTGCCCGAAGAGTTGTCGCGGCTGTTGAGCGAGCACGTCGACAAGCAGATCCGCTCGGCTCAGCAGGCAATGGAGGAGGGCATCGAGGCTGCCCGCCGGGCCGGCGTAGACGACCGGGTCGTGCAGGTGCGGCTGCGCACGCTACGCGACAACCCGATCGACGGGCCGGGTGGTTCGACGCCTGCGTCCGGGACCGGCTGGACCAGTCCACCGACCCGATCGGCCCGCCGGATCATCGTCGATCCGCCCGTACGACCGAGCTGAGGAGCAACGTGTCCCACTACGACGAGGCTCGCCGGGATCTCGACAGCTACATCGCCGCCCGGGTCCCCCTCATCGGCATCCAGACGGCCGAGCAGGTACGCGCCATCCGCCTCCTGCGCGACGTCGCCTCCAGCACCCGTCGCGTCAACCTGCCGTTCTCCATCTACACACGCGCCACCGGCCTGCGGGACCTGCGCAGCAACGGTCCCCTCCAGGACGACCGTTCGCTCGTGGCGGCCATGGATTTCGCCGCTGGCCAGCTCACCCGGCGACCGCAGGCGACGATCGCGTTCGTCGACCCGGACGTGCTCAGCGCCGATTCCTCCATCACCCGGCACCTGGCGGAGCTGGCCCGGCTCGCCGACGAGCACTCCGGCAGCATCGTGCTGATCACCGACGGCCCGCTCTGGGGCGGTCTGCAACGCCTCGGCATGAGCATCATGCTGGAATCGCCCGACGCGAACGAGATGTACGACATCGTGGTCAACTTCCTGAAGGAACAGCAGGGCGCGATCACCATCGACTGGACCGAGAGCGACGCCCGCCGGGCCGCCGATTCCCTCGTCGGGGTACCGGAGGGCACCGCGGTCAACGTTCTCGCAACCATCGCCACGGCCGGTCGACTGCGCAAGGAGGATCTCGATCGGGTCGCCGAGATCAAGGACAAGCACTTCTCCGACCTCGCCGGTCTGGAGCGCCTTCCGCTGAGCCCTGGTGACGACGTCGTCGGCGGCCTCACCAACCTGCGTGCCTGGCTGGACCTCCGCCGACAGGTGATGCTCTCGGATCTGCGCGACACCTGGCTGCGTCCGCCGAGAGGCGTGCTGCTTGTCGGCGTGCCCGGCTGCGGAAAGTCGCTCTCCGCGAAGATGGTGGCCGCCCAGTGGCGGCTGCCCCTGTACCGGCTCGATTTCGCCGCCATCCTCGGCATGTACGTGGGACAGTCCGAGGCACGTCTGCGCGAGGCACTCGAAATGGCAGACCGGACGGCACCCTGCGTGCTCTGGATCGACGAGATCGAAAAAGGCCTGTCCGGACAGTACGACTCGACCGGCGTGAGCCGCCGAATGGTCGGGCAGTTCCTCTTCTGGCTACAGGAGTCGCGGTCCCGGGTCTTCGTCGTGGCCACTGCCAACGACATCCGTTCGCTGCCGCCGGAACTACTACGCAAGGGCAGGTTCGACGAACTCTTCTTCGTCGACCTGCCCGACGAAACCGAACGGGCGGAGATCATCCGGCTCTACCACCGCCGCTATCTGGGCGGGGAGCCCGACGAAGACCTGGTCGGCCGGCTCGTCGTCGCGTCCGAGGGCTTCGCCGGCTCCGACATCGAGTCGGCCCTGCGCGAAGTGGGCTACGTGGCGCACCTGGGCAGCGCCAGCCTGACGGCCGACCTCATCGTCGACACCTTCGTCAACACCAACCCGTTGAGCCGTAGCCACGCCGACGAGCTGACCGAACTGCGCGCCTGGGGCCGGGAACGGGCGATCCCCGCTGGCGCGTCGGGCATCGTCGGCGCGCCGGCCGCCGGTGGTCGCCGACGGGTGATCGTACCGGGCGACGTCTGACCAGGAGCACGAGATGAGAGACGAGCAGCAGGCAGGCGGCGGGGCGATCTGGAACGTCCGTGCCCTCGTTGGTGATCTCGCCGACGAGCTGACGCAGGAACAACCAGCCGAACCGGCACCGGAACGTGCGGACCGCGCCACGGAAGAGGAGCGATCCACACCGGGAGCGCAGCAACCCACCCCGGTGTCGTTCGATGAACGGGTTCGTTCCGGATGGGTTGGCGACGGTGCGGTGCTCCGGCGACCCAGCGGGATCTCGACGCGCAAGGTGATCATGGCGGCCGTGCTCACCCTGCTGGTGGCGTTCACCGTGGTCGGTGTCGTGGCCGGGACGCAGGGCGAGGACTCCTCCGGCGCGTCCTATCCCGAGTACCCCGCGCAGCCCCGGTACGACCCGCCCGCCGGCCAGGGCGAGCCGCCCACCCACGACCCGACCACCTTCGGTGCCACCGAGACCAGTGAGCCGCCGTGGCCCGATCCGGAGGCAGGCGCGCTTGCGCAGCTCTCCGAACTCAACCGGCAGGACCTGCCGACGGTCTCGCTGGACGGCCGGTACGCCGCGCAGCTCGCGTCCAAGGCGGTTGGCATCGTCGACCCCAACCAGACGGCGGCCAACGGCTCACACACCTTCTACGCCGAGGACATCCTCGCCGAGCACCTCCGGCTGCGGGAGACGTTCAGCGGCGAGGAGCGGGTGGTCCTGCTGCTGAGCACTGATTACGGCCGGCAGCAACTGTACGGCGGTCAGCCACTCTGGATAACCTTCGCGGTCCTGCCAGGTCGCTCGAAGCAGGCAGCAGCACGCTGGTGTGCCGCCCAGTTTCCACACCTGACCGGGAGTGCTCTGGACAATCAGTGCGTACCGCGTCGACTACGCCCGCCCGGCTCGACCTGAGCCGGGCGACTGGCCGGTGCCGATCAGGGGTTCCGGGGGGCCCGGCGGGCGTCGGTGGGCCAGAGGATCGTGGTCGGGATGGCCAACTGCCGGGCCAGCTGCACGGTCCGGTCCGTGGACGCCGCGTGGCAGCCCGGCTCGCCGTCCCAGACCGCCACCAGCCGCTGTACCCGGTTGAGCAGTTCCCGGTTGGCGGCCACGTAGGCGGCGGTGCCGGAGCTGCGGTGGCCGGTTCGCACGACAAGTGTCGCCCGCTCCAGCAGCTCGTCGAAGTCGGCCCGGTGCGCCGGGTCGATCGTGTCCCGGTAGTCCGGCGCCGGCAGGATCACCTCGTAGCTGCCGCCGGTGGCCAGTACCGTCCGGGCGAAGATCTGGTCGGTGCCGGCGGCCAGGCAGGTGACGCCGTGCACCGGCCGTTCGCTGAGCCGGCGCAGCTCCGCGCGGAGCGCGTCGGCGACGAGCCGTTCGGTGGCCGGGGTCAGGTGGATGTGTCCGGTGACGCCGACACGCAGCGGGCTGGAGTCAGTCGCCATCGACCGATCCTTCCCGCTGCTCGGGCACGGCGGCGGTCAGCCGGATCAGTTCGAAACCACTGTCGGAGAGCACGTCCGGCAGCGTACGGATCTCCTCCCGGTTCTGCTCCTGGATGGCGGGGCTCAGCTCGTCCCAAGGCCGTAGCTCGGGGTGCCGCTGCCGGGCGTCGTCGCGCGGCTCGCCGTACGTCCAGCCCTCGCCACGCCGTTCCCGGCACCACCGCTCATGTTCGAGTCGGGCCAGGTGGTCGATCCGGTCGTCGATGGCCTGCCCGGCCGCCGAGGCGTCAACGCTGCCGCCGTGCCGGGGTGCCACCACGCAGCCGAGGTCCAGCAGCTTGGCGGCGATGTCCTGGACGTAGCTGCGGTTGGCCCGTTGCAGCGACGCGGGCAGTCGGGACCAGCCCACCATCGCCGGCGCCGAGCCGAGCCGGGCCCCGGAGCGCAGCCTGGCGTGCAGGTAGCGTTCGTGGATCTGCTGGGCCAGCCGCTCGGTGAGGTCCTCGGCGATCAGCCGGGCGTCGCAGGCCTCGGTCAGCACCGGATACAGGCGCAGCTTCCCGTGCACCTCGTCGAGCAGGTCGTGACCGGGGTCGCCGTGGAAGGCTGCGGCGAGCGCGGCCTGCCGGTAGACCGGTACGAAGACGGCGCCGCGTACGCCCTGCCAGAGCCCGGGTGTGTCGAGCACGAACTGTAGGCCGCTGCTCTCCTGCGGAACGCATACGTAGATCCGGTCGTAGCCGCCGGCACCGAACTGTGCCAGCCCGGTCAGCTCGTCGATGCCCCGGTCGTACGCCGACAGCTGACAGACGGTGTCCAGGAACGGGTAGCGCGAGGTGGCGAGGGTCAGTTCGGCGCTGGCGTCCGGTGCCACCAGGTCCACCCGCAGCCGTGGGCGGGCGGCGCCGGGCTGGGCGCGCCAGTGCCGGGCCGTCTCCACAAGCAACGCCCGCCGGAAGCTACCGCCGCCGGCGATGAGCACACTTCTCGGTCGACCTGCGGCGCAGTACAACGGATGGTGCCGGTGCAGGGCGCGGGCGGCGATGTCGTCGACGTGGAAGTAGTCCAGCCGCAACCGGCTGGACCCGGCCGCGCCCAGCCGCCGGGCCTGCAACGACAGGCACATTTCGGGGTCGTGGACCTGGACGTAGACCCGGGGCGGGTGCCGGCGGTCGGCGATCAACCGGCTGGCCGCGTTGGCGATCGCGTGGTTCAGGTCGTCGTCGTGGGTGCAGGCGTAGATGGTGTGGGCCCGCGGCAGGCCGGCACCGCGCAACACCTCGGCACTGGTCGGGTCGCCGATCACGCCGAGGTACCGGCGTCGGCGGTACTCCAGTGGCCCGAACGGTTCCGAGCGCACCACCACCACCCGTTCGCCGTCGGCGAAGAGCCGGTCGGCGAGCATCTGGGCGAACTGGGAATCCCCGCAGACCAGCGCGTGACCGCTGGCCCGGCGGGCCCGCAGACGGCGGATCTCGGCGGCCAGCAGCAGCCGGCCGGCCTCGGCCACGGCGAGCAGAGTGACCAGCGGAGCGAGGAACCGGGCGAGCTGCAACTGCCACGGCAGCGGACCCGGATCCTCGAAGGGTTCGGCGCTGAGGACGAAGAGCTGGACGCTGTAGTAGAGCGCGTCGTACCTGTCGTTGACGGTGTCGGGCCGGAGTTGCCCGAACCGCTGGAAGCCGAGGTAGCCGAGGACCAGGGCGGCCAGGCCGACGATCACGAAGGCCCAGCGCAGCCACCACACGGCCGGGCGGGCGAAGCCGGCGACCGGTTGCGTCATCGAGCGGCGTCCTCGGTCGGTGGGTCGGGCTGCGGCGGGTCGGACTGCGGTGGGTCGGACTGCGGTGGGTCGGACTGCGGCGGGTCGGGCGGCGGCGGGTCGGACGGCAGCCACGCGAGCCGGAGGTGGTAGCGGGCCGCCTGCTCCTCGTACCACCGCCGCACCTCGGCTGTCGACCTGTCCAGCCCGGCAGCCACCCTGGCCAGGCGAGCATCGGTGACCGGAGCGGCCGGATCGAGGAACGGATCCAACCCGTCCACGTCCCGGGAGAGCAGTCGCGCATCTTCGTACCCGTTGCGGTGGGCGAACGCACCCAGCGCGTTGCGCCGCACCACCCCGTCCGGGTCGGTCAGGAGCGCATCCCACTCCGCCCGGTCGACGGGGATCGACGGGTCGATCAGGGCGCGGGCCGCGCCCCGCCGGCGCGCCGGTTCCGCGCTACCGAGGAACTCCTTGATCATTGTTGCCAGCCAGGGCGGTGTCTCATCGCGCGACAGCACCCGTTGCAGCACCTCGGCGTCGGACTCCCGCCGCAACAGTTCGCAGGCGTCCTGGATGTCTTCGCTGTTGCCGGTGAAGCCCGCTATCCCGAGCACCGCGTGCAGCCCGAACCTGCGGAGCGGGTTCTCCGCCGACCGCGCTGCGGCACCCGCCACCGTCCGCCGCTGCGCATCGGAGAGCATCGGTGACCAGATGGTCAGCTCCTCTTCGAGAACGGTGCCGGAACCGAGCGGATCCGTGCGGACCTGGGCCGCCAACGCCTGCCGCAGCCGCTCTACGTGATCGTCACGGGTGCCGGGGTCGGAACGAGCGAGGACGAGCCGGGTAAGCGCATGCACCCGCACCCTGGCGCTGGCGTCCGCCTCGGCCAGGTCCAGCAACACGTCCCACTGCTGCGACGCCAGCGGCGCGACGCCGTACATGGAGCCCACCGCCCGGGGCCGGGACCATGGTGGGGTGTCCAGCAGGACAGGGTCATCCCACGGCATCGGAAAACAGGCCGCCAGCAGCGTCTCCCGGAGCCCGTCGTCCGGCTCGGTCCGCAGTCGCCGATGCAACTCGGCCATTGGCAGCAGGTCATGCCGCACCGCGGTGAGCAGCGCGGCAAGTCGTGTCCCCGGGTCGGGATCGTCAGTGAGTTCAAGCAGCGCATCGGGGTCGGCGGCCTGGTCGACCGCCTCGAACAGCCGCCGCAGGGCGGTGGCCCGCACCAGCGGCGCCGGGTCGTCGCGCGCCACGGCCCGCAGGTCACCGGGGAGTTCGTCGTCGTCCGGCAGCAGCGTCGCGGCCGTGACGCGCACGGCGGGACGGGGGTGCGACAACGCCGCCAGGTACACCTCCCGGCCGACCTGCTGCGCAACCGCCGCAAGCACCAGGCCGAGGCGCTGGTCGCCGAGGTCGAGGTCGCAGATGTCCCGGACGAACGAGGCGACGTCGCAGCGGCGCCGCAGCTCACGCGCGATCATGTTCGACAGGTCGGGATGAACGGGATCATCCGGCGGCAACTCGACGAGTGCCTCCAGGAAGGTCACCGGCACCACAGCGGGCGACGGCATCGACGGCACGACGGCACGGGGCAGGTCCGTGGGCTCGGCCGCGCCCAGCTCCCGCAGCGTCGCACCGGCCCGGTCCAGCCCCTCCTGGTACGCGTACGGTGGACCGTCACACCACGCCAACCGGTACGCCTCCCGGGCTGTCCCGACCGCCCGGTCAACCGCCCCGGCGGCCTGTTCGATGCGGCTGAGCAGGTTCAGCGTGTCCGCCTGGAGCAGCCGCAGTTCGGTCTGCGCGACAAGCGGCTCGGCCTGCTGGTGGCAGCGGCGCGCCGCTGCCAGCTCGCCCCGGCGCAGGTGCCAGTTGCCGAGTTCGAGAAGCACCTCGACCTCGGCTCTCGCCAGGTTGCCGGCCCGAAACCCGGCCAGGGCGTCCTGGAGGATGGTGCCGGCCTCGTCATCGGCTCCGCCGGCGGTGGCGACCTGCGCCCGTACCCGGGCCCCGATGATCCGCGCCAGCCCCTTCTGCTCGTCCGAGTCGAGCACGCCGCACATCTGCGCGGCGGCCCTCAGGTTCCCCGCCGCCAACTCGATGCGGACCTCGTGCAGCAGGCATTCGGTGAGAATCTCGCTGGTCGAGTCGGTCAGCCGGTGATCACGCATCCAACGCAGCGCCTCCCGGCTCTCGCCCCGGGTGGCCGACACGACCGCTACGGCGCCGAGCACGAGCTCGAACCCGTCGGCCTCGGTGCCGCCGGGCTTGACCTGCGCGAGGACGTCGCGCACGACCTGCTCCGCGGCGACGATCTGCCCGGTGACCAGGAGGGACCGTGCCCGCACCCATGCGGTCATCGCCCGCACCTCCGGGGCGGCCACCGCCGGCTGCGCCTCAATGCGGTCACACGTCGCCAGCGCCCGAGCCGGACGCCCGCACAGTTCCTGCAACCAACCGACGATGGCCATGAAGCCCAGTAGTTCGTCGTCGTCTCCGCTGAGCACCCGAACGGCACCCGCGTCGATCGCCGCTTCGGTCATGGACAGCAGGTCGCCGACGGCCATCAGGTCCCACAGCGGATCGAGCAGGCGGTTGGCGAGCAGGTCGAGCGCCTCCGCGACCTGACCGAGCGCCAGCAGCGTGTAGTAGTGCTCGATCGTGCCGCTGAGGTCGTCGACGCCGACGATCTCACTCTCGTCCACACTGGGCAGCGACTCGAAGTGACCGGCCAGGTCGCGGTAGATGCCGCGCTGGTCGCCGGCGTCCAGCGCCGACCAGGCCACCGCCCGGACGATCGGATGCAGGTCGTACCGGTTGGCCACCTTCTCCCAGCCGAGCAGACCGCGGTCCTCCAGCTCGCCCAGGGCGCGGTCCAGTTCGGGTTCGGCGGCGAAGGGCCGCCCCTCGCCCACCAGCAGGGCACGCAGCGCGTGGTAGGTGGCAGGCATCCGGAACGCGGCGACGACGTGCAGGGTACGCGCCAGCGCGGCGGTGAGGCCACGCAGCGCGTGCGCCAGTACGTGCGAGTTCCGCAGGCGCAGGTCCAGGGAGTTCGGGTCGAAGGACGGATTCGCGGCCCGCCAGGCGGCGAAGTCGCCGGGAGCGGCCCGGAACCGGGCCACCTCGCCGGCGAGGGCCCGGATCAGCAGCGGATAGTTGCGGAAACTGGCGAAGATGTGGACCAGTTCGGCCCGGCTGCCGCTGACCCCGAAGGCCCGCCAGAGCGCCACCGCGTCGTCGTCGGAAAGTCCGTCGAGAAAGTACGCCGACACGCCGGCGATCGGCGCGGTGGTGACGGTCTGCAAGTCGGCCGGGAAGAGCCGGGTGCTGATCAGGATGCGGCTGGCCCGTACCGTGGTGAGTCGCCGCAGGAAGCCGCCCACCCGCTGGTCGACCGCGTGGCGCAGCCGGGACTGGCCGGTGAACGAGGAGGCGGCGCTCGCCGGCAGCGCCCACCGGTCCGCCACGACGTGGGCCGTCGCCACGTCGAGGTCGTTGTCGGCGAGGAAGGCGGCGTCGGGCCGGGCGTAGGCGATCAGCAGCCGCTCCAAGCCGTCCAGCACGACGAGGTACGGCTTCTCGTCCAGGATGGCCAGCAGGGCCTCCTCCTGGTCCGGCAGGTTGAGCCGGTCAAGCTGCTCGACGCTCTCCCCCGTGACGTAGCTGAGGGTACGGGTGACGAAGTTGGCGTACCGGGCGTCGCTCTCGTAGAAGCTCCACCAGACCCGGCCGGAGAGCGGTCGCATCTCCTGCGGGGCGATCTCGTTGAACCACTTCCAGGTGAGCGCGCTCTTGCCCATCCCACCGATCGCCGTCATCACGAAGACCCGGTCGGCGCCAGCGACTCCGGCTCCGGTGACCCAGTCGGTGAGGGCGTTGAGGTCGACCTGCCGGCCGACGAGATTGCGGGTGTGCAGCAGGGTGTAGGGGTGGGCGACGTAGGGCTGCGGCGGGGCCGGCAACCTGCGGACGTAGTGCAGCGCGGCGGGCTCCTCGCCCAGTCGGGCCCGCAGGTCGGAGAGCCCGTCGACGAGCAGGGCGCGCAGCGACTCGGGTGAGTCGAAGAAGCCCACCCCCTGGCGGCGGCGTAGCTCCTCGCGGAGCGTGTCGAGTCGCTGCGCGCCGGGGCCGGTCTCCATCTCCACCGGTCGCACGGGATGCCGCTCCAGGTCCATCATCAGCACCAGGACCGGGATGCCGCGTTCGAACGCCCGGTCCAGCTCCAGATGGGTGTACGACTTGTCGTGGCCGGTCGGGATCTCGCCGTACCGGACGCCGAGGATCAGCACGTAGACGTCGGCCTCGTCGACCAGTTGGAGGGAGAGCGTCACCGCGTCGTGCGGGGTCGGCGGCAGGTGTTCCATCATCTTCGGGAAGAAGTCCTGCCGCAGGCAGGCGTCCCTGGCCGCCTTGCGGTGCGCCGGCAGATCCCGGGTGGTACTGCTGATCATCGCGACCGGTTTCTGCGCCACGGCGGCTCCCAAGACCACGGCTTACCCAGGGCCACTGTAGCGTCACCGGTCAGGCCCGGCGCGGCACCGGTCAGGCCCGGTCGAGGCGGGCGAGCTGCTCCGCCGACAACTCGAGGTCGGCCGCGGCGGCGGAATCCCGGATCGTCTCGGGTCGCGACGAGCCGGGAATCGGGATCACGACCGGCGCCTTCGCCAGCATCCAGGCCAGGCAGACCTGTTGCGCGCTGACCCCGAGCTCCCCGGCGACCTCGGCGAAGGCGGCGAACCGCGACCCCAGGTCACCAGCGTTGGTGATGCCGCCCAGTGGGCTCCAGGGCAGGAACGCGATGCCGAGTTCGGCGCAGAGCGCCAACTCCGGTTCGCTCGACCGGAAGGCGGGCGAGAACTGGTTCTGCACGCTGACCAGCCGACCACCGAGGATCTCGTTGGCCAGCACGATCTGCTCCGGGTCGGCGTTGGAGATGCCGGCGAGCCGGATCTTCCCGGCGTCGAGCAGATCCCGGATGGCGCCGATGGAGTCCGCGTACGGGACCTTGGAGTCGGGCCGGTGGAACTGGTAGAGGCCGATCGCCTCGAGGCCGAGTCGCTTCAGCGACGCCTCGCAGGCGCGCTTCAGGTACTCCGGCGAGCCGTTCTTCGTCCAGGAGCCGTCGCCGGGGCGCAGGTGGCCGCCCTTCGTGGCGATCAGTACGTCGGAGGTGTCGCCGCCGTAGGTCGCCACGGCACGGGCGATCAGCGACTCGTTGTGGCCGACGTCGTTGGCGTAGAGGTGGTAGGCGTCCGCGGTGTCGATAAGCGTGACGCCGGCGTCCAGCGCGGCGTGGATCGTGGCAATGGAGCGCTGCTCGTCGGGACGGCCCTCGATCGACATCGGCATGCCGCCGAGGCCGATCGCACCCACGGACAGGTCACCGATGCGGCGGGTGTGCATGGCAGATTCCTCCTCGGAACGGACGGTTGATCGACGATCAGGTCAAGCGGTCGGTTAGTCGACGATCGGGTCACTCGAAGCGGGACGGGTCGCCGGCACCCCGGCGCAGGATCTCCGGCTCGTCGCCGGAGAGGTCGACCACGGTGGTCGGTTCCTTGCCGCACTCCCCCGCGTCGACCACCGCGTCGAGCTGGTGGTCCAGCCGCTCCTTGATCTCCCAGCCCTGGGTCATCGGCTCCTCCTCGCCGGGCAGCACCAGTGTGCTGGAGACCAGCGGCTCACCCAACTCGGCCAGCAGCGCCTGGGTGACCGTGTGCGCCGGTACGCGGACCCCGACGGTGCGCTTGCGTGGATGCAGCATCCGGCGCGGCACCTCCCGGGTGGCCGGCAGGATAAACGTGTAGCTGCCCGGGGTGCACGCCTTGACCAGGCGGAAGATCGCGTTGCTGACCTGCACGAACTGGCCGAGCTGCGCGAAGTCCCGGCACACAAGCGTGAAGTGGTGCCGGTCGTCCAGGTGCCGGATCTCGCGGATCCGGGTCAGCCCGTCCCGGTTGTCCAGCCGGCAGCCCAGGGCGAAGCAGGAGTCCGTGGGGTAGGCGATCAGACCGTCGTCGCGGACGAGGTCGACGACCTGCCGGATGATCCGGGGCTGGGGATTGTCCGGGTGCACGTCGTAGTACCTCGCCATACGACAACCCTAGAGTCTGGGCAGGCGGAGCGCCCCCGGAGGGAACGCTCCGCCGAGATGCGGACCGGTACACACGCCAGTTGGTCGCCTCCGACTCGTTTGTGGCACGGGAAAGCGGCATAGTTCGCAGGAGCCACTGCCGAGTCATCCTTCTCTGTTGACGGCCGGAACAAACGACAGGAACGGGCTGGGTTGTCCGCTCCACGAGACGTAGAGGGCTTCGCGGGCCCGGGTGCTGGCGACGAAGAGCAGGCAACGTTCGCGCAGCAGGTCGCTCTCGTGCTGCACCTGGTCCACCTCGGGCGGGGTGATCTCCTTGGCGAAGGGGATCGCCTTTGCGGTCACGCCGACCATCGCTACGCAGCGGAATTCAAGGCCCTTCATCGCATGCATGGTGGCCAGTCGTACGCCGTCGATGTCGGCCCCGGGCTGGTCGCGTACCCGGACCGACGGGATCCCGGCCGCGGTCAGTTCGTCCTGCACGCTGCCCAGGGTGGTGTTGAACCGGGCGCAGACGGCGATCTCACTGGCCCCGACGCCCTGCTCCAACCACTCCCCTATCCGCTTGACCAGCGCGGTGATCTCGGCCTGCGACGACGGATGGCCCTGCGCGGCGGGCCGCTTGCCGTGCAGCAGCGACCGGTAGCCGGTCAGGCTGTCCTCACCTTCGCCACCGAGGTCCTCGACCCGCGACCCGACGAGCACCTTCGTGGACCAGGAGAGGATCTCCTCGGTGCTGCGGTAGTTGATGCGCAGCCGGCTGCTGCGGCCGGTGACGGAGATGCCGAGTGCGGTGAGTGAGACCCGGGAGTCGTAGATCCGCTGGTGCGGGTCGCCGGTGATGAAGAGGTCGTCGGGGCCGGGCGGCACGGCCGCGCGCAGCACCCGCCACTGCGCGGGGTGCAGGTCCTGCGCCTCGTCGACCACAACATGGTGGTGGCCGTGCTCGGCCAGATCAGCGGTGCCGAGCAGGTCCGCCGCCCGCGCGCAGATCTGGAGGTGGGTGGCGGTGCCGGCGGCCGACAGCTCGGCGGTGAACATCTCGACGGCGTCCCACACCCGGTCCCGCTGCCGTGCGCCCAGCGCCGTCCCTCGGCCGCGTCGGCTGGCCGCGCGGTACGCCTCCCGGTCGCGTACGTCGTGGGCGAGGACGACATGCCGGAACTCCTGGGCCAGGAACTGCTCGCTCCAGGGCAGCGTCAGCTTCCGGCAGACCCGCCGCCAGACCTGTCGTTCGTCGACGTCACCGATCGGCGTCGGCACCCGACCGGCGAGCGTGCGCACGGTCCGGTTGGCGAAGGCGTTCACCGTGGTCACCTCGACCCGCGCCAACTGCTGCTCGTCGCCGAGCAGCAGCGCCAGGTTCTCCCGCAGGCTGGCGGCCAGGGCATTGGTGTACGTGGTGAGCAGCACCCGGCTCTCCGGCGTACGGGAGAGCAGGTGCTTGACCCGGTGCAACGCCGCCACCGTCTTTCCGGTGCCCGGCCCACCGGTCACCTGGGCCGGCCCGGTGTACGAGACCCGGTAGGCGACCCGCCGCTGCGACGGGTGCAGGAACACCCGCCAGGCGGCGAAGGGTTTGTCGAGGATCTCGGCCAGCTCGTCCGGCCGGGTCACCAGGGTGATCCGGCTGGTCGTGTTGGCGATGGCAATCTCCAGGCTCTCGCTCGGCTCCGGCGTCGCGTCGGCCGGCCGACGCGCGGTCACCAGGTCGCGGTAGACCTCGTCCGGGCTGAATCCCTCGGCGAGGTACTGCAACACCTCGAACTGGTCCTCGGGCAGGAGCGTGCCGAACGCCTCCAGCTGCGACTTGTCGACGATCGTACGGACGGCCCGTAGCACCTGGTCGTCGATGCCGAGGTGACGCAGCGCGGTGTCGGAGTGCTTGGCGAACAACAGGCTCGGCGCCTGCGCGGCGGCCTTCTCCAGTGTCGGGGTGAGCTGCTCGATGGCGACGACGTTGCGGACCTCCAACGCCCGGGTCGCGCTGTTGACCGTGTAGAGCCGCTTCGCGGCCCAGCCGTACGCGTCGTCGTGCGGTACGACGATGAGCAGCAGGAACGTGTCGCTACCGTCGTCCGGTGCGAGCACCACCCCACGCCAGAAGTCGGTGATCCGGATGGTCCGCATCCGCGGGTCGCGGGCGTTGTTCACCGACTCTAGGTGCAGCCCCTTGTCGGCGTGCAACTCGGCGACGGTGAGCTGCTGGAACTTCTCCATCGCCTTGCGCACGCCGGCCTTGACCGGTTTTTCCAGGACGTCGTAGCTCTGCCAGAAGGTATTGGCGAAGGCGAGCTGCGGCACGGGCGGACCTTCCGGGTAGGGGATTTACTCGGTGAAGAGCGAGGCGGGGGCGGCTGCCTGCGCCTGGTCGTAGAACCAGCTCAGGTGGTCGAGCAGCGCCTCCCGGGCACCGGCGTCGGTGAGGACGGTGAGCGGGAAGCCCGGACGCAGCGCGATCTTCGCGGCGGGGAGGTCCACGCCCGGCAGTTCGTTCAGCCGCTGCCGCAGCTCCTCGCGCAGCGTCACGTCGTCGAAGGGCGTACGCACGCTCAGGTGCTGGAACACGACCTCGAACTTGCCGCTCGGATAGATCGCCGCCGGCCAGATGTTGCCGAGTTCGTGCTCCTTGCCGCGCGCCATCAGGAAGCAGGAGGTTTCCCCGCCGCTGCCGTAGAGCAGGCTGCCGCCCAGCGTGGTCCATGCGTCGAGCAGGACGTGGATGGCGGTTGCGACCGACGGGCCTTGCAGGGTGGTCAGCTGTTCGATGAACCGGGCGGCGTAGTCGACGTTGCCGGCCGGCCGCTGTCGCGGCAGCCGCTCGGGCAGGTCGTCCGGCGTCATTCCGGCGAGTTGCGCCAGCTCCTCGACGCCGATGCGTTGCGACCGGTCCGCCCGGCCGTGTTCGTCGAACTTCACTCCCTCGGCGATGAGTATGTCGCGCGGGTCGTCGGTGCGGTTCGGGTCGGGCCAGCGGAAGTTGGCGGCGACGAGGCCGTCGGCCTGGAGTACCCGGTGGGCGTTCGGCGCGGGGTGGTTGGCGAGCCGTGACCCGACCGGAAGGGGTGCGGTGCCGATCAGCGCCGCGAGATCGCCGTAGGTGGTCCAGGAGCCGGCCGGCAGTTCGGCGAGCGCCTTGTTCATCAACCCCCACAGCGCGTCCGGCTGCTCGGTCGACTCTTCGGTGGGACCGGGCCAGAGGGCGAGGATGCGGTCGGCGAGCGCGTCGGCACGGGCGTGGATCTCGGTACGGCCCCAGCGGTCCTGCCCGGCGATCTCCCGGTTGAGCATGATCCCGCTCTTGGCCAGCTCCATCCGCTTGAGCGCGAAGGGCTTGTTGCTCAGCTCCGAGTTGTAGCCGGTGAGGGTGAGATTCCCGAGCGTGTGGACCAGTGCCTCGTGCGCCTCGTCGACGGTCTCGGTCGGTTCGAGGTCGGCGGCGAGCAACTGTCGCCACTCGGCGGTCGGGGTCTGCGGCAGGACATGCTCGATGGTCAGTTTGTCGGGCACCACCGGTTCCTTGGTCCCGTACGACTCCTCCAGCCAGCTCAGGATGAGCTTGCGCTGGTGTGCCCGGCCGTTGAGGTAGTACGGGATCGACCGGACCGCAGTCCGCACATTGGCGTCGGTGGCGTAGTACTTGCGGCCGGCTGACAGGTACGCCCGCACCGCCTCGTCCACCGGTAGTTCCTGGTTCATCTCGGTGACGATGCTGAGCAGGATCCGGTTGATGTTGGCGGTGGCCCGGCCGATCAGCAGGCGCCGGACGAAGAAGCTCTCCACGTACTGCATTGCCGAGGCGACCTGCTCCGAGGTTGCCGTGGTCTGATCGCGGCGGTCGAGCAGGTGCAGCAGCAGCGGGTAGACGGTGGTGGTGCCCCAGGCGCGCAGCCGCCCCAACCGTTGCCGTACGCCCGGGTTCTGCTCCTCGTCGGGGTGCAGGATGACGCGCAGCAGGGCACCGAGGCGGCTGAGCCGCCGCACGTCGGCCTCGATCTCCTCCTCGGAGCGGAGCCCGTTCAGCCTGGCCTGCTGCGCCGAGTAGACGTCGGTCTGCTTGATCCGTGGGTCCCGGTGCACCAGGTCGAGCCAGAAGAGCAGCACCAACTCGTCCGGCGACAGCTGCTTCTGCAACGGCAGCCACAGGGTCTGGTAGACCGTCTCGCCCCGGCTGGGCAGCCGCATGAAGAGGTAGTTGCGCAGCAGGTCGGCCTGGCTGAGTTGAAGGCCGGTGTTGTTGAGCGACTCGAAGATGCGGTAGACGTTGTCGCCGGGTTGTGCGGTCACCGACACCAGCGCCAGGCCGGAGAGCACGGCGTTCTCGATGCGTTCGATGTCGAGCGGATCGTCGGAGTCGTCCGCATCGGCCAGTTGCGCGGCGAAGAACCGGTACGCCGCTCCCACCGGGTCGGCGCCGCCGGCCTGCGGCGTCGAGTCGAGGCAGGCCAGGTAGGCGGCCCGATCCGCCTGGGTGGGTACGAGTTTCAGCCGTCGCGGCTCGGCCTCCCACGGGTTGATCAGGTACTTCTCGTGGATGCGCTTGTGGTGCTCCGGGCTCTCATGCGCGGCCCGGTGATCGCGGATGGCGCAGAGCAGGATGGTAAGGGTGGTGAGCCGCTGCTGGCCGTCCACGACGAGATATTCGTCCACCCCCGCAGGCCCGTTGGTGGGGCTGGGCGCGAGCACGAGTGAGCCGATGAAGTGGGTGGCGGTCGGGTCGGAAACCCGATCGTCGGCCAGCTTGAGAACGTCGTTCCACAGGCGCGCCAGCTGGGACTGCGTCCACGAGTACGTGCGCTGGTAGAGCGGCACCTGATATTGCTTCGTGCCCTCCAGCAGCTTCCGCAGAATCGTCTCGTGTGCCGCGACCATGCAACCGGCTCCTCGCTCACTGATCTCCGACCTGAGCCGGCAAGAAAACCAGATCAGCGGTGGCCTGAGCAACGTCCGAAAGGGACAAAAGCCTGCTTGGCGGCCCGATGACGTGTCGGCTTTCCGACATACCGAAATTCACGGACTTGAGTGTGACCGGCAATAGGGCGGGTCAGGGTACGGGTGTTGGTCCTGTCGAGCTGAGCGCATTGACGGATCGCGGCTTGCCGGCGGGGTGACGGTGGGCGTTGCGTCGTGTGATGGCGTAGACGGCTCAGCTCGACAGGGACCGCGGAAGGGTGTGCCGGCGTCGGGCTGCCCGGCAGTGGGCCGAGCCGTGGGCGGCGGTGAGCGACGCGGGGCGGCGGCGAGACACCACGGACGGCCTATTGCCGGTCGCACTGAAGGTGGCGGGTCCGGTGGCTGGAACGCCGCCACCGGACCCGGTGCCCTATGCGGTTGCCGGTCGGTAGCGTACGTCCAGCTCGGCCGTCGGGTCGTCGGCGCCGACCCGGTGCAGGTAGATCGGGCGACCGCCGAGGTGCTCGTAGAGGCGGATGCCGTCACCCAGCAGCACCGGCGCGATGTGCAGGTCGATCTCGTCGAGCAGGCCACGTTCGAGGAGCTGGCGGCCGATGTCCGGCGACAGCACCTCCACGTTCTTGCCGTTGGCTGCCGCCAGCGCGATCCGCACCGCCTCCGCCACGTCGCAGTTGAGGAAGGTGACCCCGTCGGCGGGCTTGGCGTCCTCGGGGTGGTGGGTCAGCACGAAGACCTGGCCGGTCCAGTCGCCGCCGTAGACACCGCTGGCGTCGGGGAACTTGTCCCAGCCGCGCCGGCCACCGAGGACGGCGCCCGTCGTCTCGACGTACTGCTGGGTGAAGCCGGGCCGCTCGGAGATGCCGGTCGACATCCACGACATGTCGTGGTCCGGCCCAGCCACGAACCCGTCAAGTGACATGGTGAAGTGCCACAGGACCTTGCCGCTGGCGGTCTGCGGTTCGAAGTCGCTCATGCCGTCCTCCTCGTGTCGATCAGCTCGTACCGAAGTAGAGACGGCATCCGCGGCGAAACCTCATCGGTCGGCGGGGGTCGGCGGAAGCCCGAACGCCGGAAAGAGCGCCGGCTCGTGGAACGCGACGATCTCCGTGATCAGACCGTCGCGTACCTGGAGCACACCGATCCCGAACGGCTCGAAGAGCTGCTGCCCCGGCGGTCGCCGGTAGCTCGCCGCGGCGAGCTGCCCGTTTGCGCTGGTGGGCAGCATGCGAAACGCGCCGATGTAATCGGGAGAGTCCGGGTCCCAGGTCGCCGCAAGCGCCGCGAGGACCGACTCGCGGTCGGCGAACCATTCCGGGAAGGGCGGCATCGTGGCGCGTACGTCCTTCGCCAGCAGCTCGGCCACCTCGTCGAGGTCGCCGCGCTCGACCGCCGCCAGGTAGCGCCGCAGCACCTGCCGGTCCTCCTCGGTCGGCGGCGCGGCCGGCGCCCAGTCCGACCGGCCCGGCGGGAGGTGCTCGCGCAGCGTCGCGCGGGCCCGCTGCAACGCGCTGTTGACCGACGCGACGCTGCCGTCGAGCACCTCGGCCGTCTGCCGCGCCGGCCAGCCGAGCACGTCGCAGAGGATCACCGCGGCGCGCTGCCGGGGTGGCAGGTGCTGCATCGCCGCCAGAAACGCCAGCTCCAGGGTTTCCCGCGCCACGACCGCCGCCTCCGGCTCGTCCTGGCGCGGCGCGACCGGCTCCCACGCCGTCACCGGTTCCCGCAGCGCCACCGGTTCCCGCAGCGTCACCGGTTCCCGCAGCGCGTCGGGGAACGGTTGCAGCCACGGGCCGGTGACCAGGGTGCCCGTCGGCTGCCCGGGTACGTAGTCCGGGTTGGCCTGGTCGGGCAGCAGCCGCCGTTTGCGCCCGGCGAGCGCGTCGAGGCAGACGTTTGTGGCGATGCGGTAGAGCCAGCTGCGCAGCGACGACCGGCCCTCGAACCCGGCCCGGGCCCGCCACGCTTTCAGGAAGACCTCCTGCACGAGGTCTTCCGCCTCGTCGTAGGAGCCGACCATCCGGTAGCAGTGCACGCGCAGCTCACGCCGGTGCCGCTCGATCCGCCGGGCGAAGTCGTCGTCGCTCACCGGGCCACCGTACGTGCTGGCCCTGACCTTCTACGCGCTGGTGACCAGCGGGTCGTGGACCCGGCCGAGGAAGAGCGGTACGCCGGTGAGCCGGTCGTGGATGACGTACAGGAACGGCCGGTTCACGAAGAACTGCGGTCCCTGCGGGATCGACGGCGGCCGGACGATTACCGCCGACGCGGCTGCCGCCTCGACGCCCTTCTCGTCCACCCCGATGAACGTCTCGTGCAGCACGTCGTCGATGCTCAGCGCCGGATCGGTGCTCATGCCTGTGAGGTCGGCCCGCGTGCTGAACGCCGTGGGCATGCCGAGGCTGCTCAGCACCGCACGCAGCTCGGCCGGCAGGCGGAACGTCCACCGGGGCAGGCGCAGTTCGACTGTGGCGTTCCGGAACCCGGTGAGCAACGCACCAAGCCACGTCACATCGAGGTTGGCCTCGACTGCGGCGAGATCGCCCCGGGTCGGCAGAACGATGGCCATGCCCAGCCCGTTGCCCGCGAGCGGCACGTCGACCGCGCGCCACCCGTCGCCCTCCAGGTAGCCCATCGGGTCGAATGGCCCACGCATCATCGGCACGCCGACCACGCTGCCGTCATCCCGGGTGAACTGCTCCGTCGCCGTGAACATCGAGAGGAACGGGTACCGCCAGGCCGCCTTGAGGTAGGTGGTGTTGGTCAGGATCAAACTGGTGTCGGGGGTCGGGACGCCTGAGGGCAACAGCTCCGGGATCCTCGCGTTGGTCCGATCGGAGACCCAGGTGTTGATCTGCTGGCGGGTCGCCTCCGGCGCGCCACGGAAGTCGACCGGGTGCGGGGCGGCACCGTAGTAGCCGGCCAGGGTTTGCTGGAACCCGGGGCGCAGCTCCAGGTCGAGCCGGGTCCACAGGGCGTTGGCGGTGGTCAGCAGGGGCCGCGCGACTCCGTCGCCGTTCGCGTACCGGCCGGCGAGCGCCTGTTCGACGGTGTTGAGCCCGCTGTCGAGCGCGCCGGGTCGGGGATGCGGGGCATGGAGCACCGCGTCCATCTCGTCCGCAGTGGTCGAGCCGGCGCCCGCCCTGGTCATCGCCAGCGCGAGCCCGACCGAGTACGGCGCGCAGACCACGTTGCCGCCGGGACGGGTCGACGCCAACGTGCGGTAGAGGTCGGCCGAGAAGCCGCGTACCGCGGTCGCGGCGGCGGACATGGTGGCCGGGTCGGGAGGTACGCGTACCGGATCCGTCGACGTGGACGACCCGTCGAGCGAGCTGGATTGACCTGGGGCGGCGGTTAACGCGGCGGCCGCGAGCGGCACGGTCCGCAGAATCGATCGACGCGAGACCATGCCGTGACGGTAGTGCAGTCATACGGAAATGCGCCAGGTGAAAGCCCGAAATGCATCGGAGTCTGACAATGTCATTGACTCGCCCGCCCGAGGCCCGGCGATCAGTTCCAGCCGAAGAACCCGGCCATCGCGTCGGTGGTGTGGAGGTCGTGGGTGGTGCGGCCGACCAGCCGGGGCGCCGGATGCGGTCCCGGGATGGTGTGGCCGTCGCCGCGCACGGCGTAGAGCCGGACGGGGGCTCGCCCGTCCTGACTGTGGTCGGTGCGGCTGATCCCGCCGGAGAGTTCCACAGTCACGGGCGGCACCGTGATGCCGTTACGCTGCGCGAAGTAGGCGGCGGTCTCCGGCGTGGACAGCGTCTCCCCGCCGGCCCGGAAGACGAAGCGGGCCCAGGCCGCCATCTCGCCGCCCTCGTACGGCACGATCCGGTCGGCTGTGCCGTGCAGCAGAAGAACCGGCTTCGGCACGACGGGCAGGCCGGGCACGAGGAAGTTGGCGGGTGCCGGTTGCTGGGCCGCGATGATCGTCGCGCCGGCGAGCAGGTCGGGGTGTTCGTGCAGCAGTCGGATCACCATGCCGCCACCGTTGGAGTAGCCGGCCGCGTAGACCTTCCGCCCGCCCACGTGCCGCTTCACCACCGCCTCGGCGAATGCCACGTCGTCAACGTTGGCCCGACGGGCCGGGAAGCGGCTGGCCGTGCGGGCGTCGTTCCAGTTGCCCCGGTAGCCGTCGAGGTAGGCGACGGCCGTGCCGGGGATCGTGTCGAACGCCTGACCGGTGAAGGCGCGAAACTGGGCTGCGTTCTGCCTGGAGCCGTGAAAGACCAGCAGGAGGCGGTCGTGACCACCCGCCGGCTCGATGAGGGTATAGGTGCGGGCACGGCCGGCGGCTTCGATCTCCATGACAACCCTTCCGGATAAAGTATTCACTTCAACCTAGTCGCAGACGGATGGGTTATCCAGTTACCTTGGTCACCGTGACTCGCAGAGACGCCGCCCGCAACTGGCAACGCATCGTCGACACCGGCCGTGCCTTCGTGGCCGAGCAGCGGCCGCTACGGCTCAACGACGTCGCCCATGAGGCGTCGGTCGGCGTCGCCACGGTCTACCGCCACTTCCCCACTCCCGAGGCACTGCTCGAAACCCTGGCCCGCCCGAGCCTGGAGGACCTGATCGCGTGCGCCGAGCAGGCCCTGCGTGACGACGACCCCTGGCTTGCGTTCGCCGGTTTCCTGACCGCCGGCATCAACGCGCAGCTCGCCGACGCCGCCGTGCAGCCGGTCTTCGCCGCCGCCGCGCACGAATTGCCGGAGACGGCCGAGCTCGTAGGCCGCCTGGAAACGTTGGCCGCCGACCTGCTTGAACGGGTACGCGCGGCGGGCCTGATCCGCCCCGGCGTCGAGCATGCCGACGTGGTGCGCCTGATGTGCGGGGTGGTCTTCGCCGCCTCGGTCCACTCGACGCCTGACGAACAGGCGGCGCTCACCCGCCGCTACCTCGACGTGGTGCTCGACGGCCTGCACACCCGGTGACGCCAATCATCCGAAGGCGACTCGCACCACCGGCGCGCCCGACAGGTAGCCCGGCCGAAACAGCCTCAGCGGATGGTTGCCCGGGCCGAACGAGGCCGGAGGGTGGCATCACCGCGTGAAGGGCAGCAACAGGCTCTCCACCTCAGCGGCCGACGGGGGGCGCTCTGCGGGATCCTTGGCGAGCAGGCAGAACAGCAGATGTGCAAGATCATCCGGCACGTCCGACCGGTGTTCGGTGACGATGGGAATCGGCGCGCGCATGTGGCAGCGCAGCATCTCGGGCGCGTTGGCTGCCTGGTACGGCGGCCGGCCGGTGAGCATCTCGTAGAGGATGCAGCCCAGGGCGTAGAGGTCGGCGGCTGGTCCGACCGGGCTACCGGCGGCCTGCTCGGGAGCGATGTAGGCAGGCGTGCCGAGGGTGCGGCCGGTGGTGGTGAGGCGGGACGACTCGACCGGCCCGAGCAGTGCGGCAACGCCGAAATCCAGGACCTTCACCGCTCCGGTGGAGGTGATCATCAAGTTCTGCGGCTTCAGGTCCCGGTGCACGAGGGAGGCGTCGTGGGCGGCGGCGAGCACGGCACAGATCTGCGCGGCGATCGATGCGGCCTCGCCTACCGGCAGCCGTTCCTGTTCGGCGATGTGGTCACTGAGGACGATGCCTCGGACGAGTTGCATGGCCAGGTACAGGTCGTCACCGTGTTCGCCGAGGTCGTACACGGCGGGCACGCCGGGATGGTCGAGCTTGGCGGTGGCCCGCGCCTCCCGCTGGAACCGTCGCACCGCGACCGGGCGCTCGTCCTCCGGCACCTCCAACTGCCGGAGGAACTTGACGGCCACCAGCCGGTCGAGCCGCTCGTCGTGACCCGCCCAGACCTGCCCCATGCCACCGCGTCCGATCGGGTACGTCAGCTCGTACCGGTCGCCGATGCGGTCCCCTGCCTGCAACGCCGGCCCCTCCCCTGGTGGCATACGGGCCCCGGGACAGGGGCCCGACGCTCACGGTAACTGGCGCTGGACCAGGCGGCTGGTGAGGAACGGGCTGGGCGTGCCGTGCCAGAAGACCACCAACTCGTCGCGGGGACGGGTCGCGGCGACGAAGAGCAACGACCGGTCCCGCTGACGTTCGCGCTGGTAGCGCTTGGGGTCGGTGTCCCGGTACCGGCTGATCAGCTGCCGGGGCACCAGCCCGTCACTCACCCCGGCGATCACCATCCGCTGGTACTCCAGGCCCTTGAACCGGTGCATGGTGCCGACGTGGATGCCGTCGGGCTGCTTGGGACCATCGGGGCCGATCTCCACCGCCAGCAGGTCGTCGGCTTCCAGCCGGGCGATCACGTCGGCCGCGAACTCCCGGGTCGGTACGCAGACGGCCACCGAACCGTCGGTCGGGTTGCCCCAGGCCCGCAGTTGCTCGGCGATCAGATCGCGTTCCTGCGCCCAGGTCGCCGCGCCCCGGAAGGAGGGTTGGCCGCCCCGGAGCAGCGAACGGTAACCGGCCAGGTCCTCCGGGCCGCCGTCGAGGTCGTCGTAGACCTCACCGGTCATGATCTGTAGCGCGTCGGCGAGGATCTGGCGCGTGGTGCGGTAGCTAAGCGTCAGCCGCGAGGACCGGCCCCGGATGTTGATGCCGAGGCTGCTCAGTGTCACGTGGTTGTCGTAGATCCGCTGGTGGGTGTCGCCGGTGAGGAACATGTCGTCCGGGCCGGCGGCGACCATCGCCCGCAGCATCTTCCAGTGCGCCGCGCTGAGGTCCTGCGCCTCGTCCACCACCACGTGTCGGTAGCGGGGGCGGTGGAGGCTGCCGGAGGACTCGCCCGAGTTGGCGGCGGCCCGGTCCATCTCGATCCGGGCGGCCCGCTCGGCGATCTGCCGCCACGTCCAGACGCCCCGTGCCTCCAGCCAGGTGGTGAACCGTTCGGTGAGCCGCCAGATCTGGTCGCGTTCCATCCGGTTCAGGCTGCGTCCCCGGTTGGGTCGCCGGGCCTTGAAGTAGTCGGTCCGGGAGTTGAGCACCTGGCCGAGGATCACCTGGGTCCATTCGGCGGCCAGGAATTCGGCGTCCCAGCCGTTCTCACCGGTCTCGACCAGGAAGTCGGTCCACAGCTGCGGCACCTGGTTGTCGTTGACCACCCGCCGGCTGCCGCCCGCCCTGGCCTCCGAGACGACCCGGCTGGCCAGCCGGTCGATGTTGACGATGTCGACCCGGGCGACCAGTTCCTCACCGCCGAGCGCCATGAGCCGGGTACGCAGGTCGGCCGCGAGGTTCCGGTTGAAGGTGGTGAGCAGGATGGGTTTGTCCGTGCCGGGCGGCAACTGCCGGGCGAGGTGGGCGACGCGGTGCAGGGCCACGATCGTCTTGCCGGTGCCCGGTCCGCCACCCACCCGGGCGGGGCCGTTGTAGCGCCGCTCCACCAGCTTGCGTTGGGTGGGGTGCAGGAAGATCTGCCACCGTTCGAAGGACTCCACGAGCATCGCCTGAAGGGCCTCGTCGTCGGAGGTCACCTGGGTCGCGGGCCGGGCCACCGCGGCGGCGAAGTCCTCGGGGTCGATCGGTTCCTCGGCCCGGACCGGGTCGGTGACCTGAGCTAGTACCTCGTCGTAGGTCTTGCCGTCGAAGAGGGCGAAGAGCACGTCGGTGGTGAGTTGCGGTGCCCGGTCGAGTAGTTCCAGCAGTTCCGCCTCGGTGGTCAACTCGCGGATCTGCGGCAGCAGCGGCTCGGCAACGCCCAGTTCCAGCAGCTGGGCGTCGGTGTAGCGGTCGAAGAGCGCCTTCGACGCCGGCTGCGGCTCGACCAACGACGGCTCGACCACCGACGGCTCGGCCACTGCGGGGAGGGCCACTGACGAATCCGGGGAGACGACCCGGCCGACGATGCTGTCGCCGACCGGCGCCAGGTCGATGACCTCGATGCCGCCGGTGACCCGGTTGATCCGGTACGCGTACCGGCTGAGGTCGTCGTACACCTCGCTGCGGTGCTTGACCGCGACGAGCAGGTAGTCCCGCTCAGCGATGTGCAGCAGCAGCGCCCGGTAGTCCCGGCTGATCCGCGCGGACATCAGCCGCGAGTCGCCGTTGAGGTTCTTGAGCTTGAGGCCCGGGTTGTCGGGGTTGTGGCGGAACTTGTGCATGAACTCGTAGACCGCGCCGATGTCGGCGCGGGTGAGCTTCATGACCTCCTTGTCGGCCCGGTCGAGCATCCGCAGCATCGCTCCGGTCTTCATCGGTCCTCTCCCCCACTCGTCGCGGCCAGCCGCGCCGCCAACTCCTCCACCGACCACTGCCGCGCGGTCTGCACCCGCCAGCCCGCCTCGGCGTACGCCCGGTCCCGGTCCTCGACCTCCGGGTCGTCCGGTGCTCCACTGAGCACGATGGCGACCCGCCGCTCGGGCCAGGCCAGCTCCGCCTGCCAGCCCTGGTCACCGAGTTCGTAACCGACCACCGGCAGCGGCAGGTCCCACGCGGCCAACTGCTGGACGAGCCCCTCCAGGGTGCCTTCGTCCGGGTCGACGTAGCGCAGCACGTCGCCCCAGGGGGAGCCGTCCTGCACCGGCTGCACCGGGGTCGGCTGGCTGACGGTGCCGAGCCAGGTCGCCGTCTCCTCGTCCAGCGGCAGGGCGCGTCGGGTGAGGGAGAGTCCGGTGCCCTCGGTGACGGCCATCGACGCGGGCTCGAAGACGTCGAGGTCGGAGACGACGAGCTGCCCGGCGTCGCCACCCCCCTCGGCGAGGAACTGGATGACGTTGCCCCACGCCAACCAGCCCGCCCAGCGTTCCTTGTGCCCGTCGGCGGCGACCGCCGCCGGCAGGTCGTCGAGCACGGTAAGCGCCGACCAGGTCGGCAGCGGTTTACTCGCTCCGGGTGACCCGGGCTGCGTCGCCCCGCGGCCGTCGACGAGCACCGTCAGGGCGCAGTCGGCGGCGTCACAGGCCCGGACGACCATGATCTGTCCCCGGGTAGCCGACGGCGGCAGTGGCTCGCCGCGCAGCGCCGCGAGCAGCCGGTCGGCCACCCCGCTGGAGTCGCAGCGGCTGTTCTCCCGGGCCTGCGGGAGCAGGCCGGCGAGGACGGCTTCGGCGCGGCGCTGCCAGCGGTGCAGGTCGGGCTCGGCGAGGAAACGCAGCAGTTGCTCGATCGGGTTGGCCCAGACCGTCGTCTCCAGTTCGTCCGGGTCGGCGCCGGGCAGGAAGGCCCGGTACCGCTCCCGGGCGGTCTGCCGGCTGATCCCGCCGTACGGCAGCCAGCGACCATTCCCCTCGGTGCTGCCCCACGTCGCCACGTCGTCCCAGGTGGCGGCGAAGACTAGGTAGCCGTGGGCGCGCAGCCGGGCCCGCTTCTCGGCGTCGTCGGCGAGCCGGTTGTACTGGCTGGAGGCGTGGTATTTGAAGCCGTCGAGGTAGACGGCGACCTCCGGCGACGGCGCGTCGAGGCGCTTGAAGTGCACGTCCGGTCGGGTGCCCTGGACGGTGTTCTGAAGCTTCATCTGCCAGTGGGTGACGTTCTGCCCGCCCTGGGTGACGAACCGGAGGTCGGCGATGCGGGCCCCGTCGTGGTCGGTGCGTTTCTCGACCCGCAGCCCGGAGTCCGGCGTGGCCCCGAGAGCCAGCAACTTGGTGAGGAAACGCATCTCCAACTCGCTCTCCACCTGACCGATGAGCGAGATCTCGTCGGTGCGGGTGCCCTTCTCCACGTTCCAGCTGTCCAGGAGCTTGTCCAGCATGCCCAGCGCCTCGTCGCGGCTCATCAGGGCGAACTGGTCGTTGCGGGCGTAGCGCAGCAGGCAGCGGTGGCAGACGGGCCGGGCCTGGCGTCGGCATTCGCATTCGGTGATCCGCCGCCGGGCCAACTCCAGCACCTGGCGGAACTCCTCCGGCTCGGCAAGCCGGTGCAGGTAGCCGGTGCCCTGCGGCTGAATGTCGAAGACGACGACGAAGTTGCGGGTGCCGTCGCTCTGCCCGTCCGGCATGGTGGCCGGGACCGCCTGGAGGTGGGCCGGGTCGCCGCCGTACTGGGCGGCGATGCCGAGCCGGATCGCCGCGGCGAGCGAGACGACCCGCTCCGCCACCAGCGCGGTCGCCGCCGGGATCAGGATGCGCAGCGCCTCGGTCTCCAACTCGTGGGCGAGGATCAGGTCGACGTGGGTGTCCGGCGTGGCCGGCGAACGCCGGTACGCACACCACGGCCGATGGTGCTCGGCACCCTGCACCACAGTCGCCCCCGACGCCTGCGCGGCGAGTTGCTGGCTGACCGCCGGAGCGCCGTCGACCGTGGTGCCGCCGCACGAGGTGCAGGTGTGGAAGCGGTTGATCCGCACCTCGTCGCCGGCAAACGCCTCGGCGGCCCGGTCGAAGCGTTGGGCGCCCAGGTTGAAGTGGCGGACCATGGCGTGCCGGCTGTAGTCGACGCCGAAGGTCTCGTGCGCGTGCCGCCAGGAGGAGTCGACCTTGGCCGGGTCGATGTCGACCGCGACGGTGGTGGCGTAGAAGCGGCGGGTGCGGTCGTCGCTGTCGTCGCGGATGCGGGCGTCGTCGCGCTTGTCCCGGCTGTAGACCCGGGTCGGTTGAAGCACCTGGAAGAGCCGGCCGTGGTCGGCGATGCCCCGGTCGGCGCAGCGCGGGCAGGCGCTGGTGTCCTCCTGCGCCAGGTGGGTGCGGACGTAGCCGCACTGGGCGCAGATCCGCCACTGCGCGTACGCGGGCCGGTCGGCCGGGCCAACCTCCAGACCGGAGATCTCGTGCTGGTAGCCGCGCACGTAGTAGCTGTTGCCGGGGGCGATCTCCACAAGCGCCTGGCGGGCCGGGCGGGCGTACTCGCGTAGCTCGCTGTGGAACCGGCGGTCGCCGTCGACCTGTTCCTCCCAGGTGAGGGTGGCCTCCAGGTCGGTGCGGGTGTCGATGAGGGCGTAGTTCGGCAGCAGTCCGAACTCGACAAGGGTGCCGTGCGCGGCGGCGCCGCTGACCTCCCGCAGCCGGCGGCGTACGGCGGCTTCCTCGGCCCGGAGCATCTTCAGCTCGCGGGCGTGGTCCGGGTCGCTGGCCACCAGCGTGCCCCGGGCGGTGGCGATCTCCTGGAGTCGACGCCGCAGGTCGGCCAGGCGCAGCTCCCAGCGCTCGTCGGCCTCCTTGACCCGGTGCACGATGCCGTCGACGGCGAACTCGCGCAGTTGGTCGGCGGCGGCCCGCAGGATCTTGTCGCCGAAAAGCCCGAGAAAGTCCTCGACCAGGCGTACGCCGTCGCGGCGACCGGCCTCGGCGAGGTGGGCCAGCCAGCCGCTCGGGCCGAAGAGGACGTGTGCCCGGCGCGGCATCGGCAGTACCCCGGGCAGCTCGCCCCGGGCGGCCAGGTCGATCAGGTGGGCGAGGTACTGCCGGCGCAGGATCTCCACGGCGGAGAGGAAACAGCCGGGTGGCACGATCTGTCCGGCGATCATGTCGCGTGGCTCGGTGAGGTAGTAGCGGTCCCGTTCGGTGCGCCCGACCAGGGTGAGCACCAGCGCGTTGCCGCTCTTGCGGCCGGCGCGACCGGCCCGCTGGACGTAGTTGGCGGGCCCGTGCGGCAGCGATGCGAGCACCACCGCGGAGAGCGCGCCGATGTCGATGCCCATCTCCAGCGTCGGGGTGCAGGAGAGCACGTTCGGGTCGGTGTAGCGCTCGCCGTCGCGGAACTGCTGCTCGACGTTTTCCCGCTGGGTTCGGGTGAGCATGCCGGTGTGCTCGCCGGTCACCACCCGGAAGACGTCGCTCTCCAGGTAGAGCCGCCGGTAGTAGTCGTCCGGCGCGGTGTCGTCGGGTGCCGGCCGGAGCCGTCCACGGCAGCGGTACTGCCGGCAGGGTTGGCCGATCCAGTCGGCGACCCGGTCGGGATGCTCGGTCTGCTGCCAGTGGCAGGTGTCGCAGCCGACACCGGCCGCGACGGCGGCGGTGTCGTCCAGCCGGGTCACCCGCAGGTGGCCGGGGAGCAGCCCGTACACCGTGTTGCCGTCCTCGGTGTCGCCGGCCGCGACGATGCCGGCGGCGGCCAGGGCCGGCAGCAACCGACTCAGGTAGCCGGCGGCTTCGGCCGAGTCCAGGCCGAGGCAGCGGGCGGTCCAGTCCTGGTACCAGTTGCCGCGTGCGGTGATCGCGTCGAACTCGGAGCGGGACTTCGGGGTCGCCAGCAGGAAGGCGGGCGCGGAGACGCCCCGGGGGAAGGCAGGCATGCCGGCCGGACGGCCACCCCACACCTGCCAGCGGGTGCCACCACGCCGCAGGTACGGCGCCAGCCACTCGTGGTAGACCGCGCCCCGGGCGCGCAGCCGTTCCAGCAGGCCCCGCAGGAAGGCCAGGTAGCGGGCGTCGTCGGGGGCGGCCACGCCGAGCTGGCCGGGGCCGGTGAGCTGCACGTCGCGGCAGAGCGCGACCGCTGCGGCCGGGTCGTCGAGCGCCACCTCGACGGCCACGGACCGGGTCAACTCCAGGGTGCGGCCCTGCCGGGTACGCAGCCCGGCCTCCAGCACGGTGGCGAAGACGAGCCGTTCGCCGATCAGCGTCCAGGTCTGCCGGCTGCCGGTGTCGGTACCGGCGAGCAGGCCGTCAACGCCCGGCTGGTCGTGCAGGTCGGGCGGTACGACGGTGGAGAGGATCTCCGGCCGGGCCGCCTCCGCGACCATCTTCACCACCAGCTCGTCCAAGCCGACCGACGCACCGGGGGTGAGCTGGTCGGCCAGCAGGGCACGCAGCGAGAAGGCGTACGACCGGTTGGCGACGAATCCGGCCCGGTGCGCCGCGTCCTGGACGGAGTCGTTGAAGAGCAGCGTCTTGCGTTCCGCCTGGCCCAGTTCACCACCGGTGAAGAGTTGGGTGATGGCCACCGAGGCGAGGGTGGCCAGGCCGGCACCGAGGAAGCGGATGCCGTGGTCAAGCTGGCAGGAGGGGCAGCGGTCCTTCTCGGCCGCGTCGAGGCCGGTCAGGTCACCGAGCACCACGATCTCGTCGTCGCCAAGCGTCCGGTCGCGCTGCTCGTCGTAGGGTCGCACCCGACGGCCGTGCTCCAGTACCAGCAGACCAGTCGCCCGCTGCCGGATCTCGTCGTCGGTGGCCGCGATGAGTGCCCGTACCCGACGCTTGTCCCGGCCGACGCTGGCCCGGTAGATCTTGTCCGGGTCGGTCTCCAGCTCCTGCGGGTCCTTCTCCGGCGACAGCGCCATCCAGCCGGAGCGCCCGCAGTGTCGGCAGTAGACGGCCGGCAGCCGCAGGTGCCGGTTGTCGGCGATCACCGTGTCGCGCTCGGTGGCGTACGGGTCCAACTCCCGGGGGGCCTCGCCGTACCAGCCGAAGGTGGCCTGGCGGGAGGTGCCGCGCAGCAGCCGGGAGACGGCGCGTACCCAGAGGTGGGTTTCGATGTTGAGCAGCGGCCGGCGCTCGTCGTCCGGGTGGCGGGCCATGGAGAGCAGCCCGACGAACCGGGCCAGCGCGCGGGCGGTGATTTCTGGTCGGCTGCGCATCACGCTGCCCCAGCCGGTGGCGTTCTTACGCGGCAGCACGTCGATGATCTCGTCGAGGGTGCGCGGTGCCGGGCCGAGCGAGTCGAGCACCGCCTTTGTCAGCGGATGCTTACGCAGCAACCCACCGAGTTCCTGCGGCTTGCCCAGGCAGTTCTTGCCGAGCACCAGTTCGGCGACCTCGGCCATCATCTGCGCCGGATCCCGGCCGTCGACGGCGGCGAGTTGCTCGGGGCTGGGCAGCGGCAGGCTGAAATCCTGACCGGTCATGAACTCGCCGGGTTCGTAGCGTTCCTCCCCCACCAGCGAGTCCGGGTCGAACACGATGCCGAAGACCTGTTCGGCGACCTCCCGGATGGCGGTCCGGCCGTCCCGGCCGTCGCTCTCGCCGAGGGTGGCGGAGGTGGCCACCGGGCAGATCGGCCCGAGCGGGCGACCCGGTTCGGCCAGGCCGAGCGCGGCGGCCAGCCGACGCAGCAGCATCGCCACGTCGGTGCCCTGCGCGCCGTCGTAGCTGTGGAACTCGTCAAGCACCACGTACGCCGGCTCCGCGCCCTCCCAGAGCGGCAGGTCGTCGGCGCGCTGGAGCAGCAGGTCCAGCATCTTGTAGTTGGTGATCAGGATGTCCGGCGGGGTGCGCCGCAGCTCCGACCGCCGGTTCATCACATGCTGGTACTCGGTCTCCGTGACGTCGCCGATGTAGAGGCCGGCGGTGACGCCGGCCAGCGCCGGGTCGGTGAGCAGTTCGTTGATGCGCTGGGTCTGGTCGGTGGCCAGGGCGTTCATCGGATAGAGCAGGATCGCCTTGACGCCGGGCCGTCCCTGCTGCCTGCGTCGCCGGCAGTGGTCGAGGATCGGGATCAGGAAGGACTCGGTCTTGCCGGAGCCGGTGCCGGTGGTGATCAGCGTCGGCTCGGCGGCCTTCCCCTTGGTCGACAGCCGGGCGAACGCCTTCGCCTGGTGCCGGTAGGGGGTGAAGTCGGCCGGTGCCCAGTCCAGGCCCGCCCGCCAGTCCCCCTCCGCGGTGCGAAAGGGCGTGCGGATCCGCAGGTACGGCCCGCGGAAGACGCCCTGCTCAGGGTGGGAGAGGAAACCCTCAAGCCCCTGGCGTACGCCTTCCTCGGTCAGACCGAAGGTGGTGGTCAGGTATTGCGTGAGGGTCCGACGCAGGGTGTCGGCGGCGATCGTCGGCCTCATGAGCGCATCACCCGCGGGATGCTACGTCAGCATCCACTGTGGTTGATCCTCTGATCAGCCACAGTGGAGCTTTGGTCAGATACGCGACACCCCTTCACCACAGGCTGCCGCTTTGCTGGCCTCCGGGGGCGATGGTCCTCAGGACGTTGATTTCAGGCTGAAATCAATATTTCACCGTGAAATCAAGCCAGCTCAGGATGTGCTTCCGGCCGGGCAGTCCGGGAAATCGGCCGAGTGCCGCCGACATCGCCACCGGCGCGCCCGCCGAAGGCTCATAGCTTCAGATGCGGCTGTCGCCGAAGGTGATGCCGCCGTGGACGTCGCGTGCCTGCACCATCGGGCCGCTGACGTCACCGGCCACGGTGTTCGTGACGCCTCCGTGGCGGGCTTCGACAACGGCCTGAACCTCTGCGAAACGCGCGCGGAACTCGGCACCGAACCCGGCGTCACGGCGATTTTCCTCTTCGAGCAGCGCCGCGAGGCGTTGAACCGCGTCGTTATCGGGTCGGCGCAGGACAACCTCGATCGTTTCCCGCGATGCCGCCTCCCGCCCGAACCGGTGCCGAAGAAAGTCGGTCAGCCCGATCACGGCGGATCGGGCACTCTCAGCAAGATTGGTGGTCATCCAGGCGACCAGGGTGGTCGCTGCGGTGAGCATGAGTGGATCGTCCATACCGCGCCCCCAGGTTCGCCACGATGCTCGAAGCCGGACAAGGCCGAATGCAATTCGTAATCCTAAATGTTACTTTGAGTGCCCGCTTCATCACATCAACCCAGGAGGCCGGGATGAGTGCGCGTCGATGGGAGGCGGACCCGTCCGCCCAGCTCAGCCGCCGCTGGGGCAAGTCTTCGCACGAGCTGGGCAACACCTCCGGCGACGGCAGCTGTCCCGACATCTGGGAGTTGAGCAACGGCGACGTCGCAGTCATCGGGCAGGACCTCACCGACAGCTACCGGGATCGACTGCCCGAAGGGGTCTCCGTCGACCCCGGCGAGCGGCTTATCATCATTCCCCGATCGACAATGCTCGCCGCGAAGGTGGACATCCCTGATGCGTGACCTCCTCGACGGAGATCCCGGCGAGTTGCTGGCCCTCGACGACTACTGGGCCGACTTCGACGAGCGATTCTGGAAGACCGGGCCGCCCGGCTTCTGGAAACTCGAACGGCAACAAACGTTCAAGGAACCCAACGATGAAGGCTGGCAGGCGTTCGCCGCCGGCCGGTGGGACGAGTCGCTGCGGATTCTCCACGCCCGGCGCCCCGAGTTCGAGGACTACTACCGGCGTATCGCCGACAACGGGTTCGCCACCCGCCGGGTACGGGTGGTGCAGGAACCGTTGAGTCCGTACCTGCAATGGGAGCTGCACGTGCTGCGGCTCCGCCACGAGTACGGCGGCCTGACCCGGGTGGTGGGGCCTGAAGCCGTCGCCGCCACAGAGGTCAGTGGTCCGCTGCCGGAGATCTACACCCTCGGCAGCGACGTGATGTACGAGGCGATCTACGACGCCGACGGGGTGCTCGAAGCGGCCCGACGGTGGCGGAATCCGCGTGTGGTAGCGCGGTGCCAGGAGTTCATCGAGTCGCTCTACAACGACGGCGAGCCGCTGGACGAGTTCTTCGTGCGAGCGGTGGCACCGCTGGAGCCTCCGCACTCGGACTGAGCGATGACCGACGGGGGCGCGGACAGACATCCACCGGGCGAGGCACGACCGGAACACGTCAACCAGTCGGCGTCGTCCGGTGCCGCTGATCTCGTGCAGGCTCGCGACGTGTACGGCGGGGTCCACTTTCACTCCGCAGACTCCTCGCCGCCGCATCCGCCGCCCCGCCAGTTGCCCGGCGACGTGCGCGGCTTCGTCAACCGGGTCGAGGAACTGCGCTCGCTGGACCGGCTGCTCACCGACGAGGCCGTTCGGGCTGCCCTCGTCGTCATCTGCGGCACCGCTGGCGTGGGCAAGACGGCGCTGGCGCTGCGTTGGGCGCACGCCGTACGCCAGCACTTCCCGGACGGCCAGCTCTACGCGAACCTCCGCGGCTACGACCCGGGCCAGCCCAGCCGACCGGAGCAGGTGCTCGACCGTTTCCTGCGGTCACTCGGCATTCCGCCCTCCGCCATTCCGGCCGATGTCGAGGACCGTGCGGCGCTGTACCGCTCCCGGCTCGCCGACCGGCGCGTCCTGGTGGTGCTGGACAACGCCGCCACCGTCCGCCAGGTGCGTCCGCTGCTACCGGGTACGAACGGCTGCCTGGTGATCGTCACCAGCCGGACCATGCTGTCGGGCCTGGTCAGCCGGGACGGCGGGCGACGCCTGACGCTGCGAATGCTGTCCGAGGACGATGCGGTGACGTTGCTGCACGAGGTGACCACCGGATACCGCGACGACGAACCGGGCGAGTTGGCCGAGTTGGCCCGGTTGTGTGCGCGGCTGCCGTTGGCGCTGCGCATCGCCGCGGAACGGGCGGCGAGCCGGCCGTTCATGCCGCTGGCCGAGCTGATTCAGGATCTGCGCGACGAGTCGGCCCTGTGGGACGCCCTCACCACCGACGACGGCGAGGAGGCCGACGCCGTACGCACCGTCTTTGCCTGGTCCTACCGGGCCCTGAACGCCTCGGCCGCCCGGTTGTTCCGGCTGCTCGGTCTGCATCCCGGCCCCGACTTCAGCGCACCGGCCGCAGCCGCGCTCGCCGACCTGCCGGTGTCGGGCATCCGGCAGCCGCTCGACGCCCTGGTACGCGCGCATCTGCTGGAGCAGAGCGCACCCGGCCGCTACCAGTTGCACGACCTGCTACGCGCGTACGCCAACGATCAGGTCAGGCAGCTGGAGCACGACCAGAGTCGCCGGGCGGCGCTGGTGCGCGTGCTCACCTGGTATCTGCACTCGGCGGACGCCGCGCTGGGCCGCACCCTGCCGTTCTACCGGACGGTGCCGCTGGATCCGACGGCCGACCTCACGCCGTTGGGCTTCGAGACGGCAGCGGAGGCTGACGCCTGGTTCACAGCCGAGCAGGACAACCTCGTCGCCGCCACTCGCGCCGCCAACGGCGCCGGCCTGCCGAAGATTGCCTGGCACTTGGCGGTTCTGCTGCGCAGCGTCTTCATGCACCGCAACGCCTTTGACGCGTGGTTCGCCACTGCGCAGACCGGTTTGGCGGCCGCCCGAGCAATGCGCGATCGGCGTGCTGAGGCAGAGGCGCTGGAGAGCCTCGGCAAGGCCCACTTCCAGGCTCGCCAGTTGACCGAGGCAGAGGAGCACCACCGGGCTGCGCTGGCGATCCGGCGGGAGATCGGCGACGAGCACGGCATCGCAGTGTCGGTCAACGCGCTGGGCTTGCTTGCGTTACGGCATCGCCGACTCGCCGACGCCCTGGCCCGGTTCAGCGAAAGCCTCCACATCTTCACCGGGCGCAACGACCGGCGGTGGCAGGCCCTGCTGCTGAGCAATCTCGCCGAGACACGCTACGAGCTGGGCGACCTCGCCGACGCGGTGACGCTGCTGGAGCAGGCGTTGGCGGTGCAGCGGGAGATCGACGACCAAGGGCAGGAGGGAAACTCGCTGTTCTTCCTCAGCATGGCCCTGCGGGAACTCGGGCGCACCGACGAGGCGCAAACCGCGATCGAAGCGGCCCTCGTCATCGCCGAGCGCGGCAGCCCGGTGTGGCTGGCGCACTGGCTGGTCGAGCACGCGCGGGTGCTGCGTGCCATGGGCCGGCCCGCCGAGGCGCTGGAAGCGGTGCACCGAGCGGCAACGATCCAGCGCCGGTTGGGTGACCGCAGCCGGGAGGCGATGGCGCTGGACGGGGCCGGCGAGGCGTACCGGGAGTTGGGGCAGCCGGACCAGGCGATCGCGTTCCATCTGCGGGCGGCGGCGGTCCACCGCGATCTCGCCGACGACTGGCAGCTTGCCCTGACACTGGATCATCTCGCGACGGCGTTGATCGACGCCGGACGTCCCGAAGAGGCACACCGCTTGTGGGTCGAGACGGTCGAGCGGCTGGCCGGGTTTCCCGACCCTCGCGCCGTCAGGCTGGGTCACCGCATCGAGTCAGACCTGCTAGAGATCGACACACCGCGCGTCGGGCCCGACAATCCGGGCGGCGACAATGACCGGGAGGGCAGGCGATGAGTCTTTGGTTGCGGTGGAAGATCGCCGTACCGCTGATCGGGTTGAGCTTGCTGATGCTCGTTCCCGCGATTGCCGGGACGGTGCTGTGGTGGTCGGAGTTCGGCATCGCCTACCAGGTCTTGAGCCTGCTCATCTGCCTCGTCGTGATCGCCCAGACCGCCCTGGCGATCTCCATCGGGGCACGCCCCACCGAGGACGTCCCGTGGATGCGGATCGGGCTGGTGATTGTCGGCATCGCCGTCGCCTGCGGCCTGGCCTATCTCCGCGACGAATTCTGACCCTCGCTGCGCCGCAGTCAGAAATGTGACAGGCGCTCACGGTCGCGGATATAGCTTCCCTTCACGCCACGTGGCCACACTGTTACATGGCGCGTTCGGATGGAGAAGCCAGCCATAGCCGAAGCCACTACCGACCGGCCACTGTGGGCGTCAGCCCCGTCGGTGGCCACGAACCGATGCAGCCCCTTCTCGCGCGACTCGCGGACCGAAGCCGGCCACGCACCGAAGCCACAATCCAGGCGGACATCCGTCAACTCCTGCTGACCATCGATCTCGGGCTCTCCGCGGACGAGCTGGAGGAGGTCAACCTCGAAGCGCCCGTAGGTCAGGGTCGACGGATCGACATCGAGATCGGCCGCACCGTTATCGAGGTCAAACGACATCTCGGCCAGGGGCCGACGCTACGTCGGGCGGAGCAGCAGCTCGCCGGATACCTCCAGTCCCGCACCCAGGAGAGCGGGCAGCGGCACCTCGGCGTGCTCACCGACGGTGCGACCTGGCACGCGTACGATCTGCGGCTCGGTGCCATGGCCAGGGTGGACACCTACACCCTGACGGCTGCCCGTCCCTCCGGATTGGGGTTGTTCTACTGGCTGGAGGGTGTGCTGGCGACGACCCAGCGGGTCGCGCCGACCCCAGCGGAGATCGCCCGCCGGCTCGGCGCCAACAGCAGCTCCTTCACCATCGACCGGGCCGCGTTGGCGGCCCTCTACGACGAGCATCGGGATGAGCCTACCGTCAAGCTGAAACGACAGCTCTGGGCCGATCTGCTGGGCAAGGCACTGGGTACGCAGTTCGTCGACGATCCGAACCTGTTCGTCGAACACACCCTGCTGATGAACAGCGCGCACATCATCGCGCACCTCGTCATGGGCATCGACATCGACGGTTTTCAGCCGACGGACCTGATCCGCGGAGAGCGTTTCAGCCAGGCCGGAATCCTGGGCGTCGTCGAGCACGATTTCTTCGGCTGGACCACCGAGGTCGGCGGCGGCCCCGATTTCATTCAGAGCCTCGCCCGCCGCCTCGCCCGGTTCGACTGGGTCAGGGCGGACCACGACGTACTCAAAGAACTGTACGAGTCGATGATCGGCACCGAGACCCGCAAGCGGCTCGGCGAGTACTACACGCCGGGCTGGCTTGCCGAACACATCGTCGACTCCGTGGTCACCGACCCGCTGCGGCAGCGGGTGCTCGACCCGGCCTGCGGCTCCGGCGCCTTTCTCTTCCATGCGGTACGCCGTTACCTCGCCGCCGCCGAGGCGGCCGGCCACCCGCTCGGCCGGGCCCTGACGCAGCTCTCCCATCAGGTCATCGGCGTGGATCTGCACCCGGTGGCGGTGGCTCTCGCGCGGATCACGTACCTGATCGCCATCGGCCTGCATCGGTTGGCCGGTGAGCGCGATGTGATCACTATTCCCGTGTTCCTCGGCGACAGCATGCAGTGGAAGGAGCAACTGGATCTCTTCCACGAGAACCACATCAAGATCGATGTCAGCCAGCCTCCCGGCAGCGGCAAGGAGTTCCTGAGGTTTCCGAAGACGCTCCTCGACGACCCCGGGCGCTTCGACGAGATCGTGAAGGGCCTCGCCGACATCGCCGCGAAGCTTCGCGACCCCGACACCCTGCCCTCGATCGAAGTGTTCCTCGACCGCATGAAGATCATCGCCGAGCATCGGCCGATGCTGCGCCAGACCTTCGCATTGATGTGCCGGTTACACGACCAGGGACGCGACCACATCTGGAGCTACTACACCCGCAATCTCGCCCGCCCGGCCTGGCTGGCCAGCCAGGACATCGACACCGACAACCGGGTGGATGTCCTGGTCGGCAACCCACCGTGGTTGTCGTACCGGCACATGCCCCGGGAGATGCAGGTGGACTTCCGGAGGCTTTCCGACGAGCGCGGCCTGTGGCACGGCGGCAAGCGGGCCACCCAGCAGAACCTTGCTGGCCTCTTCGTCGCCCGAGCCGTTCAGCAGTACCTCAAGGAGGACGGCACCCTCGCGTTCGTGATGCCCGGCGCGGTACTGACCGCAGACCACTTCGCGGGCTTCCGCACCGGCTGGTACCGGGACGCCGGGGAGGAGACCGGGGTGGCCTTCACCGGTTCCTGGGACCTGCGACAGTTACGGCCCCACTTCTTCCTCATCGGCGCCGCCGTCGTCTTCGGCCGGCGGGCCGGCCTGCACAGCTACCGCCAGCTTCCCAAGGTGACCGAGCGGTGGTCCGGACGCCTGCCTGCGGACCGCAGTGCGTGGCAGCTGGTGGCACCAGCGGTTTCCAGGACACCCTACGACCTCTCCCTCACGCTCACCGGATCGCCGTACGGGCCGACGGTGAAAAGCGGTGCGACCATCGTGCCCCGCTTCCTGTTCTTTGTCGACACGCAGCCGGGCGGACCACTCGGCCTGCGCTCCGGCAGCCGTTCTGTGCGGTCGGCACGCGGAAACAAGGAAAAACCACCTTGGCGGGATCTACCCACGATCGACGGTGTCGTGGAGTCCCAGTTCATCCGGCCGGTGCTGCTCGGGGAGAGCCTGCTGCCGTACCGGATCCTGCCGGCCCGGGAGGCGGTGCTCCCCCTTGACGGCACGACACTGATGGATGGCCCTGCTGCCCGGCTCGACTACTTTCCTGGGCTCGCCGACTGGTGGCGGCAGGCCGAAGCCCTCTGGAACGCCCATCGGCAGAGCGACGACCTCACTCTGACTCAGCGGCTCGACTACCGGCACATGCTCACCAGCCAGTTTCCCGCGCCGCCGCTTCGGCTGGTCTACGGAAAGTCGGGCATGCACGTTGTCGCCGCTGTGGTGGACGATCCGACCGCCATCATCGACCACAAGCTCTACTGGGCTCCGATCGCGTCCCGCGCTGAGGGGTTCTTCCTGTGCGCGATCTTGAACAGCCCGACCTTGACCGATCTGGTCCGGCCGATGATGTCCTACAACAAGGACGAGCGCGACATCGACAAGTACATCTGGAAACTGCCGATCCCGCTTTACGACGCCACCAACGACACCCATCGCATCCTCGCGGCCCTTGGCGAAGTGCAGTACGACCTGGTGAACAGCATGCCCATCGACGAGAGCGACTACTTCGTGTCCCTACGGCGGCAGGTTCGCCGGGAACTGCCCCGGCATCCCGCCGCCGTTGGGATCGAGTCGATGGTGACGGACCTGCTCGGCTGACCGCATTCCCGCTTCTCACCCGCGCAGCGGGGCCACGAGCCTCACTCACATCAGATAGTGTCCGCTCGAACACGTACCGGTCAGTCGGCAGAGAAGGCTCGACGATGAGTGTCGGCGAGGTCAAGGTCCTGCTTCGTGCCGCCATCGAGGCAGCACGCCACGGAGGACGAGTCTTCGACGAGGCGAGCGGGCAGGCTGGATCTGCCACGGCACGCGCCACCGTAATCCTTGCCGGGAGCAAGAACAAGGACGTGACAGACGCGCTCGGAGCGCTTGCCGAGGCGTCAGCCGAGGTGCGGCAGACCCGCCGCCGGTTCGCCGCCGCCGCCGACCACGCCGAGCACTACCTGCGCCGGCTCGGATGACGGGCAGTGTCGGGGAGCTGGTCGCCGAGCTTCTTGCCGTCCGCCGGAGCTTGGCCGAGGCCGCTGTCACGTCGCTGCGCGCCCAGGCCGACGCCACGCAGGCCCTCACGCACCTGACGGAGGTACGCCAGGGCAGCAGCGACGCTGCACTCGGACTCGCCGTCACCGAAGCCGAGGTGGCGCGGGACAAGGCTGGCCGCTATGCGCGTCTGCTCATGGTTGCCGCGAATCACATCGCCGCGTACGTCAATACGATCGCGCCCGGTGCTGCCTCGACCGGCCCGGAGACGGCGGCATCTCCGTCCGGGGAACGGCTGGTGGCCGAGGCGGAACGGAGGAGACGCCGGGCTGATGCGTTCTGGAGCAAGCAGACGCAGAAAGCGGACGACACCCAGGACAGTCTTACGAACGTCGAGAACAAGGTTCAGGAAATAGTGAGCCTCTTCAAACAGAAGTACGGTGGGCAAGGGGCCGCGACCAGCACCACGACGGGCCACCAGCCAGCCCCGTCTCCGGACCGACCGCAGGTCGACACACCGGTGACCGCGGCCATCATGGCGGCCGGCGCACTGGCGGTGGCGACCAAGGCCATCGCTCAGCAACTCACGAGACGACGAACGAGAAGGCGTGACACCGATGATCAGACCTGAGCTGCCCGATTACATCCGCACGCTGGTACGCGGCGAGCACGCCGCCAACGATGCGATCGAGGCGAGGCTCCAGGCGGAGGGGTGGGACGGCTTTCCACGGTTCCTCGCGATGGTCTTCTTCCTCGCCGTGGACCGACGCTTCGGTGAGCACGCCGAGTGGGCCGAAGTGATCAAGTTTGTGGCCGATCTCCGGACCGACCTGCACGGCGGCGCAGAGATCAACGCCGAAGCCGCCGAACGTCTGATCATGTCGGTCATCGACCCGTCCGTGGATTACACCGCCTCTCAGGAGATGATCGGCGCCATCCAGGCCGCTACCGCATTGAAGATTCTTACCGAGGCGAACCTCTCGGACGCGGAGCTGGACGGCCTCCTCGCGGAAGCTGTCACCCTCGCCAGCCGCCCCTAAACGTCGCGCCTGCGGCACCCCTTCCCCCAACCCCTCACGCCTTCCCCCGACCCCTCACGCCTTCCCCGATCCCTCATGTCGATCATGCAGTTGTGGTGCCAGAGTTCACCGTTAATGCCCACTTTGTCGGGCACCACATCTGCATGATCGACGGACGGGGAGGCGGGGGCGGGGGTGGGGTGGGAGGCGGGGTGGGTCAGGCGGCGGCTTGGTGGGCTTCGGTGGTGATTTTTTCGATCAGGCGGCGGGACTGGTCGTGGTCCAGGGCCACCCCGTCCAGACCCGCCCACACCTGCTCGTACGCGGCCACCTCCGGTTCCCGGTCGAGGTAGAGCGCCCCGGTCAACAACTCGCGGTAGACCACCGGCGGCTCCGGCTCGGCGCGGTTGCCGGGCGGGAAGTCCAGCAGCATGAACGGCCCCGCGATGGCGGCCCGGTGCACCCCGACGGCGAGCGGCACCACCCGCAGCGACACCTGCGGCAACCGACTCACCTCCACCAGATGCCGAAGCTGCTCGACCATCACCGCCGGGTCGCTTACGGTACGCAGCAGCACCGCCTCGGCGAGCACCACCTCAAACCGGGGTGCCGCCGGCAGCCGCCGCCGCAACACGTCCTGCCGCCGCAGCCGTACCTCGACCAGCCGTTCCCGCTCCGCCTCGGTGAGATCCGGCCGTCGCCGGCAGACGGCAGTCGCGTACCCCCGGGTTTGCAGCAGCGTGGGGATCATCCCGTCGGCATGCTCGCGCAGCCGGCGGGCCTCGGCGGCCAGACTGACGTACGGCTCGCACCAACGCGGCAGCGGATCACCGTACGCATGCCACCAACCCTTCGCCCGCGTCTCCCCCGCCAGGGCGACAAGCGCGGCGGTCAGCTCGGGCCGCGCAGCGTACCGCTGACACATGTCCCGCACGTCGCGGCGGCTCACCGCAGACCGGCCCGCCTCGATCCGCCACAACCGCTGCCGACTGAACTGCAACGCCTCCGCCGCGCCGTCCACCGTCATCCCGGCCTCGGTCCGCAACTGCCGCAGCACCCGCCCAAGATGCCGACGCGGCACCGACGACCCGGTGTCCTCAACCATCACCGCGCCGCCCCGCACCCGGCACACTCCCCCGACACCACCCGGACGGCAACGGCCCGTAACGCCCCGCCCGCTGATTCCGCGCCACCCCCACCCGCCGCACGACCCGCGCCTCCCCCACCACGCCGTCGCCCGGCAAGACCCCAGACCCATCGGGTACGCCCTCCAGCGCGCCACCCCGCCACCAGCGCCCCGAGCCATCCCCCTCCGGCACGACCCGCCCCACCAGGCCAGCACCCGCCCACCCCGGCCACAAGAACCACTTCCACCGCCGACCCATGGCCCCTCCCCTTCGCCGGTCTTCTACTTCGTGAAGGCTAGCAGACCTGTAAAGCCTGTAAAGATAGGATGGGGATGCTTTACTTTTCGATCTCGGTGGCTGATTTGCTGACCGCATGCCGTACGCCCAGCCGCTCTGGCGCCAGATCAGAGATGATCTACGCGCGAAGATCCGGGCCGGCATCTACCCACCAGGAAGCAAGCTTCCCTCCACCCGCCTCCTCGCCGAGGAGTACGACACAAGCCACATGACGGTACGGCGGGCGCTGGACTCCATGATCGAGCTCGGCGAACTGGTCGGCCGCATGGGCATTGGCGTCTTCGTCTCCGACACCTCGGAGCAGGACTCATAGTCGCGGCGCGTTGCCGCCCCAGCGGGAGCGCGCCCGGAACCACCGGGCATGCTTCTATGCGACCGACTCAGATTGGCCTAACCTCCTCGGCACCCGGCCCTTTGT
>NZ_JCANNB010000016.1:0-174728 GCF_059553435.1 Micromonospora sp. PRAS1
AGGACCTGCTGGCCGGTGGCGTTGGGGTGGAAGTAGTCCCAGGTGGAGAGCTGGGCGAGGGTGAACGGGTAGTTGAAGACGACGTTTCCGTCGTACTTGCAGTTCGGCCCGTAGGCGGCGCAGGCCGCCGCGAGCTGGCCGTTGAAGTCGATCACCCGTTGCCGGACCCGGTTGCGCCGGTCGACGTCGGCCTGTGCGGTGGAGGTCGGATTGGCCAGGATGGACTGGCAGATGCCAAAGAGCGACCAGGCCGTACGGGCGCTGCTGCTGCCCTTGCCGACCGACCAGAGGCGGTGCACGTCCGGGACGCTGATCACGTAGACCTTGGTGTTCGGCAGGCCGGACTTCAGCCGGTTCAGCGCGGAGTCGATGTTGGACCGGAAGGCGGTCGGTGAGGTCATCGTCGACTCGGAGCTGGTGCAGGCGTCGTTCGCGCCGATCAGGATGGTCACGTAGCCGACCCCCTGGCTGACCGCGGTGCCGGCCTGGCCGTGGAGGTCTGCGGACTTTGCCCCGGTACGGGCAGCGTTGTGGTTGCGGCCGTTGATGGCCGAGTTGACCCGGCGGATGCGCAGGTAGTGGCTGTTCACGGCGGAGTCGTCGCCGGTGCTGAACGAGCGGCTGGTGCAGTCGACGTACCACCCGCAGGCGTTGAAGCCGCGGGTGATGGAGTCGCCGAGACTTGCCATCGAGGCCGGTGGTGGTCCGGGGTCGGCGCTGGCGGGACTGGTCGCCAGTAGGAGGAGTGCGGTGACGCTGGCGAGGGTGGCCAGCGTGCGTCGGGCGAGGGTCATCGTGGCCTCCGGTTCACGGTTGCCGGGCTTACGGCGGTGACCTGAGCGTATAGATGACCTTCTGTGTCCACAATGTTGCGGTGCGGTTACCTGTGGCCGAGGGGTGAATCCGGGCAAACGGGGGTCTTGCCTACGATCTTAAATATGTGAATACTTTCCATCGCTTGGCCGTTTTCGCAGGTGGCCGAGTTGCCCCCTGCCCTGTCGCCATGACAGGGCCCTCAACCCCCATCCGGGAGGCTGTTACATGCGACCCACAAGGTCAATGCTGCGTCGCGTCGTCACCGTCGCCGCCGCCGGAACCCTGGTGGCTGGCGCGCTGGCCGGCGCGCCGGCCCAGGCGGCACCCTCGTCCGCGTCACCCGACGCCGCGTCCGCCCTCGCCGACCGGCTCGGCGACCGCGCCGCCGGTGCGTACGCCGACGCCGCCGGCAAGATGGTCGTCGCCGTGACCGACAGCGTGGCGGCCCGCCAGGTGGCCGCCGCCGGTGCCACCGCGAAGATCGTCAAGCGCGGTGCCGCCGAGCTGAACCGGGCCACCGCCGAACTGGACCGTTCCGCCGCGATCCCCGGCACCGCCTGGTGGGTCGACCCGGCCACCAACCAGGTCGTCGTCTCGGTCGACAGCACGGTGACCGGCGCGAAGCTGGAGCGGGTCAAGGCCGCTGCGGCGCGCACCAACGGCGCGGTCCGGATCGAGGCCGAGGCCGGCGTGCTGAGCACCCGGATCTCCGGCGGTGAGGCCATCTACGCGCAGGGTGGCGGGCGCTGCTCGCTCGGCTTCAACGTGCGCGCCGGCAGCACGTACTACTTCATCACCGCCGGGCACTGCACCAACATCGCCGCCAACTGGTACAGCAACTCGGCGCAGACCGCCCTGCTGGGTTCGCGTACCGGCAGCGTCTTCCCGGGCAGCGACTACGGCATCGTCCGGTACAGCAACCAGAGCACCGTGCAGCCGGGCAACGTCTACCTCTACAACGGCAGCTACCGGGACATCACCAGCTCCGGCAACGCCTACGTCGGCCAGTCGGCGCAGCGGTCGGGCAGCACCACGGGCCTACGCAGCGGCTCGGTGCAGGCGCTCAACGCCACCGTCAACTACGCCGAGGGACAGGTCCGGGGCCTGATCCGGACCAACATCTGCGCCCAGCCCGGTGACAGTGGCGGCTCGCTGTTCAGCGGCAGCGTCGCGCTCGGCCTGACCTCCGGCGGCAGCGGCAACTGCTCGATCGGCGGCACCACCTACTTCCAGCCGGTGGGTCCGGTGCTGAGCCGCTACGGCGTAAGCGTCTACTGATACTCACCTGTGGCACTTCTCCTCCGTCCCGCGGGCCGCCGGATTCCTCCTCCGGCGGCCCGCACCACGTCTGCGGTCGGCCGGTGCCCGGGCGGACATCGACGGTACGACGTCGGTTGCGGTGTCGACCTGGGACATCCCGAATCAGGTCGGTGCCGGAGCCGGACATCGCGTACCGTCGGCCAATGGTCGTACGACTCCTGGCGCAGCTCCGCTTCCCGGTCGTCGTGGGTGGGCAGGTGATCGCCTGGGTGCTGCTCGCCGTGGACGCGCGTCGTGAATGGAGTGCGTACTGGTTCGTTCTGCTTCTCCTGTTGCTCGGTGCGCTTGCCGTGATACCGGCGGCCTTGCTCGGCTCGCCGGAATACCGGCTGATCGCCCTGGTCACCCACACCGTCGGCGTCGGCATCGTCGCGCTGGCCCTGTACGACACGGCGGACAAGCGGGCGCTGTGGGTGTATGCCCTGACCGCCCTGGCGGCGGTGGCCCTGCCGGTCAGCCGGCCGGCGCCCGGTCGGCGGACCATGATCGGCCTGGGGTTGGTCTTCGTGCTCACCATCGGCGGGTCGGCTCCTGCGCTGGCCTGGGGTGGTGGGCAGCCCGACGCGGTGGTGTGCGTACGGCCGGGAGGGTCTGTCGACGAGCTGATCCGGGAGAGACACCGCTTCGATCCCGATCACCTCGTCGCCGGCTTCGGATCCGACGGACCGCACACATCGTGCCTGGAGGTGCTCTTCGATCCCGGTGCCACCGCTGGCGACGCCGACGAGGTGGCCCGCCGCTACTCCGGGGACCCGAGGGTCAGCTCCGTGAGCCGGACGCCCTGACGGCCAGGATGAGCTGCCGGGCGTCGAGAAGAGGCCTTCCTCCGGCCGGAGACGTCAACAAGGGCCCCTTCCGCACACCCGGGAAGCGGGGGCGGGCAGAATGCCGGGAGGAAACGTAGAGCAGACGAGGGAGACGCACGCCGTGATCCGTACCCATGACGCCGGCAGCCTGCGCGCGACGGACGCCGGCACCACGGTGACGCTCGCCGGGTGGGTGGCCCGCCGGCGCGACCACGGCGGTGTCATCTTCGTCGACCTGCGCGACGGTTCCGGCGTGGTGCAGGTGGTCTTCCGCGAGGAGGATGCGCACGCGCTGCGCAACGAATACTGCGTCAAGGTCGTCGGCGAGGTGACCCGCCGTCCGGAGGGCAACGAGAATCCGGAACTGCCCACCGGCGAGATCGAGGTGACGGCGACCGAGCTGGACGTGCTCTCCGAGGCAGCGCCGCTGCCGCTGCCGGTGGACGACCAGGTGGTGGCCGGTGACGACGTACGGCTCAAGTACCGCTACCTCGACCTGCGGCGCAGCGGCCCGGCGCGGGCGATGCGGCTGCGCTCGCGGGCCAACCAGCTCGCGCGCACCGTGCTGCACGAGCGGGACTTCCTGGAGATCGAGACTCCGACGCTTACCCGGTCCACCCCAGAGGGCGCCCGCGACTTCCTGGTCCCGGTGCGGTTGCAGCCCGGCAGCTGGTACGCGTTGCCGCAGTCGCCGCAGCTGTTCAAGCAGCTGCTGATGGTCGGCGGGATGGAGCGTTACTACCAGATCGCCCGCTGCTACCGCGACGAGGACTTCCGGGCCGACCGGCAGCCCGAGTTCACCCAGCTCGACATCGAGATGTCCTTCGTCACCGAGGACGACGTGATCGACCTGGGTGAGGCGATCGTCGCTGCCCTCTGGTCCGACCTGGTCGGACACGAGATCCCCCGCCCGATCCCGCGGATCACCTGGCACGACGCGATGGCGCGGTACGGCTCGGACAAGCCGGACCTGCGCTACGGCGTGGAGCTGACCGAGCTGACCGACTACCTGCGCGGCACCCAGTTCCGGGTCTTCGCCGGTGCGATCGACGCGGGCGGCTACGTCGGCGCGGTGGTCATGCCCGGCGGTGCGGCGCAGACCCGCAAGGAGCTGGACGGCTGGCAGGACTGGGCCAAGGCGCGCGGCGCCAAGGGCCTGGCGTACGTGGTGCTCGACGCGGAGACCGGCGAGGCGCGCGGGCCGGTGGCGAAGAACCTCTCGGCCGAGCACCTGGCCGGGCTGGCCGACGTGGTCGGCGCCAAGCCGGGCGACGCGATCTTCTTCGCCGCGAGCGCGGAGACCCGGGAGGCGCAGGAACTGCTCGGTGCGGCCCGGATCGAGATCGCGAAGCGGGCTGGTCTGGTCGACGAGAGCGCCTGGGCGTTCTGCTGGGTGGTCGACGCGCCGATGTTCGAGAAGACCGACGAGGGCGGCTGGACCGCCGTGCACCACCCGTTCACCTCGCCGAACGCCGAGTGGGTCGACCGGTTCGAGGAGGCGCCGGACCGGGCCCTGGCGTACGCGTACGACATCGTCTGCAACGGCAATGAGATCGGCGGCGGCTCGATCCGTATCCACCGTCGCGACGTCCAGCAGCGGGTCTTCGACCTGCTCGGCATCACGCCGGAGGAGGCGCAGGACAAGTTCGGCTTCCTGCTGGAGGCGTTCAGCTACGGCCCGCCGCCGCACGGCGGCATCGCGTTCGGTTGGGACCGGGTCTGCATGCTGCTCGCCGGCGCGGATTCGATCCGCGAGGTGATCGCCTTCCCGAAGACCCGGGGCGGCTTCGACCCGTTGACCGGCGCGCCCACCCCGATCACCGGCCAGCAGCGCGCCGAAGCCGGCATCGACGCCAAGCCCAAGCCCCAGCCCGCGCCCGCCCACCAGGGCACCGCCGGCCCGGCCGCTCCGGTGGCCGACCCCACCTGATCCCGACTTCCCTCGTTGACCATGAAGTTGTTGTCCGGTCGCCCGGCGTGGCGTGGCAACAACTTCATGATCGACGGAGCGTAGGGGGTGTGGGTCGTGCGGGTGCTGGTGGTGGGGGGTAGTGGGTTTCTGGGGCGGGAGGTCTGTCGGCAGGGTCTGACCGCCGGATGGCGGGTGGTGGGGACGTGCCATTCCGGCGCGGTCGGGGTGGCGGGCGCCGAGATCCGGCGGGTGGACGTCACCGACCGGTCCGCGGTGCGTGCGCTGGTGGCGGAGGTACGCCCCGACGCCGTGATCAACACCTCCTACCGCTACGAATCCTGGGCGGTCACCGCCGACGGGGCGGCAAACGTCGCCGTCGCTGCCGCCGAGGCCGGAGCGCGGCTGGTGCACATCTCCAGTGACGCGCTGCACGCCGGCCGCCCCGAGCCGTACCCGGACGACGAGCCGCCCAGCCCGGTCTTCGCGTACGGCGCGGCGAAGGCCGCCGCGGAGACGGCGGTGCGGGGAATCGACCCGTCGGCCGCGCTGGTACGTACCTCGCTGATCGTGGGGGAGGGCAGCCCGCAGCTCCGGCTCTGCCGGGAGGCCCTGGCCGGGCGGGGTGCCCTCTTCACCGACGAGTTGCGCTGCCCGGTCGACGTCACCGACCTGGCCGCCGCCGTGCTCGAACTGGCGGCCTCTGACTACGCCGGCCCGCTCAACGTCGCCGGGCCGGAGGCGGTCAGCCGGGCGGAACTGGGCCTGCTGGTGGCCCGCCGGGAGGGCGTGCACCCGGCCGCCCTGAAGACCACCACCGCCGCCGAGTGCGGTCTGGTCCGCCCCGCCGAGATCCGCCTCGACACCACCCGCGCCACCAACCTGCTGAAGACCCGCCTCCGCCCCATAACCAAACTCCTCACCCCCTAACCCCTAACCCCGGCGATCTTGCAGTTTCCGTCGGGACAAAAGGCGCGCATGGGGTAAACCAGCGACCAAAAGTGCAAGATCGACGGGGTTGGTCGCCGGTCAGCCGAGGCGGACCGAGGTGAGGGCGAGCGAGTCGAGATAGCCGAGTCGCCGGTAGAGCCGGAGCGCACCGGTGTTGACCAGGTAGACGCCGAGCGCCACCAGGTCGTACCGGCTCGACAGCGTCCGGGTCAGGCCGGTGGTGAGCGCCGCTCCCAGGCCACGACCCCGGTACTCCGGCGCGACGGTCAGCCCGGCGAGGAAACCGATGTCACCTCGGGTGCAGTCGGCCCCGCAGGCGATCAGCCGGTCGCCGTCCCGGATGCCGTACCAGTCCACCACCCGGGGGCTGCCGGGTCGTACGGTGCTGGCCGGGTACGACCGCTCGATCAACGCGGTGAGCGCCGGCTGGTCGGTTCCGGCCAGCCGGACCACCCGCTCCTCGCCGGGCTGCGGCGGCGGTGCCGCGCCCGTCCAGAGAAATTCCCAGTCCTCGTACGCGGTGCCGGTCGGGCGGTCGTCGAGCGTCGCCGGGTCCAGCCGGGGCAGGTGCATCCATCGCCCGGTGTCAACCATCCGTTCCGTGGCCAGCGCGGTGGCCAGTTCGACCGCCGGGGCCGGTGCCCCGAGCGCGCCGCCCACCGGCCCCGGGAAGGTGGGCGGCAGCAACCAGCAGAGGGCATCGTCGCGTCGCCAACCCCGGGCCGGTTGGTTGGGCGGCAGCGAGTGCCGGACGAACGGATGATGCTGCGCGGCGGCCAGGATGGCATCCCGCCCGTCCAGGGCCTCCTCAGCGATGATCATGAAGACAGCCTAGTCACGCGGGGCCCAGGGCCGGGGGATCCACGTTGGAGATTGGCGAGCCGACCGTTCGGGTACATCCCGCGCCGACCTACTGGAACCCCCACCGGAGGAACGACATGCTCGCCATCGCCGCCGCCGTGGTCTTCGGCTTCGCGCTGCTGCTGGACCTGCTGGACACCAAGCTCGGAGCGCCGGACCTGTTCAACTGGGACACTCTGGTGCTGATCGGCCTGCTGCTGCTCTCGCTCTACCTGGCCGGCGTGGGCCGGGGCCCGGGCGGTGGCGGTGGACGCTGGTACCGGGGTCGCCGCCCGGGACGCGGCTGACCGAAAGGGATCATCTCGGGCTCGGCCGATGGCGCGATTCCGGCGCTGCCGGTCGAGCCCGGTACTGTTCTCCTGATGGAGTCTGATGCCCTCTTCACCCTCGGTGAGCCCGCCGCAGCGCCCAGTGCGGTGGCGGGCTCCGGTGGCGTCGACGGCTTCACCGCGGTCGGGCCGGACGCGCCGTTGCCCGTCCGGATGCGCCCGGCGAACCTGGACGAACTGGTCGGTCAGGAACACCTACTCACCCCCGGTGCGCCGCTGCGGCAACTCGTCACCGGCAACGCGCCCATGTCGGTCATCCTCTGGGGGCCGCCCGGCAGCGGGAAGACCACAATCGCCCACCTGGTGGCCGGCGCCACCGACCGACGTTTCGTCGCCATGTCGGCACTGTCGGCCGGGGTGAAGGACGTGCGGGCCGTCATCGACACCGCCCGGCGGCAGCGGCGCTCCGGTGGCCCGCCGACGGTGCTCTTCATCGACGAGGTGCACCGGTTCAGCAAGACCCAACAGGATTCGCTGCTCGCGGCGGTGGAGGACCGCACGGTCACGCTGCTCGCCGCCACCACGGAAAATCCGTACTTCTCGGTCATCTCCCCGCTGCTGTCCCGGTGCGTGCTGCTCACCCTTCACCCGCTCGACGAGGCGGCGGTCCGGGGCCTGCTGCGCCGCGCGATGGCCGACGAGCGGGGTCTGGCCGGGACGCTCACCCTCGACAGCGAGGCCGAGGATCATCTCGTCCGGCTGGCCGGCGGTGACGTCCGCAAGGCACTCACCGCGCTGGAGGCCGCCGCCGGTTCGGCGACCGCGCTCGGCACGGGGCGGATCGACCTGGCCACCGCCGAACGGGCGGTGGACACCGCAGCCGTCCGCTACGACCGCGCGGGTGACGCCCACTACGACGTGACAAGTGCGTTCATCAAGAGCATGCGGGGCTCGGACGTGGACGCCGCACTGCACTGGCTGGCCCGGATGCTTGTCGCCGGGGAGGACGCCAGGTTCATCGCGCGCCGCCTGGTCATCTTCGCCAGCGAGGACGTCGGTATGGCCGACCCGGGTGCCCTCGGCGTGGCCACCGCCGCCGCTCACGCGGTCGAGTACGTCGGCCTGCCCGAGGCGCAGCTCAACCTCGCCCAGGCCGTGATCCACCTGGCCACCGCGCCCAAGTCGAACTCGGCCACCACGGCGATCGGTGCCGCGATCGTCGACGTGCGCGCCGGCCGGGGCGGCCCGGTGCCCCGTGGCCTGCGGGACGCGCACTACGCCGGTGCCCGTGGGCTCGGCCACGGCGCCGGGTACCGCTACCCGCACGACGACCAGCGGGGCGTGGTCACCCAGCAGTACGCACCGGACGAGTTGGTCGGCGTCGACTACTACCGACCGAGTCAGCACGGCGCGGAGCGGTCGGTGGCCACCCGGCTGCCGTTGCTGCGCGGGATCGTCCGTGGGCTGCCGACTCCCGCTCACCGGGAAGCATCGACGGCGAACGGCCGGGTGCCGACGCCGTCCGCAGATGGTGGCCGGCCGCCGGCCACCGAGGTCGACGCGACCGATCAGGTCGGTGACAGCGCCGACGGAAAGGGTCAACAGTGAGATCGCCTGGTTCGGAGCGACCGGAGGATGGCTCGGACGAGCGGCGGGGCAAGCGCAGCCGTTGGGGCCGGGGCAGGTCCGAGGACGCCCGGGAGGAACCGGGCGGCGGCGAGGACCTCGGCTGGATCGACGACCTGCGCTCGGCCAAGCAGCAGCGCGGCGATCTCGGCCCCGAGGGCGCGGCGGCGTCGCAGGTGCCGCCCGGCCCCGGGCCGAGGCCCGCGAGGCCGCCCGGCCCCGAGCACGTCGGGCAGGTGCCGCCGGGCCGTCCGGTTCCTGAGCACGTCGGTCAGGTGCCGCCGGGCCGTCCGGTTGGGGAGCACGTCGGGCAGGTGCCGCCGGGTCGTCCCGGTCCGGTTCCGGCGGGCCGTCCGGTGCCGGAGTCACCGGGTGCCGGTCCCGTCCCGCCCGTGGCACCCGGTGCCCGCCCGCCGGTGCCACCGGCCGGGCCCGTGCCACCAGCGGCACCCGGCGGCGCCGCTGTGCCCACGGGCTCCGGCCCTCGCGCGCCGGGTGGACCTGGGACACCCGGTGGTCGGGTGCCGGTCGGCCCCGGTGGAGCCGTCCCGCCTGCGGGTAGCGGCGGCGGGCGTGCGCCGGTGGGGCCGGGCGGTCCTGTCCCGCCTGCGGGTCCCGGTGGTCGCGCGCCAGTGGCACCGGGCCGTGCCACACCGGTTGAGCCCGGTGCCGGCCCGCCAGCCGCGTCTGCGCCGCGTCGGGGAGTCGCCGAACCGCCCCGGGCCCGACCCGATGGTCCCTGGCCGGGCGCCCCGGATCCCCGTACTCCCGCCGGACCCCCTAACGCCGGTGCTCCACGGCCCCCCGCCGCCGGGCCCCGACCTGACGCCGCCCGACAGCAGCCACCCGCCGCACCGCCGTACCCCGGGCCGCCGCCGGCCGGTCCCGCCGTCGGCGGGCGCCGCGACGCCGCGCCGAACACCCCGCCCGGCGGCTGGCCGGCGGCCGACGCCGTGCCGCCCGCCCGACGGTCCCGCCCCGGCCCGGTTGCCGAGCCGCCGTCGGGGCCGCCGACCGGACCGGTCTCCGGTCCGCCCGTCGGGCCCGTTTCCGGGGCACCGGCCGGCCCGGTCCCCGGTCGCCCCGGCGGCGCCGGCCCCGGAGAGTCGGCCGGCTCCGTGTCGGGCCCACCCGCGCCGCGCCAGATGCCCAGCAGACAGCCCCACGGCGGGCCCGCCGGCCCGCGCCGGGCAACCCCCGACGGAGTCGATTCCGCCCGCACCCCGGCAATCCCCGGTCCGGACGGTGGACCGGGTCCGGCCGCACTCGCGGAACCGCCGGCCGCCCGCCGTGGCCGACGCGTCGCGGCGGAGCCCCCGCCCGCCACAGAGCCGGTGGAGCGCGATGCCGCTCGTCCGGTGCCGGGTACGGCGGCCATCCCCGGTCCTCCCGACGGGCCGCCGGGGGGCCGGCGGACCGGCCGCCGCCGCGCGCCCGAGGAGGAGCAGCCGGTGGTGCCGCTCTCCGGCAACGCGCCGCCGATCCCGGGGGTACCGTCCGGCGGTGCCCCGGCCACCTCCGACGATGCTGCTGCGGCCCGCCGTGGACGCCGTGCCGCACCCGAGGATCCGGCGCCACCGGCGCGCCGCGGCCGGGCCGGCGCCGAGGTGCCGGTGCGCGACGGCCGGACCGAGCCGCAGGCACCGGTCGTCGGGCACCGGCCGGCGGACGCCCCGGACCCGCTCGCCCGGGGCCACCGTGGCGGCGAGGCGGAGGAGCCGTCGACCCGCGAGCGGCGGCCCGCCGCCGAGGAGCCGCCGCCCGGACCGCCCCGTGGTGACATCGGCAAACGCGCAACTGTGCCGCGCGCCGGTGGTGGCCGCGCCGGTCGCCCGGAGCGGCCGGCCGACTGGCTGCGCCAGGCCGGACGTACCCAGCACACCGACCCGGCACTGTCGACGATCAAGCGACGGACCGACCCACCCGGCGCCCCGGCCGGTACGCCGTCGGGTGGCATGCCGGTGGTCGGTGAGCGCGGTGCCGCGCCGCCCGCCGGCCCTGCGGCCGGCGCGCCGAACACCGCTATCCCGCCGAATCGTCCGCCCGGCGCCGGACGCCCCGGCGAGCCCGGTCCGGGTCGTCCGGGTGTTGCGGTTCCGCACCGCGCTGAAGAGCCCGGCCCGGGTCGTCCGGGTGCTGCGGTCCCACGCCGCGCTGAAGAGCCCGGCCCGGGTCGTCCGGGCACCGCCGCGCCGCACCGCGCCGACGAGCCGCCCACCGGGCGGGGACGGCCGGTGCCGGAGTCCGGACCACCCGCCGGGCCGGGCGTGACCGAGCCGCCGGCCGGGCGGCCCGGATCCGAGTCACCCGTTGGCCGTGGCCGGGTACCCGCTGGCCCCGAGGCTGCGCCGCCCGGCCCGCCGCGCGGTGCCGCCCGGCCGGACGGGATGCCGTCAGGACCGGCGCGGGGTGCCCGCCCCGAGGGTCCGCCGCGCGGTGCCCCCCGGCCGGACGGTCCGGTCGGCGGCCCCGGCCGCCCGGGTGGCATGCCCTCGGGCCCCGCCCGGGGCGCGGCCCGCACCGGGGCCGACCCGCACCGGCCTGACGCTGGCCCGCATCGGCCTGACGCTGGCCCGCACCGCCCCGACGCCGGCCCATTCCGGCCGGGTGCTGGCCCGCCGGCCGGTCCCGGCCCGGCCCGTCCCGACGCTGGCCCGCCGGCCGGTCCCGGCCCGGGACGTCCGGTCGGCGGCGCCGGGGAACGTGCCGAACCGGCCGGCTCACCGGTGGTGGCCCGGGCGGCCACCCCGGTGCCGCGACCCGACGACCGGCTGGCCGGGCGGGCCGCCCCGCCGCACCGGAATCCCGAGCCTGGTGACGGAGTATCGGCACCACCGCCGTCGCGTCCGGGCGAGAACCCGGCGGTGGCCCGGGCCGCCGCCGTGGCCCCCGTCGGCCCGGCCGGGCAACGGCCCGGCCCCGAACCGCCGCTGCGGCGGCCCAGCGAGGCGGACCAGCCGGACGCCGACCGGCCCGGAGACGACCCGTCCGACGCCGACCCGGAACCGCGCCGCTCGGCCGTCGGTCAGCCGCGGGTACGGGCACTCGTCCTGGCGCTGGCCAGCCTGCTCCTGCTCGGCGCGGTGCCGGCGTTCTTCGGCGTACAGGCGATGAACCGCGACCCGGTCTTCGTCTCGCTTGACGAACTGGAGGTGCCGGCCTGGGCCGAGGTCGACCCGGTTGACGACGTCAGCGGCAGCCGCTGGTGCCTGCTCGACTGCCGGCTGCGCGAGCGCACCGTCAACTCCGAGCGACCGCCGGAGGAGACGACCCAGGTGTACGAGGCCGCGCTGGCCCGGGACGGTTGGCAGCCGTGGACGCCTGCGTACTGCCCCGAACAGGAGGAGAAGGGGAGCTACACCTGCTGGCGGCGGGACGAGTTGACCCTCGACCTCTGGGTCCGGGCACCAGCCTGCGTACCGCCGCCGGTGGACGGCGAGCCGGCGGTGGTGCCGGAGCCGGATCCGGCGACCGCGGCGGAGGAGTGCCCCGGATCGTTGGTCTCGGTGAAGGTGCGTAACGCGATCGACGACGAGCGGACCCGGCCACAACCGACCACCGACCCGTCACTGACCGGTGTGGACCCCTATCCGACGCTGGGCGAGGATCCACTTGGTGACTTGACGCCGTCACCACCGTCCTGAGCCGATCGTCATCACGGACGGTAGGGTCAGCTTCTGGCGGCCCGGGTGTGCTGATCCGGGCCGTCGGGGTTGTCGTGGGCGAGACGGTCGTGCGTCTCGGGGCCGCCCCGGTCCCGAGTCATCTGGTTGAGGAGGACAGGCGTGGGCATTCTGGAGGTCGCGGCGTTGGTCGCGGCGATCGCGTTCGCGATGCTGGTGTTGATCCTGACGCTGCCCATCCTGCGGCTGCGGCACACGGTGGACGCCACCACCCGGATGATCAACGACCTGAACGACCGGACCGGCCCGCTGCTCGGCGACGTCAACGCCACCGTGCGCAACGTCAACGTCACGCTGGAGCAGGTGCAGACGTCGCTGGACGGCGTGAACCTGCAACTGGCCAAGGTCGACACGATGACCAGCCACGCGCAGAACATCAGCGCCAACGTCGCCAACCTGGTCACCGTCGTTTCGGCCGCGGCGGCCAATCCGCTGGTCAAGGTGGCCGCGTTCGGCTACGGGGTGCGTAAGGCCGCGGCCACCCGCCGGCACGCGGAGACCGAGCGCGAGGTCCGCGACACCATCAAGGCTCAGCGGCGCGCCGCCCGGCGCGGGAACCGCTGAGGCGACGAAGGCGGAGGTACGAGCATGAGGCGCCTGTTCTGGCTGGGCATCGGACTGGCCGTCGGCGTGGTGGTGGTCCGCAAGGCGACCCGGGCAGCGCACGCTTACACCCCGGCCGGCATCGCCGACAACCTGTCGCAATCCGCTGGCAGCCTGGTCGAGGAGTTGCGTAGCTTCGTGGCGGACGTACGCGTCGGGATGGCCGAGCGTGAGCAGCAGATCCACGAGGCGTTCGCCCAGGGTGAGGCGTTCGACGACCAGTTCGCCGAGCTGCGGGAGGACCCGCGGATCGGTGACCGAGAGATCTTTCCGGAGGAACACCAGCGATGAAGACGGCGGAGATCAAGCGGCGGTATCTCGCCCACTTCGAGGCGAACGGCCATGCCGTGGTGCCGTCCGCTCCGCTGCCCGCCATCAGCGATCCGAACCTGCTGTTCGTCAACGCCGGTATGGTGCAGTTCGTCCCCTACTTCCTGGGCCAGCAGACGCCGCCGTACCCGCGCGCGGTAAGTGTGCAGAAGTGCATCCGCACGCCGGACATCGACGAGGTCGGCAAGACCAGCCGGCACGGCACGTTCTTCCAGATGAACGGCAACTTCTCCTTCGGTGACTACTTCAAGGCCGGGGCGATCCCGTTCGCCTGGGACCTGGTGACCAAGCCGATCGAGGCCGGCGGCTTCGGGCTGGACCCGGAGCGGATCTGGGCCACGGTCTACCTGGACGACGACGAGGCGTACGACATCTGGCTGCGTACCGGGGTGCCGGCCGAGCGGATCGTGCGCCGGGGCAAGAAGGACAACTTCTGGTCGATGGGGATCCCCGGTCCGGCGGGCCCCTGCTCCGAGCTGTACTACGACCGGGGCCCGGAGTACGGCGCCGAGGGCGGTCCGGAGGTCGACGAGGACCGTTACCTGGAGTTCTGGAACCTCGTCTTCATGCAGTACGAGATCGCCGACGTCCGGAGCAAGGAGGAATTCCGGATCGTCGGTGAGCTGCCGAAGAAGAACATCGACACCGGCATGGGCCTGGAGCGGATGGCCTCCATCCTCCAGGGCGTCGACAACCTCTACGAGATCGACGAGGTGCGGCCGATCCTGGACCGGGCGGCCGAGCTGACCGGCAAGCGGTACGGGGCGCACTCCGGCCACGCGGCCAACCAGTCGCACCCCGACGACGTCCGGCTGCGGGTGGTCGCCGACCACGTGCGTACCGCGCTGATGCTGATCGGTGACGGGGTGACCCCGAGCAATGAGGGCCGGGGGTACGTGCTGCGGCGGATCATGCGTCGGGCGATCCGCGCGGTGCGGCTCCTCGGCTGGCAGGAGCGGGCGCTGCCGGAGCTGCTGCCGGTGGCCCGGGACTGCATGGCCCCCTCCTACCCGGAGCTGGCCGCCGACTTCGACCGGATCTCCGCTTACGCCTACGCGGAGGAGGACGCCTTTCTCGCGACGCTGCGGGCCGGCACCACGATCCTGGACACCGCGATCGCCGAGACCCGCACCGCGGGCGGGCGGGCGCTCTCCGGCGAGAAGGCGTTCCAGCTGCACGACACGTACGGCTTCCCGATCGACCTGACCCTGGAGATCGCCGCCGAGCAGGGGCTCAACGTCGACCAGGAGGGCTTCCGCCGGCTGATGGCCGATCAGCGGGCCCGGGCCAAGGCCGACGCGCAGGCGCGCAAGACCGGGCACACCGACCTGTCGGCGTACCGCTCGGTGCTGGACAGCGGCGGGCCGGTGACCTTCACCGGCTACACCGAGGTCACCCGCGAGTCGACGGTACGCGCGGTGCTCGGCGCCGACGGCCCGCGCGCGGCGGCGGTCGAGGGCGACCTGGTGGAGCTGGTGCTCGACACCACCCCGTTCTACGCCGAGGGCGGCGGGCAGCAGCCTGACCACGGCATGATCACCGTCGGCGGCGGTCAGGTCGAGGTGCTCGACGTGCAGCAGCCGGTGCCGGGGCTGATCGTGCACCGGGCCCGGGTGATCCGGGGCGAGGTGCGGGCGGGGGAGACCGGCTACGCCGAGATCGACACCAGCCGCCGACGCGCCATCTCCCGGTCGCACACCGCGACCCACCTGGTGCACCAGACGATGCGTAACTTCCTCGGCGAGTCGGCCACCCAGGCCGGGTCGCTCAACGCGCCGGGCCGGCTGCGGTTCGACTTCAACACCGCGACCGGGGTGGCGCCGAGCGTGCTGCGCGACGTGGAACAGCAGGTCAACGAGGTGCTGCTGGCCGACCTGGAGGTGCACGCCTTCATCACCTCGCTGGACGAGGCGCGCCGCATCGGCGCCATGGCGCTGTTCGGCGAGAAGTACGGCGAGCAGGTCCGGGTGGTCGAGGTCGGCGACTACGCCCGCGAGCTGTGCGGCGGCACCCACGTGTCCCGCTCCGGCCAGCTCGGCCTGGTGAAGATCCTCTCCGAGTCCTCCATCGGTTCCGGCGTACGCCGGGTCGAGGCGCTGGTCGGCATGGACGCGTTCAACTTCCTGGCCCGTGAGCACCTGCTGGTGGCTCGGCTCGCCGAGTTGTACCGGGTCCCGTCCGAGCAGGTCGCCGACCGGGTCGAGCAGACGGTCACCCAGCTGCGCGACGCCGAGAAGGAGTTGGAGAAGCTGCGGGCCCAACTGGTGCTCGGCGGCGCGGCGGCGTTGGCGGCCCAGGCCAAGGACGTCCGTGGGGTGGCGTACGTCGGCACCGAGGCGCCCGAGGGGGCGGCCGGCAACGACGTGCGGACCCTCGCCCAGGAGATCCGGGGTCGGATCGATCCGGCCCGCCCCGGCGTGGTCGCGGTGGCGGCCCGCTCGAACGGCAAGGCGTCCCTGGTGGTGGCGGTCAACCCGGCGGCCCGTGGTCGCGGACTGGCCGCGAACGACCTGGTAAAGGCGGCCTTCTCGGGTCGCGGCGGGGGCAGCCCGGATCTTGCCCAGGGCGGCGGGCTGCCCGAGTCGGAGGTGCCGAACCTGCTGCTCACGGTCGAGAAGGCGATCGCCGAGGCGTGAGCGAGCGGATTCGATCCAGCGACCCGATGCGTGGACCAGGTGTGCGAGGCGCTCGTCCCGGTGGCGCTGCCGTGGCGCGGAGCGAGGCGGCGGCGTGAGTCACCCGCGAGGCGGGTCAGGGCGGACCGATCCGGTCCGCCCTGACCCGTCTGTGGGGGGAGGTGACGTGGCGTGACCGAGTTGTCCCGGGGCGTACGTCTTGGCGTTGACGTGGGTCAGGTCCGGGTGGGGGTGTCCCGGTCCGATCCGCACGGGGTGCTCGCCACCCCGCTGGTCACCCTCGCGCGGGAGCAAAACCCCAGGTCGGACGCGGTGCCGTCGGATGTCGCCGAACTTGCCGCGCTGGTCGCCGAGCACGAGGCGGTCGAGGTGGTGGTGGGCCTACCGGTCAACCTCGCGGGTAAACATGGACCCGCAGCGGAGCATGTGAAGGCGTACGCTCGACTCTTGGCTGATGTGATATCGCCGGTACCGGTGACGCTGACCGACGAGAGGATGTCTACGGTCGTGGCGAGTCGCAGGCTTGCCGAGCGGGGTGTCCGGGGGAAGCGACAACGCGCGGTGGTCGACCAGGCCGCCGCGGTGGAGATTCTGCAGAGCTGGCTGGATGCACAGCGGAGGCGGACGCGATGATGGACGATCTGGATCTCGGGTTCGACGAGCGGGAGAGGGGGGAGAAGGGCAAGCACCGGCGGAACCGCAAGCGTGGCGGCGGTGGCCGGGGCAAGACAGTGCTGGCCCTGATGCTGGCGTTGGTGCTGCTCGGCGGCATCGGCGGCGGCGCCTACTACGGCTTCGACCGGATCCAGAACGCCCTCACCACGCCGGACTACGACGGTGCCGGCACCGAGGAGGTGACGGTCCAGATCCCGCAGGGCGCGTTCCTGGCGGACATGGCCCTCGTGCTCTACGAGGCCGACGTGGTCAAGAGCACCAAGGCGTTCGTCAACGCCGCCAACGACAACTCCCGCAGCCGCAACATCCAGCCCGGCACCTACAAGCTGCGCAAGCAGATGAGCGGGGAGAGCGCGCTGGCCGCGATGCTCGATCCGGCCAACCGGATCGTAAACGGGATCACCATTCCCGAGGGGCGCACCGCCAAGAGCATCTACAAGCTGCTAAGCGACCACACCGAGATCCCGGTCAAGGAGTTCGAGGCCGCCGCGAAGGACCCGGAGAAGCTCGGCGTACCGGACTGGTGGTTCAAGCGCACCGACGGCAAGAAGGTCAAGAAGTCGATCGAGGGTTTCCTCTTCCCGGACACCTACGAGATCCCGCCGGACGCCACCGCCGAGACCATCCTCAAGCAGATGGTCGACCACTTCCTCACCGTCACCGGGCAGCTGGAGTTCGCCGACCGGGTGCAGAAGGACCGCGGCGGGATCAGCCCGTACGAGGCGCTGATCGTCGCGTCGCTGGCCCAGGCCGAGGCCGGCACCAAGAAGGATCTCGGCAAGGTGGCCCGGGTCGCCTACAACCGGGTCTACTCGGGCACGTTCGACTGTAGTTGCCTGGAAATGGACGTCACGGTCAACTACTACTTCGAATCGATCGGGCAGGAGGGCAAGACCTCCGGCCAGATGACCGCGGCCGATCTCGACAACCCGAAGAACCCGTACAACCGCAAGCTGCCGGGCATGGTCCCGACCCCGATCAACAATCCGGGCAAGGACGCCCTGGAGGGCGCGATGAACCCGCCGAACGGGGACTGGCTCTTCTTCGTGGCCATCGACAAGGCCGGCAACTCCGCCTTCACCAAGGACTTCAACCAGCACCTGAAGAACATCGAGAAGGCCAAGGAGGCCGGCGTCCTGTGAGCGGGGCCGCGCGGCGGGCGGCGGTGGTGGGCAAGCCGATCGCACACTCGCTCTCCCCGGCGATCCACAACGCCGGCTACGTCGCCGCCGGCCTCACCGGGTGGTCGTACACCCGGATCGAGTGCGCGGCGGCGGAGCTGTCGGCCGTGGTCGCCGGCCTGGGGCCGGAGTGGGCCGGGCTGTCGGTGACCATGCCGGGCAAGGAGGCCGCGCTCGGGGTGGCCGCCGAGGTCTCGCCGGTCGCCGCCGCGGTGGGTGCGGCCAACACGCTGGTACGCCGCCCGGACGGCTCCTGGTACGCGGACAACACCGACGTGACCGGCATGGTCGAGGTGCTGACCGAGGCGGGCGTACGCCCCGGCGCCACGGTGACCGTGCTGGGCGCGGGCGGCACCGCGCGGGCGGCTCTCGCGGCGGCGGCCCAGCTGCGCGCGGCGGGCGTGACAGTGGTGGCCCGCCGTCCCGAGGCGGTCGCCGAGCTGACCGTGGTGGCCGAGGCCCTGGAGCTGCGGCTGGCCGCCGCGCCCTGGTCCGAGGCAGCGGCACTGGCCGGCGCCGACGTGGTGATCTCCACGGTGCCGAAGGGCGCCGCCGACGACCTCGCCGGCACGGTGCGTTGGCGGCCGGAGACGGTGCTCTTCGACGCGATCTACGATCCGTGGCCGACCCCGCTGGCCGCCTCGGCCGGGGCGGCCAGCTGCCGGATCGTCTCCGGCCTGGACCTGCTGCTGGCCCAGGCGATCGGCCAGTTCGAGCAGTTCACCGGCGTCCCCGCCCCGCGTGCCGCGATGTCCGCCGCCCTGCCCCGGCCCTGACCGGTCGGCTCGGTGCCGGCGGCGGTTCAGCGGGTGGCGAACCCGCGTGGGGTGAGGTGGCCGCCTCGGGCCCGGCCGAACCGGTTCAAGGTGTGCACGGTGTAGGCGAAGACGGTGCCCGGTGCGTCCGGACCCTCGATCGACGCCTGCCGGGTGCCCAGATTGCTGGCGAGCGACACCAGTTTGCCGAGGGTGATGCTGTCGGCGCGGAACTGGGCCGAGGGAAGCGCGCTCTGCGCTGCCTGCAACGTCTGCACGTGCTGCTTCAGGCGCCGCGTCGCGCTCTCCTTGTCGTCCTCGTAGAGGTCGTCGAGGGCGTAGAAGGTGACCTCGCTGGTCCGCAGCCCGATGCCGTGGGTGAGCACGGTCTCCGCCGGGATCTCGCCGGCCGTGGCGAGCTCCATCTCGACGCGGCGGTTGTCGCGGGCGAGCGTGTCGAGGTACTGGACGGTCGCCCTGCCGAACGGGCCGTCCGGCGTGGGGTCGGGGAGTTGGAGTTCCACGACGACCCAGTACGTCTCGCCGTACGCGAGGTCCGGGGCGAAGATGCGGATGCCGTGCTCGTCGCGGATCAGGTCGGGCAGGTTCTCGACCCGGTATTCGTCGCGGGAGCGCTGCCGCGCGGCGGCCGCCTCGGCGTGCACCGCCGCCCGGCCCGCCGGGTCGGTGACCAGATCGTGGCCGTAGATGTGCCAGAGCGTGGTCTCCGGCGGGAGATCGATCCGCAGCTGGATGTTGATCGCGGCCAGATTGTCCCGCCGGGCCAGCTCCTCGGAGAGCGTGGCGGTGACGTCGGTCGCCTTCGTGACGAAGCTCCAGTGCCCGCCGCTGACCCCGGCCAGGGCGCGCAGCTCGGGCACCCGGGCGTCGGAGCCGAACCCGAAGCAGGAGAGCGTGACGTCGCCCCGCATCCGGGCGGCGACGTTGGCCCGAATGGTGATCCAGTTGGTTTCGCCGGAGGTCGGGTCCCCGTCGGAGAAGAGGTAGACGCGGTTCACCGTGCCGGGTGCGGAGTGCCGCTCGATCTCGTCGAACGCGAACGACAGCCCGAGGTTGAGATCGGTGCCACCGGCGGCCCGCAGGCCGGCGAGGAGTTGCCCCAGCCGGTCGTCGGAGAGGTCGGCCTTGCGGGTCGCCTGGAGCAGGGTGCGTACCTGCTCGTTGAAGACGATGATGCCGAGGACGTCGCTCTCCCGCAGTTGGGCGTACAGCTCACGGATGGCGACGATGGCGTCGTCCAGCTTCTCGCCCGTCATGGAGTAACTGACATCGACGGCGAAGACGAAGTTCACCGAGAGCGGCGTACCGGTCGGTTGATCCGACGGTGCCGCGGGCCCGGCGCGCAACGCGATCTCGACCAGGTGGGTGGTCCGCTCGTACGCCGTGAACGAGCCGGGCACGGCGGTCGAGCCGTGGCTCACGGCGACCGCGCTGCCCGGTGCCGGTACCGGGATGCGGTCGGTGTCGGCGGCGATGAAGTCGTCGAAGCGGATGCGGGTCTGGTCGATGAGTACACCCTGCTCGATCAGGTCCGCGATGCCGAGCGCCGGCCGGGTGCCGTAGGCGTTGTTCCGCCGGATGAACAGACCGTCGTGGGGCAAGGGCCCGGTCCGGCGCGCGGTCGGGGTGTCGCGCGGTGTCGACGAACTCGCCCGGATTCCCGCTGAGCGGGCCCGATCAACAGGGCGCCGGTGGTCTGACGCCGACCGGGGCGCGCTCTGCTGCCAATGGTGGACGACTTCCTCTGCCGCGAGCGGTGCCCGCACCTCATCGTCGCGAATGCGGGCGACGGACGCGTTTGTCAGCGACGTCGACTCATCCGGGGGCATGGATGTCATGGCCCCGCCTGCGGTCTCGTCCTCCCAGATCATGCGTTCGAGCAGGAGAAGCAGCCAGTCGCCGTCGGCACCGAGAAATACGATCTGTGACGCGTACAGGAGGCTCTGCAGGAATGCGTGCCACAGGTCGGCCGGCCGCTCTCCTGGGTCGGTGAGGAATTCCCGCAGGGCGGCGAGCCACTCGCGCTCCGGCAACCGGCCGGGTGGGCCGAACAGCAACGTCCGGTCGCTGTTCCAGATGAGTTCACGCATCCGGTGCGCCGACGTCATGGCCACGCCCCGATGCTCGTCGTGGCGGGCCGAGTCCGGGCACACCGGCACGATCGCCTCGCCGACGAGCTGCCAGCCCTGCGCGTCGGCCAGCGCCCGGTACCTCCAGGTCGCGCGCTCGCGCCGGGCGTCGTCAGCGAACTCGTGACACGGCAGCAGGACGACGAGGACGGCGGACCGGTCTTGCTCGCCGGTGCTGGACATCGGAGCCTCCTCAGCGCGAGTCGAACTCAGGTAGGGGACAGAGTCGGGTCAGTTCGGTCTCCGAGCGGATTCCTGGCGCGAGCAGCCCGCGCCGATCGAGGCAGCGGGTCCAGGCGTCCAGCTCGGAATCCAGCCCCCGGGCCGCCGCGACCAGCTTCGTCGCGGCGGCCCGGTCGGCCGGGTCGTTGGTCAGCAGGAGCTGACTGATTTTGGCGCAGATGCTCGGCGCGTGCTGCCCGTCCCGCGCCAGCGCCTCGTCCAGGTACGCCGCCGCGACGTGCCAGTTGCCCCGGACCCGCGCCGCCTGGGCACGCCAGAACCAGAATTCGGCGTCGCGGGCCTCCGCCGGTACCCGGGCCAGCGCCCGGTCGGCGCCGTCCGGATCGCGTACGCCGAGCCGCTGCCGGACCTCGGCGAACCGCGGGGCCGTCTCCTGCGCCAGCGGCAGCCCGAAGCGCTTGACGACGGTGTCGATCGGCACCGCGTAGAGCACGGTGGTCGCCGTCCGTCCCGGCGTGTTCCGCTGTCGACTGTGGACCTGCTCGCAGAGGACGCCGAGCACGGTGCCGGGGCGCTCCCGTAGCCGTACCGCGCTGCCGGAGTAGCCACCGAAGTCGCCGAGCGCCTGGTCCACGTCGAGCTGGAGCATGGCGACCGGCGCGCCGCCGGCGTTTACGATGTCCCGGCGGGTGGCGGCGACCCGGCCGCTTAACTGCGGATCGTTGGTGGCCGGCCGGCTGGTCACGATCCACCTGGTGTCCACGCCGGCGGTGCCGGTGCGGACGGCGCGGGCGGTCGCGGTGGCCAGCCACAGGACGGCGACGTCCAGGTCCGCCGCGTACTCGACGCGCTCGACCGGCACTGCCGCCGGCTGGCCACCGGTCCGGACCTGGATCTGGGTGGCCGGCCTGCCGCCCAGCACGTGGGCTGCGGTGACGGCGACCGCCGGCAGACAGAGGAAGGCGCTGCCGGACGCCCGCCCGTCCGGCTGCAACAGGATGGTCGCGTCCGTCATGGGGTGCGCTGGAAGGTGACCGTCACCTCGAACGTCGCCTCGGCCGAGGCCCTGCTCAGCACGACGCCGGCCTCCGCGACGAGCGCGACACCGAAGGTGGCGGAGACCTCGGCCAGCCGCCAGTCGTCGACCGCCTCCAGTTCGGGCAGGCTCGCGGCAACGGCCCGGGCCCCGTCGACGACCGCGGCGCGGACGTCGTCCACGCGCTGGCCCAACCGTTCCGTCAGCCCCTCGCCCCAGCTGATCTCGCGCCCACTGCGCAGTTCGACGACCCGCACGCGGGTGTCCGGATCCACATCACCCATCAGGTTGCACCCACTTCGGCTGATCTCGCCACGGTGCCACCATTGTTCATCCGACGATGGAGTTGTTCGATACCGGTTCTCGGTCAGAACCCGGACATCTGGCTGTCTCGGCGCAGGAGGTGGGGGTGCGGGAAAGAAGAGCCTGGGTGCCGGGCGTGGTGGGGGTGGTGCTGGGATCGGCGGTGCTGCTCGGGGCGGACGCACCGTCGAGCCGGAGCGTGCCCACCCCGGTGGGGGCGCAACGGTGCGGAGCGGTTTCGGCGAAGCTGGTGCCCTCGTGCGGTGCCTGGTGGGGGATGTACTCGCGGACCGACCCGGCGACCTGGGACCACGGCCGGGCCATCACCGACGTGGAGGCGCAGGTCGGGCGGAGGTTCGACATCGTGCACCGGTACCACGACTTCTCCAACGCCGGCAGCAACGGCGCCTTCCCGGACGCCTATCAGCAGCGGCAGATGCGCGAGGGACGGATCATGTTCTTCGCCTGGGAGACCCGGATCTTCTCCTCCGGTGCCGTGTTGACCTGGCGTGATGTCTACAGCGGACGGTACGACGCGACGATCGACGCGGTGGCCGGGCGGATCCGGGCCGCAGGTGTGCCGGTCTTCCTCGGCTTCGACCACGAGCCGGAGGACGAACCGGCAAAGGGCAGCGACGCGGACTTCGTCCGGGCCTGGCGCCACGTGCACGACCGGTTCGCGGCGGCGGGGGTCGGCAACGCGGTCTGGGTCTGGACGGTGATGGGCTGGTCCGGCCACTACGACAGGTACGCCGACCTCTACCCCGGTGACCGCTACGTCGACTGGGTGGCCTGGGATCCCTACAACTTCCACGCCTGCACCGGCAACCCGGACTGGAAGAGCCCGAGCGAGACCATCGGCCCCTTCTATCGCTGGCTGGACGAGCAGGGCATCGGTGCGGGCAAGCCGAGAATGCTCGCCGAGTTCGGCACGAACTTCGACGTCGGCGACCCGACCGCCAAGCGGCGCTGGTTCGAGCAGTTCCCGGCGGCGCTGCGCGCCCATCCCAGGATCAAGGCGGCGATCTACTTCAACTCGCCGGGCGTGACCCGGACGACGAGCACCTGCGACATGACCATGAACCACGACCCGGCGGCACTTGCCGGGTTCGCCGCCGCCGGGCGCGACGGCTACCTGCGGCAGCCCACGAGCGGGCGCTGAGCTGGTGCGGAGCATGGTTCGGGCCGAGATCGCGGCGGCGTCGGTGTCCGGTTCCGGATTCGCTAAACGACCAATCGGCTGATATCGCCCTCCGTGGTCGACGGGGGACGCTACGTGAATAGTCGTCCACTCTGGAGGCGTAGCGTGCCCAGAATTTCCCTGCCGTGGCCCTCGGCCCGCCGAGCCCGGGTCCGGGCCGCCGTGGTCGCGTCGGTGACCGTCGCGGTCGCGCTGGTCGTACCCACCGCGACAGCCACGGCGGCGGTGGTGCCGGTGCCCGCCCCCGGCACCCTGGTCTCGGTGGACCCCGCCGACCACACCCCGCACGCTCGCGACGGAGAGGCCCGTGCCTTCGCCCAGGTGGGCGAGACGGTCTTCGTCGGTGGCAGCTTCACCCAGATCCGGCAGACGGCCAGCTCGCCGTGGATCGCCCGGCCCTACCTGTTCGGGTACCACCGCACCACCGGGACGATCTCCACCACCTTCCTGCCGGCGCTCGACGGCGCGGTCAACTCACTCGTCGCCGGTCCGGGTGGCACGTTGATCGTCGGCGGGGCCTTCAAGAACGTCAACGGCGTCGCCCGGCGCAACCTGGTGGCCCTCAACCCCACCACCGGCGCGACCCTCGCCAGCTGGGTCGGCCGTTCCGACGGCGGGATGATCCGCGACATGGTGCTGTACCAGAACCACCTCTACCTGGCCGGCGCCTTCAACTGGATCAACGGTGTGGCGCACTCCGGCCTGGCCCGGCTGAACGCCACGACCGGCGCCGTCGACCCGGCCTTCGCCGTCGACGCGACAGTCGGCCGGCACGGCACCGGGTCGTACGCCTGGACCATCGACATCACCCCGGACGGCCGCACCCTTGTCGCCGGGGGGAACTTCCAGTACGTCGGCGGCCAGCCCCGCAACCAGCTGGCGCTGATCTCCCTCACCGGTACGCCGAGCGTGCTCGACTGGAGTTCCGAGAAGTTCGTGCCGCCGTGCGCGGCACCGGAGACGTTCACGCATTACGTGCAGGACGTCCGCTTCGGCGGCAACGGAAGCTGGTTCGTGGTCGGCACCAACGGCGGCGCGGGTTGGCCGGCCGCCTACTGCGACGCGCTGGTCCGCTTCGAGACCGCCGCCCGGGGCACCAACCAACTGGGCACCTGGGTCAACTACACAGGCAACGACACGATCACCTCGATCGAGGTGGCCGACAACATGATCTACCTCGGCGGGCACTTCCGCTGGCTGAACAACCCGAATGCCAGCGACGCGGCCGGGCCCGGTGCCGTCGACCGGCTCGGCATCGCCGCGGTCAGCCCGGCCACCGGCATGCCGGTGAACTGGAACCCCGGCCGCCGGGGCGGCAGCTCGCTGCCGGCGGGCGCCAGCAACTGGGGCTCGCAGGTCCCGGTGCTCTGGCGGGGCAGCGACGGACTGTACTTCGGGCACAACTCCGACGGGATGGGCAACGAGTACCACGGTCGGCTCGGGGTCTTCCCGCTGGCCGGCGGGCGCAGCGTCGTCCTGCGCAACCCGCCCACCGCGACCACCGGTCACCTTTATCTGAGCGTCGGTGAGGGGCAACTCGCCAAGGTCCCGTTCAACGGCACGACCCTCGGCACCGCCACCACGGTCAGCCAGCCGAACTACACGCAGGCGGGGGCGACCTGGCGGGTGGACGACCGGATCTACTGGTCGCACCGGGTGGCGGGTACGCCGACCGGTAGCCGGATCGACATCTCGATGTTCAACGGTGGTGCCATCGGGGTGCCCTGGGAGTCCTCCGGCTACAACGACTGGTTCAATCCGGCGCAGCTGACCGGCGCCTTCTACCTCGACGGGCGTCTCTACTACACGCGCAGCGGCGCGAACGGGTTGTACTACCGCTACTTCGAGCCGGACGGGAACTACCTCGGTGCCACCGAGTTCAGCCTGCCCACCACCGGGGTCACCTGGTCGTCGGTGCGGGGCCTGGCCTGGGTAGGCGGGCGGATCGTCCACGGCGCGACCGACGGCAACCTGCGCAGCCTGCCCTTCGACCCGACCCTGGCACCCGCGTCGGTCGTCGACGGCACCCAGAGCACGTTGCTCAGTCCCGCGAGTGCGGGGTTAAGCTGGGCCACGCCATCGATGTTCTTCTCCGTGCAGTGAGAAGCGACGGAGACCGCCGCACCGGAAGACCTGACCGACGGTGAAGCAGCATGACTGACGCAGCGCACGGCCCGTGGCGCGCGCCGCCACCCGCGGGCGAGGGCACGTCCGAGCGGACGCTTACCCTGAGCGACCTGATCCGCGTACCGCTGCACCGGATCGGGCTGGTGGCGGCGACTGCGGCGGTGGGCCTCGTCGTCACGCTCGGATACCTCGTCCTGGTGCCCGGCCGGTACACCGCGAGCGCGGTGGTGGCGGTCCGCCCGGTCGTCACCGATGCCTTCAGCCCCAGCGGGGCCGCCGCCGACCGCGCGGTGAACATGAACGTGGAGAGCGGCATCGCCACCGGGACGGAGGTGGTGCGGCGGCTGGCCGAACGCAACGGACAGGAGCAGGGCGACGTACGGGACGCCCTGGTGGTCGAGGTGCCGACCGGCGGACAGATCCTGCGCTTCTCCTACGGAGCGCGCTCGATCGACGAGGCGGTACGCAACGTGAACCTTGCCGCGGAGTCCTACCTGGACGTCCGGCGCTCGATGTACGAGCGGCAGCGCAACGAGATGCTCCGCTCCTACGACGAGAGCATCGCCAAGGTGACCGCCCAGCAGGCGGCGGTGCGCAAGCGGATGGCGAGAACCGGTCCGGACAGCGGCGACGCGGCCGCGGCCGAACTCACCGGCCTCAACAGCCAGCTGACCCAGCTGAACTCGGCGCGCAGCGAGATCGCGGCGGTGGACGTCAACCCCGGCTGGGTCACCCGGGCCGCCGAGCCGGCGATGGTCTCGCCCGGTGGCGGCCGGCAGGCGCTGCTCCTGCTGGCGGGTCTGCTCGGCGGCGCGCTCGTCGGCGTGGTGCTCGCGTACGCCTGGGAAGCGGCGGACCGGCGGGTCCGCTCGGCCGACGACGCGCGACGCGTCAGCGGGCTGACCCTGCTCGGCACGGTCCGGGGTCGGGGCGGCATCGCCGGCCGCCGAAGCCCCGTCGACGCCGACATCAGATACGTCGCCATGGCGATCGCCGAGCGGATCCACCAACCGGCCCGGGTCACCCTGCTGAGCGCCCGGGAGGACCCCACCCCGATCACCGCCCGGCTGGCAGTCGCGCTCGCGGTCGCCGGGCGGGAGGTCTTCGTCGCCGACGACAGCGGGCGGCTGGACCGCCTCCGCGACGCGGTGCTCGCCGACCGGGAGCGGCTGCCGGCGTACGTCGACCCGACGCGGCAGCCGCTGCCGAAACCGCGCCCACCGACCGAGATCGACGGGGTCACCGAACGGATCGGGCCGGTCCGTCGCCGCCCCTCGCCCTACCCGGCCGGTACGCGCACCCCGGTCGACCCGGACGCCACCCTCACCCTGCCCCGGCCGGTGACCGCCGTGGACGGGCCGAACGGCCGGGACACGGCCGACGGTGCGCTTCGGGTGGGCGCCGGCCAGATCCTGCTCGGCACGTTCCGGCAGGGTGCCCACCAACCCCTGCTGCTGTTCAACGCGCCGCCGGCCGAGTCCGACGAGCGGGGGGTCGCGGTGGCCCGCCAGGGCAGCGCGGTGGTGGTGGTCGAGCGGGACCGGACCCGACAGAGCGAGCTGCGCCGGCTGGTGGAGCGTCTGCGGGCCGCCGGGGTGAACACGCTTGGCTTCGTGCTGACCCGCGACGGGCGGGGCTGATCGGTGCCCGGCACCCGCGCGCCGGCGGCGACCGCACCGCCCGGCGACGGGCAGCCGGCGCCCGGGTGGCCGGAGCCGCCCCGGCCCGCGCCCCGGCTGCCCGGCTGGCCGCTGATGCTGATGTTCGGCCTGGTGCCGCTCTGGTGGTCGCTCGGCGCCTTCTATCTCGCCTGGTCGCTGCTCGGCCTGGTGCTGTTCGCGATGCTGGTGCTGCGGGGACGGGTACCGCTGCCGCCGGCCACCGGCGTGTGGCTGCTCTTCCTGGCGCTCGTCGGGCTCAGCGCCACCCGGCTGCCGGCCGCGGTCGCGCTTGCCCCGTTCGGGTTGCGGCTGGGCTTCTACGTCACCGCCCTGGTGGTCGGCGTCTACGTGTACACGTGGGCGCGGGAGAGCGCCGATTCCGCCCGGGTTCTGCTGCCGCTCTGCGCGTTCTGGCTCGGTCTGGTCGGGCTGGGCTGGCTGGGCGTGCTGATGCCGCGGTTGGCCCTCACCACCCCGGTCGAACTGCTGCTGCCCGACGGGTTGGCCGGGCACGGGTACCTGCGGGACCTGGTGCACGTCACCGCCACCGAGTACAGCCTGCGGTCGGCGGATCCGGTCTACCGGCCGGCGGCGCCCTTCCCGTACACAAACAACTACGGCAGTGCGTACGCGATGACGCTGCCCTGCGCGGTGGCGTTCACCATGCTGCGCCGGCGGGGCGTCCTGCGCTGGGTGGTGCTGGCGTCGCTGCCCCTGTCGCTGGTGCCCGCCTTCCTCACCCTGAACCGGGTGATGTTCGCCAGCCTCGGGGTGGGACTGGCGGTGCTCGGTGCGCGGGCCGCGCTGCGCGGCAACGTCCGGGTGGGGCTCTCCGTGCTCGGTGTGCTCGCCGCCGCCCTGCTCACCACCTTCTTCATCCCGGTCGCCAGGTTGATCGGTGAGCGCGTCGCGGCCAGCGACACCAACGCCGACCGGTTCGCGCTCTACGCCGAGGTGGTACGCCGGATCGGCGCCTCGCCGTGGCTCGGCTACGGCGCGCCGGCCAGCTCGGACACCATCTCCGCGCAGGTGCCGATCGGTACCCAGGGCCAGCTCTGGATGGTGCTGTTCAGCCACGGCGTACCGGCGTTGGTCTGCTTCCTCGCCTGGTTCGTGGCGGCCACCGTGATCTGCGCCCGGGCCACCGGCGCCGCCGGGCAGTGGCTCGCCGTGGTGCCGGTGATCTGCCTGGCGCAGATCCCCTTCTACGGCATGGCCAGCCCGACCCTCTCCGTCGCCTGGTTCGCCATCGCCCTGGCGATGGCGCTCGTCGCGCGGGAGGCGACGGCGCGCCCCGGCCCGCCCGCACCGGCGGCGGTGCCCGGATGAACACCCCGTCGTGGGCAGCCGTCGGCGTCCCGCCGCACCGTTCCGACGACGCCGCGCCGGCACCCGACGGCCCTGGGTCGGCAGCCGACCGTTCCGACGGCGGGGCTGCGGGGGAGACCCGCCGCAGTGCCCGTACCGCCTCGGCCAGCCTGCTCGGCGCGGCGGTCAACGGGCTGCTCGGCTTCCTGCTGGTGGTGGTCATCACCCGGGGCTACGGCGCCAGCGGGTCCGGCGCGTTCTTCGCGGCGATCGGGATGGTGACGGTGGCCGCCGCGTTCTGCACCCTGGGCGCGGAGACCGGGCTGATCTGGCTGCTGCCGCGCCGACGCATCGGCGTCTCGGGTGACGCGGCCCGGCTGCTGCCGGTGGCGCTGCTCCCGCCCCTGGTGGTGGCCGCCCTGGTCGGCGTCATCGGGCTGCTGGCGGCCGAGCCGGTCGCCGACCGGCTGCTCGGCACCGCCACCGTCGACGGTGGCCTGCTCGTCGCGCTGAGCGGTGCCGCGGTTCCCGTGGTGGTGGCGATGACGCTGCTGCTGGCGGCGCTGCGCTGCGTCCGACCGCTGCGCGCCTACCTGGCCGTGCAGTCGGTGCTGCTCCCGCTGGCCCGGCCCGCGCTGGTCGGCCTGGTGGTGCTGGCCGGCTGGGGCCTGGTGGCCGGGCTGGCCGGCTGGCTGGTGCCGGCGGCGCTCACCCTGCTGCTCTGCCTGGGCCTGGTCGCCGGTCCGCTCGGCGTCGGCCGGGGAGCCCCGCTCCGACCGGCACCGGCCGACTGGCGCACCTTCTGGCGCTTCGCCCTGCCCCGGTCCGCCTCGGCGGCGATGGACGCCGGCGCGGTCTGGGTGGGTGTGCTGCTCACCTCGATGCTCGCCGGGCCGGCCGAGGCCGGTGTCTTCGGCGCGGTCGGGCGCTACATCCTCGCCGGACAACTGGCCATGCAGGGGCTTCGGGTGGCGGTGTCGCCCCAGCTGTCCCGGCTGCTCGGTCAGGACCGGAGGGCGACGGCGGCAACCGTGCACCGGCAGATGACCGCCTGGGCGGTGCTGCTCTGCTGGCCGGTCTACCTGCTGCTGGCGCTGCACGGCGCGGCGTTCCTGGCGGTCTTCGGGGCGGATTTCGCCGCCGACGGCACCGTCGCGATGGCCGTGCTCGCGGTGGCGATGCTTGTGAACACCGGGGTCGGCAACGTGCAGAGCCTGCTGCTGATGAGCGGGCACAGCGGGCTGCACCTCGCCGCGACCTCCGCCGGCCTGCTGGCCACCGTCTCGCTCGGCCTGCTGACGATCCCCGGTCACGGTGCGACCGGAGCGGCGCTTGCCTGGGCGGCGGGGATCGTCGTGGAGAACCTGATCGCGTACCGCACCGCCCGGGCGGTGGTCGGCCAGCCACTCGTCGACGCGCCGGTGGTCCGCGCCGCCGGGCTGGTCGTGCTCGGGGTGGGCGGGCCGGCACTGCTTGGCCTGCTGGTGCCGGGACGCGGTCCGCTCGGCCTGGCGGTGGCGGTGGGGCTGCCGGCCGCCGGTTGCCTCGGCCTGCTGACCCTGCCCCGGGTACGCGCCGGCATCGGTGCGGCCCTGAGACAACTTCGCGGGCGCGGGCCCGCCGTCACGCCAGCGCCGTCGACGAGAGGAAGGTGAACGGTCGTGTCGTCGTTGCGGGACCGGGTCAAGCAGGTGATACCCACCCAGGTGCGGTACCGGGTGCGGGAGAGTCTGGTCGACTACGGCGTACGCACAAGTGACCGCCGGCCCTTGCCGGACTTTCTCATCATCGGCACCAAGCGGGGCGGCACCACCTCGCTGTGGAACTACCTCATCCGGCATCCGCTGGTGCCCCGGCTCTTTCCGGCCTGGAACGCGAAGTCGTCGCACTACTTCGTGGAGAACTGGCGTCGTGGCGAGGCGTGGTACCGCTCGCACTTCCCGACCGAACGCCAGCGGGACGCGCTGGAGCGCCGGCACGGTGGCTCGGTGCGGGTCGGCGAGGCGGCACCGCTGTACATGTTCCACCCGCTCGTCGCGGAGCGGGTCGCCGCGCTGATGCCTGCGGTACGGCTGATCGTGCTGCTGCGCGATCCGGTGGAGCGGGCGTACTCGCACTGGAAGGAACGGCGCGCCAACGGCGTCGAGCCGCTTGACTTCGCCGCCGCGCTGGCCGCCGAGCCGGCGCGTACGGCGGGGCAGCGGGACCGGCTGATCGCCGAACCGGACCAGGTCAGCCTCGCCTACGACTGGTACAGCTACCGGGCCCGGGGCCGCTATCTGGAGCACCTGGTGCCGTGGCTGGAGCGCTTCGACCGGTCCCAGTTCCTCTTTCTGCCCAGCGAGGACCTCTACCGCGACACCCGGTCGACCTTCCGGCGGACCCTGGAGTTCCTCGACCTGCCCCCGGTCGAGCCGGCCGACTTCACGGTCTACAACGGCAGCCACGCCGCTGCGCTGGAACCGGCGACGCGGGCCGAGCTGACCGAGTACTACCGGCCGCACAACGAGGCGTTGCGGCAGCGGCTGGGACTGGCTCTCGACTGGCCGGACCGGGTGCCGTGACGGCGGCGTGCGGTGCCACGACCGATCCCCGGTGCCGGGCCGACGGCTTGGGCTGGGTGAGCCGGGCACTCTTCGGCGAGGACCGGATCGCGCTGCGCCTGGGCGGCGGGCCGCCGGCCGGCTACGCCGTCGCCGCGCGGTACGCCGTCGTACCCTCGGTTGCCCGGGCCCGCTTCCTGCTGCCGCTCGGTGCCCCCCGGGTGACGGCGGCGGCGTTGCTTGCGTACAACGCGCTGCGGCCGGCGACGGTACGCCCGATCCGCGCCGCGCTCGGCGTCGCGGCCCGGATCGGCGTGGTGGAGCTGGCCCCGTTTCCCGTTCTGACCGTCGCCGTTCCGGCCGGGCTCGACCCGGCCGAGGTGCTCCTCGCCGACCGGCTCGCCGTCCTGCTCGGCGGCGGCGTGCGGTACGCGGCGTGTGGCGTCCGCCCGCCGGACCCGAACCACAAACCCACCCTGCAACTCTTCGACGCCGCCGGACGGCCACGCGGGTACGCCAAGATCGGTTGGAACCCGGCCACCCGGACCCTCGTCGCCACGGAGGCGGCGGCGCTGCGGACGCTCTCCGGAGTGGCCGGCGTGGCCGGTCACCCCCGCGTTCCCCGGCTGCTCGCCGAGGCCACCCTGGGTGGGCGGGCGGTGGCGGTGGTCGAACCGCTGCCCTCGGCGGTACGGCGGGTGCCGGCGGGCGCGCCGCCGGATCCGGCGGCGTTGCTCGCGGTGGCCCGCCGGCACCGGCCACCGGGTGAACCCCGACCGCTGGCCGGCTCCGCCTTCCTGGCCCGGCTGACCGCCGAGGCGCGTCGTGCCGCAGCCACGGACCCGGCCGGGACCCGGGCGGTGCGGGCCGTCGCCGCGTTGGCCCGCCGGTACGGCGACGTCACGGCAGAGTTCGGGCACTGGCACGGCGACTGGGTGCCGTGGAACCTCGGCCGGCACGGCGACGACCTGGTCGCCTGGGACTGGGAACACAGCGGGCCGGACGTGCCCGTCGGGTTCGACCTGGCCCACGACGCCTTCCACCGCGCGGTGGTGGGCCGCGGCGAGCCGGTCGCCTCGGCGGTCGGCCGGGTGGCGGCGGGGCTGGCCCGGCACGGTGCCCGGCTGGGCCTGGACCTTCGGCGGCAGCGGCTGGTGGTCGACGCGTACCTGGTGGAGCTCTGGCTGCGCACCTGGCGCCTGGCCGATGCCGGTGCCGGCTGGAACCACCGGCTGCATCCCGCGTTGCTGGACATCGTCGAACAACGCCTCGGCGACTGATCGGTGACAGCGAAGGGTGGAAAGGACGCCGCAAATGCGATAAGTGTCGATGGCTTGCCGAATCCCAAGCGAACTTTGTGGGGAGTCGCGTGGACACCAAGAAGAGGGAGCCCGGTGAACCGCCGCTGTTGCTGCTGGTCGGCTCCAGCGGTGGACATCTCGCCCAACTGCTGGCCCTGCGGCCCTGGTACGAGCAGCGGCGCAGATGTTTCGTCACGTTCGACACGCCGGACGCGGTGTCGCTGCTCGCCGGTGAGGAGGTGGTCCCGGCGTACCATCCGACCACCCGGAGCCTGCGCAACCTGCTGCGCAACGGGGTGCTGGCGGCCCGGGTGCTGCGCCGGCGGCGGGTCGCCGCGGTGGTCACCACCGGGGCGGGCCTGGCCGTCCCGTTCGTCGTCCTCGCCCGGCTGCGTGGCATCCCGACCGTCTACATCGAGGTCTACGACCGGATCGACACTCCGACGCTTACCGCCCGGCTGTGCCGGCCGTTCCTGGACGTGATGCTCGTGCAGTGGGAGGAGCAGCGCCGCCAGTATCCGGAGGCGATCGTCGTCGGGCCGCTGCTGTGACCGCTTTCCACCGGCCCGTCGACGGGCGACCCCAACTGCTGGCGGCCGTGGGCGCCGACAAGCACCCCTTCGACCGGCTCATCGACTGGCTGCGGCAGTGGTACGGCGAGGTGGCCGGTGAGGTCGTACTGACCGTGCAGCACGGCTACACCCGGGTCGCCGATCTGCCCGACGCGGTGCCGTTCCTGGGCCACGCCGAGTTGCAGAAGGCGATGGACCAGGCGGATCTGGTGGTGTGCCATGGCGGTCCGGCCACCATCCTGGAGGCCCGGCGGCACGGGCACCTGCCGATCGTGGTGCCCCGGGATCCAGCGCACGGCGAGCACGTCGACGATCACCAGCAGCTCTTCGCCCGCCGGCTCGGCGCGGCCGGGCTGATCGCGCTCTGCGAGTCCCGGCAGGACCTGCTGGACGCCCTGGCCGCCGGTCTCGCCGACCGCTCGCGGTTCACCGTGGCCCGCGACCTCGACTCGGTCGACAGGCAGCGGGCCACGGCGCGTCGGGTGGGCATGATCGTCGACGACCTGATCGCCAGCACGCGGTGCCGCCAACGACCCCGGTGGCCGCCCTGGCCCGGCCCGGCGCGCGACGGTGGTGGCCCGGCACCCGACGGAAGTGGCCCGGCGCGCGACGGAAGCGGCCCGGCGTGCGACGACGGCGGGCCGGTTGGCGGCGACGCGGGGCGGCAACCGTGAGCCGGTATCCGAGCGTCAGTGTCGTGGTGCCCACCCGGGACCGTCCGGAACTGCTGCCGGTTGCGCTCCGGGCGGCCGTGGCGCAGGACTACCCCGGACCGGTCGAGGTGGTCGTGGTCTACGACCAGTGCGAGCCGGACCGGCCACCGGTCGAGCTCTCCGGTTCGCACCGGCCGGTGCGGGTGGTGACCAACACCCGCACCCCGGGGCTGGCCGGTGCCCGCAACAGCGGTGTCCTGGCCGCCACCGGAGAGCTGATCGCCTTCTGCGACGACGACGACGAGTGGCTGCCCGGCAAGTTGCGCGCCCAGGCGGACGCCCTGGCCGCGTCCGGCGCCGCCTTCGTCACCTGCGGCATCCGGGTCAGCTACGACGGGCACACCGTCGAGCGGGTCCTGGACCGCGACTCGATCAGCCTGGCCGACCTGCTCCGGGACCGGATGACCGAACTGCACCCGTCGACCTTCCTCGTCCGGGCCGACGCGCTGCGCGACGGAATCGGGCTGGTCGACGAGGAGATTCCGGGCGGCTACGCCGAGGACTACGACTTCCTGCTCCGGGCCGCCCGCACCGCCCCGCTGCTCAACCTGCGCGCCGCGTACGTGCTGGTGCGCTGGCACCGGCGGTCGTACTTCGCCCAGCGCTGGGAGACCATCGCCAGCGCGTTGCAGTGGCTGCTGGAGCGTCATCCCGAGTTCGCCACCGAGCCGTCCGGCCAGGCCCGGGTGGCGGGACAGATCGCCTTCGCCCGCGCCGCCTGCGGCGATTCCCGGGCTGCGCTGCGCTGGGCCCGACGCACCATTCGCGGCAACCCGTGCGAGGCCCGGGCCTACCTGGCGTTGGCGGTGTCCGGGCGGCTGGTCCGCCCCGACACGGTGCTGCGCGCCCTGCACCGGCGCGGTCGGGGCATCTGACCGGGCGCACACCGACCGCCCGCTGTGACCGCCCGAGCCTGTCCTGGCTGTTGACAGGGTCTTCCTTCTCGGTGACGATGTGCCGTACGTAGTACGGGTCGCCGTACGAAATCTGCTCCGCCTGGGGCGATCGGCTGGCCGAGGTGGTCACCGGGGCTGGCGGTAGCCGGGTCGAGGGGCGTGACGTGAGAAAAGGCTATGTCGACTCCCGCTTCGGGCAACTGCATGTGGTCGAGGAGGGCCACGGGCAACCCGTCCTCTTTCTGCATCAGACTCCCCGCTCCTGGGACGAGTACCGCGACGTGCTGCCCATCGTGGGACGGCAGGCTCGGGCGATCGCGATGGACACGGTCGGATACGGCGCGTCCGCCCGGATCGCCCGGCCGCAGACGGTGGAGCTGTTCGCGGATGGCGTCGAGGACGTGATCGACGCTCTGGGCCTGGAGCGTCCGGTTCTCGTCGGTCATCACACCGGAGGGGTGGTGGCCCTGGAGGTCGCGGCCCGCCGGGGATCGGCCGTGGCGGGCCTGGTTCTGTCCGGGACGCCGTACGTGGACCAGGCCCGCCGGCGCCAGGTGGCCACCAGCCGGCCGCCCATCGACCACGTCGACGTGGTCGAGGACGGCAGTCACCTGACGGCGCTCTGGAACCGTCGTCGCCCCTACTATCCGGCGGACCGGCCCGATCTGCTGAGTCGCCTCGTGGCCGATGCCTGCCGGGTGATCGACCGTGCCGAGGAGGGGCACCTCGCGGTCAACGCCTACCGGATGGAGGACCGGATCGGCCTGGTCGTGGCACCCACCCTGGTGGTCTGCGGAGAGCAGGACGAATTCTCCATGCCGGACGTCGCCCGCCTGGTGGCGGCCATTCCGGGTGCGGGCAGCCGCACGCTTCCGGGAACCGGGGTACCGGCCGTCGACCACCACCCCGAGGACTTCGCCGCGACGGTGCTGGAGTTCCTGCGCGAGCTGACCCCGAGCGGGTCGTAATCCCTGGCTGGCCCCTTCCCTGGGCTTGCCATATGTCGTACCGTACTAAGTACGGATCGAATCGGGTCGGTGTCGGCCGATACCCGTGGGTCGGCCCGGCTCGCCGGCCCGAGCGGACAACGGAGCGAAGCAGAGATGAGCGTGTACGACGAGGGTGAGGGCGTTCTCGACCTGCGGGTCGAGTCGATGACGGTCCAGGCGGAGGGCGTGCTCACCCTGGCCCTGGTCGATCCGGAGGGCGGTTCGCTGCCCGACTGGACACCCGGGGCACACGTCGACCTGTGGCTGCCCGAGGTGGTCCGCCAGTACTCGTTGTGTGGTGACCCTGATGACCGCAGCCGGTACGTGGTGGCGGTGCTTCGGGCACCGGACAGCCGGGGCGGTTCCGACTACATCCACCGGCTGCTGCGCCCCGGTGATTCCGTCGAGGTGGGTGGTCCACGCAACCACTTCGCGCTCCGGCCGGCCAAGGAGTACCTCTTCATCGCCGGCGGCATCGGGATCACCCCGATCCTGCCGATGATCCGGGAGGCCGACCGACGTGGCACCCCGTGGCGGCTGGTCTACGGCGGCCGGAGCCGGCGCTCGATGGCCTTTCTCGGGCAGCTGCGGCGGTACGGCGACCGGGTGCTGGTCTGGCCCGAGGACGAGCGGGGCCTGCTCGACCTCGACACGGTGCTGGCGGCGAAGGACGACGGACTCGCGGTGTACTGCTGCGGCCCGGCCGGGCTGATCGCCGCCGTCGAGTCCCGCTGCACCACCTGGCCGGCGGAAGCGGTCAACTTCGAACGGTTCACCGCCCGGGATCTCTCCGCGCTCTCCTCCGTGCCGGTCAGGGTGACCTGCGCCCGCTCGCAACTGACCCTCGACGTGTCCGCCGCCGAGAGCATTCTGGACGCGCTCGAGACGGCCGGGGTCGGCGTCGCAAACGCCTGTCGCGACGGGGTGTGCGGCTCGTGCGAGGTGGCTGTGCTCGCCGGCATCCCCGACCACCGGGACTCGATCCGCTCGGGTGCGGAGCTGGACGACACCACGAGCCTCGCGGTCTGTGTCTCCCGGGCCAGGACCCCCGAACTCGTGCTCGACATCTGATACCGGACATCCGCGGTCCCGGCCGCCGGCCAAACGTTCAGGAGGAACCACATGACCGCCACCGAGCCCGTGCCGGAAGCGCCGCCGGCCAAGCGGCGCCCGCCCCGCCCGCGTACCGCCCCGGCCGGCCGGCCGGCCCAGCCGCACGGCAACGACTGGCGTTCCTGGCCGGTCTATGAGGCCGCGACGCTGGGCTTTCGTAACTACTGGTATCCGGTGCAGTGGGCGGAGCAGGTGGGCCGCAAGCCGGTCGCGATCCAGCTCCTGGGCGAGCGGATCGTCCTGGTGCGGGAGAAGGAGCAGATCTACGCGCTGCACGACCGCTGTCCGCACCGCGGCGTGCCGCTCTCCCTCGGGCGTCGACAGTACGAGGGGACCATCAGCTGCCCGTACCACGGCTGGACCTACCGGCTGGACAGCGGCCTGATGTGCGGCGCGCTCACCGACGGGCCGGATTCGCCGATCAACAACAAGGTGAGCGTGTCGACGTACCCGGTCGAACAGCGCCTGGGTCTGGTCTGGGTGTACGTCGGCGACGACGACCCACCACCGGTGGAACGGGACATCCCCCGCGAACTGCTCGACCACGAGTTCGTCATGGGCGGCCGGTGGGAGATCCGCGAGGGCAACTGGCGCTTCGCAGCGGAGAACGGCTTCGACGAAGGCCACGCGAAGTACCTGCACAACACGGCCTTCTGGCGGTTGTTCAAGGTGATGCCCGCCTGGAACAAGACCCGGATCGTGGAGCAGGACGGCTGGCTGATCCGGGTCCAGGACGAGGTCCACTGGGAGGCCGACTTCCCGGGCCTGGGGACCTGGACCAACCGGCGCTGGTGGAAGCGGATGCCGTTGCCGGACGCCCCGGGCAAGAGCAAGGGCGAGGTGAACCCCGTCATCCGGGACCTGGACCTGCCGGGATTCGTCTCGATCCGGCTTCCGGGGCTCCTGCGGGTCGCCTATCCGCAGTTCATCCACTACGAGTGGTACGTGCCGGTGAACGAGCACCAGGTGCGCTACGTGCAGATCATGGTCCAGTTCGAGACAGGCGCCAAGGCCGCGGCCTTCAAGGCGAAGTACCTCGGTGCCACCCGCTGGCTGTTCCACGGTCAGTTCACCGCGCAGGACGCCTGGATGGTCGACGTGATGGACGCCCCGCCGGAGAAGCTCTACCGGCCGGACCTCTCCCTCACCGCCTGGCGGCGGCACATCGAACAGGTCAAGCCCGAGGTGCAGGTCGACCGGACGCCCGGGGCGAAACCGGACCGGACGTCCGATGCCGGCTGAGGTGACCGGGCGGGCACCCGAGACCCGGTACGCGGGCACGGCGACGCCGCTCGCGTACCAGACTCTCGGCACCGGTCCGGCCCTGGTCTACCTGCACGGCGGCGGGCCGGGTTGCACCAGCTGGCTGGATTTCCGCGAGGTGGCCGGGCGGCTCGGCACGGGGTGGCGCCACATCTTCGTGGACCTGGCCCAGTACGGCGCGTCGACGGCGGATGCCATCGAGGGTCCCGCCCTCGACTTCCACGCCTCCTGCCTGCTGTCACTGCTCGACGAACTCTCCGTCGAGCGCGCCCACGTCGTCGCGCAGTCACTTGGTGGATCGGTGGCGCTCAACCTTGCGGCGCTGGCCCCCGAGCGGCTCGGTCGGATCGTGGTGACGGCCAGCCAGCCGGTCGCCCACCCAAGCGCCAAGCCGGCTCTGGGTGCCGAGGCGCGCCGGGTCTACTACGGCGGTACCGGGCCGAGCGAGGCGAAAATGCGTGAACTGCTCGCCCGGCTGGAATGGTGCGACGCCGCTGCCATCCCGGCCAGCACCGTGCGGGAGCGGTACGCGGCCAGCACGACGCCGTGGGCCCTCGCAGTGGCCGACGGGTCGGGTCGGGGCGAGGCACAGGAGTTGTCCGACCGACTCGCCGAGGTGCCGCACGACGTGCTCTGGGTCTGGGGCGCCCGGGATCCGTTCGCGCCGCCCTCGTACGCCCTCGACGTCGCGGCGACGATGCGCCGCGCGGACGTCGCGGTGCTGGCCGGCACCGCCCACCACCCGCAGGAGGAACGCCCGTCGGTGTACGCCCGGCTGGTGCGCGAGTTCCTGACCCGAGACGCCACCAGAGGGGACAGCTGATGAAAATCAAGCCGAGGACCGTCGCGGCGGTCACCGTAGTCGGAGCCGCCGTGCTGCTGCTCAGCGGCGCGCTCGACAGGTTCTTCCTGCACGCGACCAGCACCGTGGTGCGCCGGGAGGTGCCACGTGAACGACCGTGACCAGGAACTGGACCGGCTGACCCGCGAGGTCTGCGCCCATGTCACGCCCGAGCTGCTCCGCGAGATCGTGGTCGGCCTGGTGGACATCGCCAGCCCCACCGGGGAGGAACGCGCGCTGGCCAGCTGGGCGGTGGAGCATCTGACCCGTGCCGGTGTCGACGCCCGCGTGCAGCCGCTCGACGCCACCCAGGCCAACGCGGTCGCCCGGATACCCGGCAAGGGCAGCGGTAGTTCCCTGCTCCTGTACGCGCCGATCGACACGCTTACCACCGGCAACCCCGACGAGGACGAGCCATGGGCCGCCGGGGTGCTGCGGCCCGACATGCGGCCCTCCGCCGTCGTGGACGGCGATTACGTCATTGGCCTGGGCGCGAGCAATCCCAAGGGACACGCCGCGGTGGTGACGGCCGCCGTCGAGGCGGTCCGGGCCGCCGGCATCCCGCTGGCGGGCGACCTGTGGCTGGGGCTCGGTGCCGGCGGGATGCCGACCAACCGGCGGGCCGCGCCGCAGGTCACCCGCGAGAACGCCGGCCAGGGCGTGGGCTGCTCCTTCCTGCTGGAGCAGGGCGTGTACCCGGACTACGCCCTGATCGCCAAGCCCGGCTGGACGGTCTCCTGGGAGGAGGTCGGGCTGTGCTGGTTCGAGGTCGTGGTGCGAGGCACCTTCGGCTACGTCGGCAGCCGGCACCGGATGCGGTACGTCAACCCGATCGTCCAGGCCGGCAAGGTCGTCGCCGGGCTCGAAGAGTGGTTCCTGGAGTACAGCGCCGCACACACCGGTGGAACGCTCGCCCCGCAGGGCAACATCGGGTCCATCCGTTCGGGTTGGCCGCACCTTCCGGCCGTGTCGCCGAGCCAGGCCCGACTCATGGTGGATCTGCGGATCGGCCCGGATTCACCGCCCAACTCGGTCCGCCGCGAGTTCGCCGCAGCCATCCAGCGGATCTGTGCCGCCCACCCCGACCTGGACGTGTCGTGGGAGATGGTGCTGTCGATCCCCGGCACCCGGACCGACCCGGACGAGCGGATCGTGACCGCGGCGGTCCGCGCCTGGGAGAGCGAGATGGGACGGGCACACGAACCCATCCTCAACAACAGTGGCGCGACCGACGCGAACATCCTGCGGGGCAGGGGAGTGCCGACGGCCCGGATCGGCATGGACCGGATCGGCTCCGATGCCCCGCTGCCGCTGGACTTTCCCGCCGGCATGAACGTGGTGGACATCCGTGAGATGCAGCGGCTCGCCCGGCACGTCATTCGTACCGCGCTTGACATCTGCGCGCTGCCGCCGCCCGGGTAGGACCCGCCCGGCGACTTCCCCCGGCACCGACCCTGGGAAACCGGGCCTGGCGTGCCGGGGGCGATCGTCGTCAGGACGCTGATTTCACTGTGAAATCAAAATTTCACAGTGAAATCACGTCTGTTCACGAAGGTGCTGCTGGCCGGTCAAACCCGGCTGGCGGCAGCAGCGTGGCGACGTCGCGTACCGCGCCGAGGTCCGACAGCGTAGCCAGCAACTCGGCGGCCGCGCTCGCCGGCAGACCAGCGGCGGCGGCGTTGGCCAGGAACTTCCCGCGCAGTCGGGGCAGCGCGGCACTCGTGCTCGGCCTGCCCACCACCTCGAACTCCCGGCCGGTGGTCGACCTGCCGGAGAGCCGGCTGTTCCAGCTGAAGGCGTCATCGTGGCTGGCGACCAGGCGCACCGACGGCACCGGACCGAGCCAGGTCGCCCGCGTCGCCCGGAAGAAATCCGGATCGCCCTCTCGACCAGCGGCGGCGGCGCAGACGGCGAACACCGCGCTGGCGGCGGCCTCGGCGGGGCCGTGGACCGCACTCTCGGCGGTCACGAAGCGCAGCAGGTGGGGATGAAGGGCGACCTCGACCTCGGTCAGCGCGGTGAGGTCGAATCCGGCTCGGCGTAGCTCGACCAGCCCTTCGATCACCCCGTGCAGGGGCCGTGCGCAGGGGTACCACTTGAAGACACACTCGGCGACGCTGCCCTGCCGGGGTGCCGCATCCGGGTCGTCCGGCGTGCCGAAGGCGCGCGACGCTGGACCGTCCAGAAGGGTCCACGAGGCCGTCATCCCCGCGTGGGCACGCCACGCCGCCTGGGCACCGTACCCGGCGGCCTGCGCCGCGCTCAGATAGTGGCCTTCGCCGAACCGGTCGCCGGAGAGCAGGCCCCCGGCGGCGGAGGCGGCGATGCCGAGGGCATGGGTCAGCGCGTCGTCGTCCAACTCGAGCAGGAAGCCGGTGGCGGCGGCGGCGCCAAGCGCGCCGAACGTCGAGGTCGGCCACCACGAGCGTGCGTACAGGCCCGCCGCGCCGAAGCGTTGGGCCACCGAGGTGAGGACGTCGTACCCGTACCCGACGGCGTCGAGCAGCCGGGTGCCGGAGGCACCGAGCGCGGCGGACACGGTCAGCGCGGCCGGGATCACCACGGCGGCGGGCACCGTGGCGGAGGCCGGGTGGAGGCTGTCGAACTCGTCGACGTGGCAGGCGAGGGAGTCGAGGAGCACCGCCTGGTCGAGCGGTGCCCCGGCCCCGGCGACCAGGCCGCGGAACGGCCCGCCCGGCCGGTGACCGTGGTGCTGGTCGGCGAGGCCGGCCGCGAGCCGGCGCACCATCGGATGGGAGGCGCCCCGCAGGACACACCCCACCGCGTCGATCACTTCGGCGGTGGCGCGGGGATGCCACCGGTCGGGCTCGTGGGGTGCACCCCGCGCCAGCCTCGCCAGTCGGCGCAGGTACGGCTCGCCGCCGTCGCGCTTGTCAGTTTCCACGGCCGGCGAGGCGGGGAAGAACCTGGGCGGCCACGTCCGAGACCAACCGCTCGGGGAAGTCGTAGGAGCCCACGTGCTGGAGGAAGATGGCGGTGGCACCGAGTCGCCGCGCGGCATCGATTCCCGCGACGATCTCGTCGGCGGTCCCGAAGAGGCAGAACGTTCGGGCGAACGCCACGGCGTCCGCGTCGCTCACCCACTCCGAGCAACGCTGTACGGCGAGTTCCCAGTCCTCGGCGTGGATGAGGTCGGGGTAGACGTCGGGCACCCGCGCCGGTACGTCGATCTCGATGCCGGCGGTGGCGAGTGCGCTCTGCCCACCCTTCTGGGCGATGCCGGCACACACCGGCTTGAGGATCCGGGCGTCCCGTTCCAGGTCATCGGTGACCATGGCGTGCGCGGCGACGATGATCTGGATGCTGTCCGGATCACGTCCGGCCGCCGCCGCACCCTGACGTACCAGGCTGACGCTGCGCTCCAGCAGGACCGGAGCGACCCCGCTGAGCAGGATCACGCCGTCGGCGACCTCGCCGGCGAACCGCAGGTTGCGTGGCCCGCTCGCCGCGACGTTTATCGGGATCCCGGGGTACGGGTCGCGCAGCCGCCCCGGCACCCCGTTGAAGCTGACCTCCTTGCCGGCCAGCAGGCCCCGGATCGCGTCGATGCCGTCGCGCAGCTCCGCCTGCCGGCTCGGGGCCAGCCCCACCGGCTCGACCGAGCTGTTGCCCACCCCCAGGCCGAGTCGGAAGCGTCCGCCCGCGGTCTCTGCCACGGTACGCGCGGCCGAGGCGACCACACTTGGGTGCCGGGTGACCACGTTTGTCACCGCCGTGCCCAGCCCGATCCGTGCGGTCCGCAACGCCGCGGCGAGCAGGCTGAGGTAACCGTCGCGCCACAGCAGTTGTGAATCAGGTACGTAGAGGTCGTCGTAGCCGAGCCGTTCCACCTCGGCGGCGAAGTCGCCCACCTCGGCGGCGGGCCGACACGGTGGCACCCGGATGCCGATGCGCGGGCGGGCGGTCACCGGGAGACCTCGCTCAGGAACGCCAACGTCTCCTTGTTGAACCGCTCCGCGTGCTCGTGCTGCGGCCAGTGACCACACTGCGGGTAGATCGTCAGGGTCGACCCGGGGATCGCCCGCTGCATGGCGTTGGCCTCCGGGACGTCGCCGAACGGGTTCTGGGCGCCCCATACGATCCGGGTGGGTGCGGAAATGCGGGCCATCTGCTCGGTGGTGAGCAGGTCCGGGCGGCGATTCTCCATCTCCTGGAGGCACAGCAGGTGGTCCAGGCCGGCGACGAACTCGGGCCGGTGGTAGATCGCGTGCCGGACCTCGACCAGTTCCTCGGTCGCGTCGGCTGGGTCGTGCATCAACAGGTGCAGCCGCTGGCGGGTCAGCTCGATGTCGTCACTCAGGACGGCCCGCCGGGTGCTGGTCTTGATGCGGTTCATCACCTCCGGGTTGGCGACGGTGCCGCCGGGAGCCACCAGGGTGAGGCTGCGGACCCGGTCGGGATGGTCGGCGGCCAGCCGGCCGGACACCCAGCCGCCGAGCGATTCACCGATGAAGTGCGCCCGGTCGATGCCCATCGTGTCCAGGTAGTCCAGGACGTGTTTCACATATCCGGGAATCCGGTACGGGTGATCGGGCCCGTCGGTGTAGCCGTGCCCCATCATGTCGATCGCGTGGCAGGCCACGTGTTCGGAGAGCACGGCGATGTTGCGGACGAAGGCCTCCAGATGACCGCTCGTGCCGTGCAGCATGATGACGGGCTCACCCGCGCCCGCCAGCAGCGTGCGGGTCCTGAGCCCACCCGCGTCGACCCGGGTGAGGGTGAACTCCACGCCCGCGAGTTCGGTCCAGATGGTCATCCTCTTCTACCTTCCGTGCTGGTTTGAGCTGGCCGGGACCGGCTCGAAGACGGCGACCGCCATCCCGGTGAGCCATTCGTCGATCGGTTCGTACGCCAGGGTCCGTCCCCGGCCGGTGCCGACGGCGGCCGTCATGGCGATCCAGGAACGCAGTTCCTGGGCACCGTTGCCGGCGACCTTCTCGAGTTCGTCGTTGCTCAGCGCGAGCGTGCGGCGGAGGTCGCCGGACTCGAACTGGGCGAGGAAATCGCGATCGAAGTCGGCGTTGATGTCCGGTACGGCGGCCCGGATGATCTGGCGTCGACGTACCTCGTACTCGCGCCACTGCTGCCTGCCGTTCAGCCATGCCTCGACGAGGAAGCGATCGTCGTCGGAGAGCGTGCGGGACCAGTCCGGCCAGGGAAGCCGATGGGACAGACCACCCGAGGCGAGTACCAGCACCCGTTTGTCCGCGCTGTCGGCCGCGATCACCCGACCGATTGAGGCGCCCAGCGCGTACGCCCGGGGCAGCGGGATGAGGGGCGGCGCGAACATGTTCACGACCACCGGAACGATCGGGACGTCGAGATCCGGTACGAGATGTTGCAGGCTGTGGGTGATCCCGTGGTCGACCGTCAGCCGGAGCGAGAAGGCGGGATCGAAGCCGTCGTCGATCAGGCCGTCGACAAGCGTCTTGGCGAGTTCCCGGTCGACCGGCAGCGGACCCTCGGGCGTACCGGCCTCGCCGGCGCCCTGCACCTCGGCGACCCCGACCGTGATGGCCGGCATGAGGTCGAGGAAGAGGCCGCGGAAGTGGTTCGAGCCGATGACGACGATCGCGTCGGGCGCCTGCGCGGCCACGAACGCCCGGGCCTGTGCCAGACCGTCGCGGAAGCGATGGGCTGCGGCCAGGTGGTCGACCTCGGCCCAGTGGGTGTTCATCAGCGTGCTGTGCGAGGCGGCGACCCCCGCGACGACAGTGCTCATTGCTCCCCCTTCGATTCCTTGAGCAGTTCCAGGGCGATGTCGACGATCAGGTCCTCCTGGCCGCCGACGAGCTTGCGGCGGCCCACCTCGACCAGCAGTCGCCGGGTGTCGATGCCGTAGCGCGCCGAGGCGTTCTCGGCGTGCCGGAGGAAGCTGGAGTAGGCGCCGGCGTAGCCGAGCGAGAGGGTCTCCCGGTCGACGCGTACCGGCCGGTCCTGGGTGGGCCGTACGAGATCGTCGGCGGCGTCCATGAGCGCGTCCAGCCGACCGCTGTGCTGCCATCCGACGAGGTTCGCCACGGCCACGAACGCCTCGATCGGGCAGTTGCCGGCACCGGCGCCCTGACCGGCCAGGGAGGCGTCCACCCGGACCGCACCCGCCTCGACCGCGGCCGTGCTGTTGGCCACGCCGAGGGTGAGGTTGTGGTGCGCGTGGATGCCGATCTCGGTCTGCGGGTCCAGCACCGACCGGTAGGCGTCCACCCGGTCCTGGACGTCCCGCATGAGCAGGTGACCGCCGGAGTCGGTGAGGTAGACGCAGTGGGCGCCGGCCGACTCCATGATCTTCGCCTGGCCGGCGAGCGAGGTGGGGTCCGACATGTGGGCCATCATCAGGAACCCGGCCACGTCGTACCCGAGGGACCGGGCGGCCTCGATGTGCTGGATGGCGATGTCGGCCTCGGTGCAGTGGGTGGCGATCCGGACGGATCGCGCGCCGGCCTGCCAGGCGTCGGCGAGGTCCTGGACGGTACCGATGCCGGGAAGGAGCAGCACGGTGACCCGCGCCCGCTTGACGACGTCGGCCACCGCGGTGATCCAGTCCAGGTCGGAGTGGGCACCGGGCCCGTAGTTGACGCTGCTGCCGGAGAGGCCGTCACCGTGGCTGATCTCGATGGCGTCGACGCCCGCCTCGTCAAGGGCGGCGGCGATCGTCCGTACCTGCGACAGGCTGTATCGGTGGCGGACCGCATGCATGCCATCGCGCAGGGTGACGTCCTGAAGGTAGAGGCGCTGGCTGCTCATGCGTTCGTTTCTCCGCTCTGGACCCGTCCCCGGGCGGCCAGCAGTTCCCCGACCCGTACCGCGGCCGACGTCATGATGTCGAGGTTGCCGGCGTAGGGAGGCAGGTAGTCGCCGGCACCGGCCACCTCCAGGAACACCGAGACCAGGTGAAGGGCGTCGGCCTGCTCGCCGGCGAGGCCGCGTAGCGGGTCGCCGGGGGCGATCGGGCGTACCTGGATCTCCTGCTTGATGAGGTAGCCCGGCACGTACTCGCGGACGCGCCGGGCCATTTCCGTGATCGAGTGCCGGATCTCGTCGGCGTCTGCGGCACCGGTGAGGCAGTAGACGGTGTCCCGCATGATCATGGGCGGCTCGGCGGGATTGAGGATGATGATCGCCTTGCCGCGCCGGGCACCACCCACCACTTCGATGGCCCGGCTCGTGGTGTGGGTGAACTCGTCGATGTTGGCCCGGGTGCCCGGACCGGCGGACCGGGAGGAGATCGAGGCGACGATCTCCGCGTAGTGGACCGGGCCGACGGCGCTGACGGCCGCCACGATCGGGATCGTGGCCTGCCCGCCGCAGGTCACCATGTTGACGTTCGGCGCGTCGGCGAACCGGTCCAGGTTCACCGGCGGCACGACCAGCGGGCCGATGGCCGCCGGCGTCAGGTCGACGACCCGCAGTCCGGTCTCCCGCAGGGCCGCGTAGTTCGCCACGTGCGCCTTTGCCGAGGTGGCGTCGAACACGACAGTGAACTCGGCCAGGTCCGGCCGGTCGAGCAGCCCGCGTACGCCGAGGGCGGTGGTCGGTACGCCGAGCCGTCCGGCGCGCGCGAGACCGTCGGAGCGCGGATCGATCCCGACCAGCGCTCCCATCCGCAACACCTCGGAGCGCAGTACCTTCATCATCAGGTCGGTGCCGATGTTGCCGGAGCCGATGATGGCGACCTTGTGCCGCCGATCCGCTCCGTCGGGCTGTCCGCTGTCGACCGCTGGTGTCACGACGGAGTTCCTTCCGAGAAGCTCACGGAGACGTCCGTGCCGCCGACAGTGGCGGCGAAGGTGTCTCCTGGTTCGACGCCGCACATCGGCCCGAGCGCCCCGCTGAGCACGATGTCGCCGGCCTGGAGGGGGTCGCCCAGCGCGGCCATCGTGGTCGCCAACCAGTGCAGGCTCAGCAGGGGGTTTCCCAGGCAGTCGGCGCCACGGCCGGTGGAGACCGGCACGCCGTTGCGCCGCATCTGCATCCGTACGGCGGCCAGCCCGGGCAGGTCGACCGGCAGCGAGCCGTCCCCCAGGACGAACAGCCCGCTGGAGGCGTTGTCGGCGATGGTGTCGACGATTGTGATGTCCCAGCGTTCGATCCGACTGTCCACGATCTCGATCGCCGGCCGGGCGGTGCGGATCAGTGGCACCAGGTGCGCGGGATCGTCCGGTACGTCGGTGACGGGGGCTGCGAGTTCGAACGCGACCTCCGCCTCGACCTTCGGTTGCAGCAGGCGGCCGAGGTCGACGGTGTCGCCATTCGCGACCCGCATCGAGTGCAGCAGGGTGCCGAAGTCCGGCTCGGTCACGCCGAGCTGTCGCTGAACCGCGGCCGAGGTGAGTCCGATCTTCCGGCCGACGACCCGGTCGCCGGTCGCCACCAGGTGTTCGACGTTGCGACGCTGCACCTCGTACGCGGTCCGGGTGTCTGCCGAGCCGAGCACGGCACGAACCGCGGGCACCGGGGTCGAGGTCGTCGCCGCCCGGCGCAGGCTGAGGGCCACCGCGTCGAGGCGGTCAGGATGCGGTGCAGGGGTGGGCATGTGGCTCACTGTGACCGAGGTGCCGGGGGGAGTGGGGCGGCTGTCCCGTGGCACGGAACGGCGATCCGTCGGGCCCCGGCCTTGAGAAGCTCGACGCCGGGTCGGTGCGCTGGTGACGGGCGGTCGTCGTACCCGGTCATGCCGACCTGCCCCTGAGCTGTCTGGCCAGCCCGAGCGTCGCCGTCTTCACGGCCGCGGCGAGCTGTGGGATCCGGTACTGGGCGATCGGTACGGAGATCGACATGGCCGCTACCGCCTCGCCCTGCACGACGACCGGCGCGGCCACACAGGCCCGGCCGATCGTGGCCTCCTCGCTCTCGAACGCCAGTCCGGTGGCCCGGATCTCGGCCAGTTCACGGCGCAGCCGCTCCGGGTCGACGATCGAGTGGGCGGTGATCCGTCGGAGCGGTTTGGTCAACACCGCTGCCCGCACATCGTCCGCGCTGAAGGCCAACAGCGCCTTGCCGACGGCCGTGCAGCTCAGCGGGAGGCGACCGCCGACCCGTGAGGGTAACGCCAGGTCGGAGTGGCCGTAGATCTTCTCGACGTAGACGACATCGGGACCCTGCCGAACCCCGAGGTGCACGGTCTCGTGGGTGGCCAGGAAGAGGTCCTGCATGAACGGCAGCGCGCTCTCGCGCAGGCGTTGCTTCAGCGGCACCAGCGCGCTGAGCTCGAACAGGCCGAGCCCGAGTTCGTAGCCCTCGGAGTCGCGGGCGAGCAACTGGTGATCGATGAGCGCCTGGCTGAGGCGGTGCACGGTGGATTTCGGCATTCCGGTGCGCTCCGCGAGCTCGTTGAGTCGCAGTTTGCGGTCACCGGACCGGAACGCCTGAAGTATCCGCAGGCTCTTCTCGAGCATGTTCGCCTGATCGCGACTGCTGATGTCCCGTGTGACGGGACTTGGCCTTACCGCTGGTCGGGTCACCGAGTACACCTCCTCAGCACGGCGGGCGCTTCGATCCGCACGGCGCGTCACTCGTTTTCCAGTGCCGGCCGCTGGCGGGGTCGTCACGTTGTGAACCCTGCCGAGGGGCACCGCTTGTTACGTCTTGGTTAACCACGATCGTCGGCGATTTTGCCTCTTGACGAGGTAGCCGTACATCGTACGATACGCAACACGGAACGACATGACCAGGCAATGTTTCACCGATCGCCAGCCCGAGTTCCGTGACCGACAGGAGTTGACATGTCGCAAATTGTGACGGGGGCATCAAGGGGAGAACCCCGCCATCGTGCGCTTCGCCTGCCTGTCCCCCCACCGCTTGTCGGGTTCCTCATCCGGCGGGCGCTGCGGGGGGTGGTCGTTCTCTTCGCCCTCTCCCTCCTGGCCTTCGGGCTGGTGCACCTGCTGCCCGGCAGCCCCGTCGACACGCTCGCCGGCCCCTACAGCGACGCCGCGACCCGGGCGCGGCTCACCACCGACCTGGGCCTCGACAGGCCGCTGCCCGTGCAGTACGTGACGTGGCTGTCGAACACCCTGAGCGGTGACTTCGGCACCTCGGTCTTCAACGGCCTGCCGGTACGTGACCTGATCGGCGACCGACTGCCGAACACCCTGCAACTCGCGGTCTTCGCGACCCTCACCTCGATCGCCTGGGGGATTCCGGCGGGGGCGCTCTCCGCGATGAAGCGGGGACGTCTCTTCGACGCGACGGCCCGGGCGACGACCTTCGTCGGTCTGGCCATCCCGGTGTTCGCCTTCGGTGTGGCGCTGGTCCTGCTCTTCTCGATCGCGTTTCCGAGCTGGCCCACCCTCGGCTTCGTGCCCTTCTCGCAGGACCCCGCCCGGAACCTGCAGAGTCTGGTGCTACCCAGCATCGCGCTCGGACTGCCGCTGGGTTCGACGCTGTGCCGGTTCATGCGCTCCTCGATGCTCGAGGTCTACGAGCAGGACTTCATCCGCACCGCGTTGGCGACCGGCAGTACGCACTTCCAGGCCACGATGCGACACGGGCTGCGTAACGCGGCTGCTCCGGTGGCCACCGTGGCGGGACTGCAGATGGCCGGAATCGTCGGCAACTCGATCCTGATCGAGAACGTCTTCGCCATTCCGGGCATCGGACAACTCACGGTCACGGCGATCACCCAGCATGACGTCGCGGTCGCTCAGGCGTGCATCCTCGTCCTGGGGGCCACCTACGTCGTGCTGAATTTCGCCGTCGACCTTCTTCTTCCGCTTATCGATCCGCAGATCGGAGCGAAGTGATGACGCACGCAGCGCCAGTTCGGGTCGGTCCGGAAGCGGTGCCGAACAGGCAACGCCACTGGTTCGCCGTGTTCCTCCGCACCAGGCGGGAGGCGAGCGCGGGAATCCTGCTCCTGGTCGCGCTGGTCGCCCTGTCGATGACGGTCCACCTGTGGGCCGACTACACGCCCTCGGAGGTGGCCGGCGCGCCGTTCTCGCCGCCGAGCGCCCAGCACCTGCTGGGCACCGACGACCTCGGCCGGGACTATCTCGTTCGGCTGATGACGGCCGGGCAGACCTCGCTGGGTATCGCGTTCTTCGCCGCAGCGCTCGCGCTGCTTGTGGGCTCGGCGATCGGTATCGCCGCCGGGTTGCGAGGCGGATGGCTCGACTCGTGGCTCATGGCCGGCATCGACCTCGTCCTCTCCTTCCCCTCGCTGCTGCTCGCGCTGAGCGCGGTCACCGTCTTCAACCCCACGAAGACGATTCTGGTCCTGGTGCTCGCGCTCATCGCCGTACCGCAGTTCGCCCGGGTGGTCCGGGCGAAGTGTTTGGAACTGCGCGAGCGGGAGTTCGTGCTCTCCGCCCGGGTGTCCGGCGTGCCGGATCCGGTGATCGCGATAAAGCATCTCGTGCCCAATGTCCTGCCACTCATGACAGTTCAGTTCGCCAACACGGCAGCGATCGCCATCCTCATCGAATCCTCCCTGAGCTATCTCGGCCTCGGTGTCCAACCGCCGGATCCGAGCTGGGGAAACATGATCTACGCCGCCCAGAGTTACATGATCGAGTGCCCCTGGCTGCCACTCGGTCCCGCCGGTGCACTGCTGCTCGCCTCATTCGCCTGGGGACTTATCGGCGAAGGCTTCAGCGGCGGGGCCCGTTCCCTCATCTGACTTTCGGACCCAGAGTCATCCCCCAGCTCCGTCGTTCCCCTCCGACGGGCACACAAAGAAGGGCAACAATCATGTCGCTTCTCACCAACACCCGCCGGATCGGGGTGCTGACCGCGTCGCTCGTCACCCTGGTCGCGGCGGTGGCCGGATGCGGCGGCTCGTCCGCCGATTCGGCCGCCACAACGGCAAGCGGCGAACCGCGTCGCGGCGGCACGCTCACCATCGGTGAGGACAGCCAGCCACTGAGCGGATTCGATCCGATAATGGCGCAGTCCTTCAACTCGAAGCGGATGGTCTCTCAGTTCTACGAAGGACTGCTCGCGCTGGACACCGACCTCGAAACCCTGAAGCCCGCCCTCGCGACGGAGTGGAAGGAGGTGTCGCCCACCGAGTATCAGTTCACCCTGCGGGAGAACGTCACGTTCCACAACGGAGAGGCGCTCACCGCCGAGGACGTCAAGTTCAGCCTGGAGCGGATCGTCGACCCGGACCAGCACTCGCCGTACGGGTCGCTCTACAACTTCGAGAGCATCGAGATCGTCGACCAGAAGACCATCAAGGTCCTGCTGTCGCGTCCGCAGGCGTCCCTGCTTCACCTCCTCGCCCAGCCGTGGAGTGGCGGCATCGTCGACAAGAGTTGGATGGAGGGTAAGGACAAGGACGCCCTCAAGACCCAGGAGAACGGCACCGGACCGTTCAAGCTGCGGGAGTTCCAGGAAGGTTCGCTGATCAGCACCGTCCGCTTCGACGGGTACTGGGACAGTGGCCTGCCCTACCTCGACCAGGTCAACTACCGGCTGATGGCGGACGAGTCCACCCGCCAGCAGGCGCTCTCCTCCGGTGCCGTCGACATGATCCAGACGCGGGTGCCGAAGAACGCCGAAGCGCTGGGGAAGCGAGGGCTGGAGGTGGGCCCCGCGTACAAGCTCACCTACTGGGTGGGCCTCGACGTGAGCCAGGGGCCGCTGGCCAACGAGAAGGTCCGTCAGGCGATCAGCCTGGGTCTGGACCGTAAGCAACTCATCGAGATCGGCTCCCAGGGCACCGGCGAACTCGCGTACACCATTCCGCCGGCCGACCCGCTGGGCGCGGCGGCCAGCGAGGACACCCCCTTCTACCGGTACGACCCGGAGCAGGCCAAGAAGCTGCTTGCCGAGTCCGGCCTGAAGGACATCAAGCTCAAGATCAACCTACAGGCCGACAACTCGCAGTCGCTGCCGACCGCGCAGTTGATGAGCGAGCAGCTCAAGAAGATCGGCATCGAGCTCCAGGTGCAGCAGATTCCGTTCGCGACCCTGGTCAGCAACCTGCTTTCCGGCAACTGGCAGACCGACATGATCGTGCTCAACGCGGCGCTCAACGCGGACGCCAGCCAGTACCTCGCGCTCTGGTTCGCCAAGGGCATCCCATCGACCAAGGTCGACGACCCGAAGCTGTGGGCGATGATGGAGGAAGCGATCTCCACCAGCGGCGGCAACGACGCCCGCCGGGCCAAGTACCAGGAGATCGGCGACTACATCGCCCAGAACGTGTACCAGATCGTGCCCTACGCGGCACCGAGCCAGTTCGACGTCTGGTCGCCGAAGGTGCAGGGCTACCAGGCGGACGCCACCGGAACCAGGATCTTCCTCAAGCACGTCTGGATGGGATGAGTTGCCGTGACTAGTACGACGTCGTCGGCCACGACGCTGGGCCGCCCTGAAGACCCCGCCGCCCGGCTGCCGCTCCTCGACATCAGAAACCTGACCGTCGGGTACGGCGAGGCAGCACCGAGCGTCCAGGGCGTGACCCTTCGCGTGGAACCCGGCGAGATCGTCGGACTGATCGGCGAGAGCGGGAGCGGGAAGAGCACGGTCGCCATGGCCGCGCTCGGCCTGCTGCCGCGCAGCGCCCGGGTCGAGGCCGAGCGGTTCGATGTCTGCGGGGTGGACATTCGCTCGGCCTCGACCCGGCAGCTGAACACCCTGCGTGGCAGTTCCGTCGCCATGGTGTTCCAGGACGCCATGGGTGCCCTGGATCCGTGCATGCGCGTCGGAGCCCAGATCGCCGAGGTGGTGAAGCGCCACCAGCGCCTCCGGGGTGCTCCGTGCCGCAAGGAGGTGCTGGAGCTGATGGCCCGGGTGGGCCTGCCGGATCCCGAGACGCGTGCCCGGCAGTACCCGCATCAGCTCTCCGGTGGGCTGCGCCAGCGTGCCGCCATCGCGCTGGCGCTCGCCGGCCGGCCGCGGATCCTCCTCGCGGACGAGCCCACCACCGCGCTCGACGTCACGGTCCAGGCGGGCATCCTGCGCCTGTTCCGCCGCATCCGCGACGAACTCAACGTTGCAATCGTCCTCATCTCCCACGACATGGGCGTGATCGCCCAGACCGCTGACCGGGTCGCGGTGATGCTCGACGGCGCGGTGGTCGAGCAGGGCAGCGTCGAACGGGTGCTGCTCAGCCCGGAGACGCCGTACACCCGCAAACTGCTGGAGTCCGCGCCGAGCCTCGACACCGAGCCGGCGCGGACCGAGGCCGACGCCGGCCCGGTGCGCCGGCCGGACGACAGCGATCCGGACGGCCGTACCGACCTGATGACCGTGACCGGCGTGACGCGCCGATTCCGCTCGAAGGGACGACACATCACCGCTGTCAGCGATGTCTCGCTTGCCGTCAAGCGGGGCGAGGTGCTGGGCGTCGTGGGTGAGTCCGGCTCGGGCAAGAGCACGCTTGCCAAGTTGCTCGTCCACCTGGACAAGCCGAGCACGGGCGCGTTGGCGATGGACGGGCTCGACTACACCAGGCTGCGGGGTGCCCGGGCCCGACGTTTCCGGGCCGCCGTGCAGATGGTCTTCCAACATCCCGCCGGTTCGCTGAACCCTCGATTGAAGGTCCGCACCTCGATCCGGGAGCCGATGCGCGCCGGCAAGGTCAGCAGGAGCGACGGCGACGCCCGGGTCCGCGACCTGCTCCGCGAGGTGGGCCTTCCCGAGGGGTGCGGAAACCGGCTGCCGCACGAGTTCTCCGGCGGTCAGAAGCAGCGCATCGCGATCGCGCGGGCGCTCAGCTCGTCGCCCGACGTCGTCATCCTCGACGAGCCCACCTCCGCCCTCGACGTCTCGGTGCAGGCGCAGGTGCTGGACCTGCTTGACCGCCTGCGCAGCCAGCACGACCTCACCTACGTGTTCATCTCGCACAACCTCGCCGTGGTCCGGCAGGTAAGCGACCGGGTCGCGGTCATGTACGCCGGTCGAGTGGTCGAGGTGGGTGACAGCTCGACCCTCTTCGCGAACCCACGACACTGGTACACCCGTACGCTCATCGCCGCCGTACCGTCGACGGACCCGCGGCACCGCAACGACGGGGACGGCGAAGCGGCGCGGGCGGGTGGCTCCGGTGCCGCGGGCAACGGAACCTCGTCGACCGACGCCGCTGCCGCCTGCGCCTTCGCGCCGCGCTGCCCCCGGGCGGAGGCGCGTTGCCGGACCGAGGTGCCGACGCTTACCGAGGTCGGGCCCGGCCAGCAGGCGGCCTGCCACTTTCCGGCGGCACACAGCGCCGCCACCGGGGAGGGCGGACCGCGATGACCGGACTCATGGATCTCGATGCACACGAGCAGGCGAGGCTCGTCCGCGCGGGAGAGGTGAGCGCCGAGGAGTTGGTGGCGGCTGCCATCGACACCATCGAGCAGCGTGACGGCGAGGTGAACGCGGTCGTCTACAAGCGCTACGAGCAGGCGCTCGACGAGGCGAGACTCGTCACCGGCTGCGCGGACCGTCCGTTCGCCGGCGTGCCGACGCTGGTCAAGTCGATGGACGCGCTCGCCGGTGCCCCCGCGCACCTCGGCTCGCTCTACCTGGCTGGAAAGGGACGGACGGCCGCCGAGGACTCGGTGGTGGTACGCCGGCTGCGCCAGGCCGGTTTCATCGTCCTGGGACAGACCGCGGCACCGGAGTTCGGTCTCGTCTCGGTGAGCGAGACGAAGCTGCACGGCGTGACGCGTAACCCGTGGGACCTCACCCGGACGCCCGGTGGTTCGTCGGGCGGCGCCTCGGCCGTCGTCAGTTCGGGCATGGTGGCCGTGGGTCAGGGCGGCGACGGCGGCGGTTCGATCCGGATGCCGGCGGCCTTCTGCCACCTGGTCGGGCTGAAACCGAGCCATGGTCTGCTGCCCGGCCGGATCGAGAAGGGCGACCGGTGGGGACACAGCGTCCCGGCGGTGGTCACCCGGACCGTCCGGGACACCGCAGCCGTCGTCGAGTTCCTGGCCGACCGCGCCAACCGGAGCGCGCGGCTGCCCGCGTTCCGGCACGGAGACCTGACCGAGGCGGTCCTCGACCGCGATTCGCGTCCCCTGCGCATCGGTTTTGTCGCGACCGCGCCGGCGTACGCGCCTCAGGTGGAGGGCCCGGTGCGCGACGCCGTCGGGTCGATGGCGGTGTTGCTGGAATCGCTGGGTCACCAGGTGGAGGAAGCACACCCGGCTGAGCTGTTCGACCCGCACGTCCTGACTGCCTTCTTCGACACGCTGAGTGTCACCGTCGCCCAGTCGGTGGATCACCTGACGGCGGAGGTGGGCGTCGCGCCCGGCCCCGACGACCTGGACCCGATCACGCGCTTCTGGGAGAAGCGTGGCCGGCAACTGAGCGCAGTGGAACTGGCCGACGAGATCTCCTGGCAGCAGGGGTTCAAGGTGCGGATGGCACGCTGGTGGAAGAGCTACGATCTGCTGCTCTGTCCGGTGTTCTCGACGCCGGCCCCGAAGGTGGGCTGGCCCTGGCGCGAGCCGGACGGCCTCAGGAAGTCGGTCGATGTCCTGACCTTCACCGCGCCGTTCAACACCACCGGACAGCCGGCCATGTCGGTTCCCGCAGCGGTGACGGACAATGGGCTGCCACTCGGAGTGCAGTTCGTCGCCGATTTCGGTCGCGAGGACCTGCTACTTCGCGTGGCACACCAGGTGGAGACCGCCCGCCCCTGGAACTCGATCGCGCCGCGATTCCGTTGAGCAGGTCAGCTGCGGAGGGTGCGGTAAGGCGAACGGGTCCGGGCAGCACGTACGTAGGAGGACAGAGTCCGATGCCAGCCGTGAAGGGTGAGCCGGTGAACCGGCGGCCACCGTCCAAGCGAGCCAAGCTGAGCAAGGCGGACATCGTAGCCGCAGCGCTTGAGATGTCGGACGCGTCGACCGGGCTGGAAGCGGTCACCATCCGCAGCCTGGCGAACCGGCTGAACGTCGGTGCGATGACGCTCTACGGCTACTTCCGGAGCAAGGAGGATCTCCTCGACGCGGTCGCGGACCATGTCATGAGCACCCTGCGCATGGCCAGCGTTCCCGACGAGTCGCCCGAAGAGGCGATCCGGGCGGTCGCCGACGCCTTCCTGAAGCTGATGAGCGAGCACCCGAGCGTCGTGGCGCTCCTTGCCAGCCGGACCACCCGCAGCCCGGACTCGCTGCGGGTGGCGATGGAGTCGGTGCTGCGCCGACTGGTGAACGCCGGCCTGCCCGCGCCATTGGCGATCCAGTGCTACGGATTCCTGATCCAACACGCCATCGGCTACACGACCTATCGCGTACCCCGCCCCTGGGGTGGCGAGCCCACAGCCGAGGTGCTTGAACTACGCCGGCAGCAGGAGCACTTCTACGCAGCCCTGCCGGTCACCCAGTTTCCGCTGGTCGTGGAGTGGGCGGGCGAGTTGGCCCTGCTCCCGGCTCGAGAAACCTATGACTTCGCGATCGACGCCCTCGTGGCGCGCGTCACCCAACTCGTCCCGCAAGGGAACTGATTCGCTGAACCCCTAGTCAGGAGTGCCCTCGATGCATGACCCGTTGCCCGAATCGCTTACCGGCCGGACCATCGCGGTGCTGGGTGGGACCGGTCCGCAGGGACGTGGCCTGGCCCGACGGTTCGCCGCCGTTGGCCTGACCGTCGTCATCGGTAGCCGTGATGCGGCACGTGCCGCCGATACGGCCGCCCGGCTGGCGGAGGCGACCGGTGGCTCGGTGTCGGGCGAGGGCAACGCCGGTGCCGCCGCAGCCGGCGACATCGTGGTGGTGGCGGTGCCCTGGGAGGGGCATGCGGACCTGCTCAAAGGGCTCGCGACCGCGCTGAGTGGCAAGATCGTGGTCGACTGCGTCAACCCGCTCGGCTTCGACAAGCAGGGTGCCTACCCGATCGAGACGGCCGAGGGCTCCGCAGCTCAGCAGGCGCAGTCCCTGCTGCCGGAAAGTATCGTCGTGGGCGCCTTCCACAGCGTGAGTGCGGTCAAGCTCGACGATCCCGAGGGCAGCCCGGTCGACACCGACGTGCTGGTGCTCGGGGATGTACGCGCGGCGACCGACCTGGTGCAGGAGCTCGCCGGCACCATCCCCGGGGTGCGCGGCATCTACGGGGGACGCCTGCGCAACGCCAGCCAGATCGAGGCCCTCACCGCCAATCTGATCAGCGTCAACCGCAGGTACAAGGCGCACGCCGGGATCCGCATCACCGACGTGTGACGGGTCCGGAGCGATGACCAGGCTGCCAAGGCCCACCCCGGGCCCAACTGATCAACGGTCGGTGCCGTCCGCTGGGCGGGACGCGGCGGGCGGTGCGGGGCGGCGGAGGTCGGGCGTGACAGACTGGCCGCTGTGTTGCGCTGGTTGACCGCAGGGGAATCGCACGGGCCCGCCCTCGTCGCGTTGCTGGAGGGGGTGCCGGCCGGCATCGAGGTGACCTCCACCGAGATCGCCGGGGAGCTGGCCCGCCGCCGGCTCGGCTACGGCCGGGGTGCGCGGATGTCCTTCGAGCAGGACGAGATCGAGGTCATCGGCGGCCTACGGCACGGGGTGACGCTGGGCAGCCCGGTCGCCATCCGGGTCGGCAACTCCGAGTGGCCGAAGTGGCAGACCGTGATGGCCGCCGACCCGGTGGACGCCGACGAGTTGGCCAGGCAGGCCCGCAACGCGCCGCTCACCCGACCCCGGCCCGGCCACGCCGACCTGGCCGGCATGCAGAAGTACGGCCACACCGACGCCCGGCCGATCCTGGAGCGGGCCAGCGCGCGGGAGACCGCCGCCCGGGTCGCCGTCGGCACGGTGGCCAAGGCCCTGCTGCGGCAGGCGCTCGACATCGAGATCGTCTCGCACGTGGTGGAGTTGGGGCCGGTCGCCGTCAAGCCGGGGCTGCGGCCCCGCCCGGAGGACGCCGCCCGGATCGACGCCGACCCGCTGCGCTGCCTCGACCCGGAGGCCAGCGCCCGGATGGTCGCCGAGGTCGATGCCGCGAAGAAGGCCGCCGACACCCTCGGCGGTGTGGTCGAGGTGCTGGCGTACGGCGTACCGCCGGGCCTGGGCAGCCACGTGCAGTGGGACCGTAAACTCGACGCCCGGCTGGCCACCGCGCTGATGTCGATCCAGGCGATCAAGGGTGTGGAGATCGGCGACGGCTGGCAGCAGGCCCGGTCCCGGGGTTCCGAGGCGCACGACGAGATCATCCCCACCGCCACCGGGGTCCGCCGGGTCACCGACCGGGCCGGTGGCCTGGAGGGCGGCATCACCACCGGCGAGCCGCTGCGGGTCAAGGCCGCGATGAAGCCGATCTCCTCGCTGAACCGGGCCCTGGCCACGGTGGACATCACCACCGGCGAGCCGGCCACCGCGATCAACCAGCGTTCCGACGTCTGCGCGGTGCCCGCGGCCGCCGTCGTCGCCGAGGCGATGGTGGCGCTGGTGCTGGCCGAGGCGGCGGTGGAGAAGTTCGGCGGCGACTCGGTCACCGAGATCCGCCGCAACCTGACCGGCTACCTCGACGCGCTGGTGATCCGGTGACCGGTGCCACCCGCCCGGTCTGCGTGCTGGTCGGCGCGCCCGGCTCGGGCAAGACCACCGTCGGGCATGCCCTGGCGGTGGCGCTCGGCGTCGAGTTCCGGGACACCGACACCGACATCGAACTCCTCGCCGGCAAGCCGATCCCGGAGATTTTCATCGACGAGGGGGAGGAGCACTTCCGCGCCCTCGAACGGGCGGCGGTCGCCGCGGCGCTGGCCTCCTGCACCGGGGTGCTCGCCCTCGGCGGCGGCGCGGTGCTGGCCGAGGAGAATCGCGCCGCCCTGATCGGCCACCGGGTGGTGCACCTCTCGGTCGAGTTGCCCGACGCGGTGAGGCGGGTCGGGCTCGGGGTCGGCCGGCCACTGCTGGCGATCAACCCCCGCGCTACCCTCAAGCACCTGATGGACCAGCGCCGCCCGCTCTACGCCGAGGTCGCCACCGTCACCGTGCAGACCGACGGCCGCACCCCCGAAGACATCGCCGCAGAGATCGCCACCCTGGTTGCGGTGTAAGGAAGGGCCCCTTGTTAACGCCTCCGGTATAGCAGGGGCCCCTTGTTAACAGTTGGCGGTGAGCGCGGCAGCCGGCGCGGGGCGTTGCCGCGGCTGCGGGCGCCAGCTGATCAAGAGCGCGAGCGCGAGCAGGAGCTCGGCGAGATCGCCGCCGTAATACATGACCGTGGCGCCGGCGCGGAGCTGGTCCGGCGGGGCCGGCACATCGACGAGCAGCCCCGCGTACAGGAGTTGGGCCAGGCCGGCGTGGGCGGCCACCGCGATCCCGAGCACCACCAGCCGGACCGGGACCCGGGGTCGGTGCGCGGCGGGTTCCGGCCCGGCGATCGACCAGGTGAACAGCAAGCCGCTGAGCAGGAAGTGCAGGTTGACCAGGTCGTGCAGTGCCGGGCTGGCGAGGGTGGCGCGGTACAGCGGCGTGAGGTAGAGCAGCCAGAGCCCGCCGGCGGTGAGCAGCAGCCCGGTGGCCGGGTGGGTGAGCACCCGCACCGCCGGATGGCGCAGCACCCGCAGCGCCGCCCGACCGGCCCGCCGGTCGACGGTACGCAACGCCAGGATGCCTGGCGCGCCGAGCACCAGCCCCAGCGGGGCCAGCATGCCGAGCAGCAGGTGCTGCCACATGTGCGCGGCGAACCCGTCCACCGGCAGCAGCAGGGCGACGGCGAGCAGGGCGCATCCGACGGCGAAGGCCGCCGTTCGCCAGTGGCTCCAGCCGGCCCGGTCCGGGGCGCGCTGCCGCAGCGCGGCGGCCAGGTAGAGCCAGCCGGCCAGCAGGGGTACCAGCAGTGCCGGACCGACGGTCGTGCCGTGCTCGGTGCCGTGCGCCGAGACCAGGGCGAGATTCACCCGGGTCGCCCCCGGGTCGGCGTCGGCTCCTTGTCGGCGCAGACGTCCACGGCGGTGGCGCGGCGCTGCACAAGCCAGCCGACGATGATCAGCAGGACGCCCAGCGCGAGGAAGCCGAGATCCCACCAGAGCTGGTGCTCCCCGGGACGAACGTGGTGGATGCCCAGGATGTGGTGGTCGATGATGCCTTCGACCAGGTTGAACAGTCCCCAGCCGACCAGGACCCAGCCCCACAGCATCGGCGAGCGCCAGAGTTGGCCCCGGGATCGGGTCACCCGGGCGTACAACATCGCCAGGCCGGTCAGCACCGCCACCCAGGTCACCACGTGGAACAGGCCGTCCCAGAGGGTGTTCATCTGAAGTCCCGCGACGGTGTCCACCGGGTACTCGCGTACCCCGATGTTGTCGTTGCCGGTGCTGCTGAGCATGTGGTGCCACTGGAAGACCTGGTGCAGCAGGATGCCGTCGACGAAGCCGCCGAGACCGACGCCGAGGATGGTGGCCGGCAGCCGGATGTCTGCGCCGTCGATTGTCCGCTGCCCCATGGGCGTCCCCTTGCTCCGTACGGTGATCCTGGCTGCCCGTGCCCGTTCCACGAGGCGGTAAACCTGCGTTCCAGCCCTCGGGCGCGCGGTGGGTGGTGCCGCCCCGGACGGCGGTCGGTGGGCTAGGCTCCCGGCGATGGACGAGGTGACCCGGATCCCGGTCGGCGGCGAACGGCCGTACGACGTGCTGGTCGGACGCGATCTGCTCGACACACTGCCCGGCCTGTTGCCCGATGCGACCCGGGTGGCGGTGCTGCACGCCCCGCCGCTGAAGGGACTGGCCGACGCCATCGGTGCCCGGCTGGCCGGGGCCGGGATGACACCGCTGTCGATCGAGGTGCCGGACGCCGAGGCCGGTAAGCACGTCGAGGTGGCGGCGCAGTGCTGGGACCGGCTGGGGGCGGCCGGGTTCACCCGTACCGACGCGGTGGTCGGGCTGGGCGGCGGCGCGGTGACCGACCTGGCCGGGTTCGTGGCCGCCTGCTGGTTGCGTGGGGTGCGCTGGGTGCCGGTGGCCACCTCGCTGCTCGGCATGGTGGACGCGGCGGTGGGCGGCAAGACCGGGATCAACACCTCGGCCGGCAAGAACCTCGTCGGCGCCTTCCACCCGCCGGTCGGCGTGCTGGCCGACCTTGCCACCCTGGACACCCTGCCCCCGGCGGACCTGGCCGCCGGCCTGGCCGAGGTGGTCAAGTGCGGGTTCATCGCCGACCCCGTCATCCTCGAACTTTTCGAGCGGGACCCGGCGGCGGCCACCGACCCGTCCGGGCCGGTGGTCCGGGAGCTGATCGAGCGGGCGGTCCGGGTCAAGGCCGATGTGGTCGGTGGTGACCTCCGCGAATCGGGGGTACGGGAGGTGCTGAACTACGGGCACACCCTCGCGCACGCGATCGAGAAGGTGGAGGACTACCGCTGGCGGCACGGTCACGCCGTCGCGGTCGGCCTGGTGTACGCCGCTGAACTGGCCCGGCTGGCCGGCCGGCTGGACGCCGACACCGCGCGCCGGCACCGCGAGGCGGTCGCCGCGCTCGGCCTGCCGACCGGCTACCCGGCCGAGGCCTGGCCCCGGTTGCTGGCCGCGATGCGGGTCGACAAGAAGGCCCGGGGCAGCACCCTGCGCTTCGTGGTGCTCGACGGGCTGGCCCGGCCGGCGATCCTGACGGGCCCCGACGACGAGCTCCTGCACGCGGCCTACCGCGCGGTGGCCCAGTGAGCGCGAGGAGTGAGCCGGGTTTGCGAGTCCCGCAGTCGCGAACGAAAGCAGGCCCAGTGAGCGCGAGGAGTGAGCCGGGTTTGCGAGCCCCGCAGTCGCGAACGAAGGTAGGCCCAGCGTGAGGGTGTACGTGCTCAACGGGCCGAATCTGGGTCGGCTGGGTACCCGCCAGGTCGATGTCTACGGTGCCACCAGCTACGCCGACCTGGTTGAACTCTGCGAGTCGACCGGACGTGACCTCGGCCTGGAGGTGACCGTCCGGCAGACCGACGCCGAGCACGAGCTGATTGGCTGGCTGCACGGCGCGGCGGACGAGCGGGCCGCGGTGGTGCTCAACCCGGCGGCCTGGTCGCACTATTCGATCGCCGTACGGGATGCTTGCGCGCTGCTGCGCGCGCCTCTGGTGGAGGTGCACCTCTCCAACATCCACGCGCGTGAGGAGTTCCGGCACCACTCGGTGATCTCGGCGGTGGCCACCGGAGTGATCTGCGGCCTCGGTGTCGACGGCTACCGCCTCGCCCTGCACCACGTCGCCGCCCTGGCGCGCCGCGCCGGTCCCGCCGATCAGCCAGGATGATCCGTTACGGCGACTCTCCGTGATGGCGGGCGCCGGCCGGAAGCCGATCGCGGCGGGGTGAGCCCGGCGGAGGGTGGCGGAAAGCGGGCCGGGTGAGCCCGGCGGAGGGTGGCGGAAAGCGGGCCGGGTGAGCCCGGCGGACGGCGGCGGAAAGCGGGCCGGGCGGCGGCTAGTAGACTTGCCAGGTCTGTCCGCCAAATCATGATCAAGGCAGGAAATGGCCACCACCAATGACCTGAAGAACGGCCTGGTACTCAACCTCGACGGAGAGCTCTGGTCCGTCGTCGAGTTCCAGCACGTCAAGCCTGGTAAGGGTGGTGCGTTCGTGCGTACCACGCTGAAGAACGTGCTCTCCGGCAAGGTGGTCGACAAGACCTTCAACGCGGGCACCAAGGTCGAGACCGCGACCGTGGACAAGCGCACCATGCAGTACCTCTACGCCGACGGCGAGGACTACGTCTTCATGGATCTGGAGACGTTCGACCAGATCACGGTCCTGGGCGGGACGGTCGGCGAGGCGGCCAACTACCTGCTGCCCGAGGCCGAGGCGATCGTGGCCACGCACGAGGGCGTGCCGCTCTACGTCGAGCTGCCGACCTCCGTCGTGCTGGAGGTCACCTACACCGAGCCGGGGCTGCAGGGCGACCGCTCGACCGGCGGCAACAAGCCGGCGACCGTGGAGACCGGCGCGACCGTGCAGGTGCCGCTCTTCATCACCACCGGCGAGAAGATCAAGGTCGACACCCGCGACGGCCGTTACCTCGGCCGCGCCTGATGGCCGAGGGTCCGAAGCAGCCGATGCCGGCGCGCCGCAAGGCGCGCAAGCGGGCGCTGGACGTGCTCTTCGAGGCCGACCTGCGGGATCGTCCACCGGCCGAGGTGCTCGCCGGCTACGTCGAGCGGATCGCCACGCCACGCCCCGAGCATCTGGGCTACGCGGTCGGTCTGGTCGAGGGTGTGGCCGGCCACCTGGACCGGATCGACGAGTTGATCGCCAGCTACGCCGAGGGCTGGACGCTGGACCGGATGCCTGTGGTCGACCGCAACCTTGCCCGGATCGCCGTCTACGAGTTGCTCTACCTGGACGAGATCGACGACGGGGTGGCGATCAGCGAGGCCGTCGAGTTGGCTCGGCAGATGTCGACCGACGATTCGCCCCGTTTCCTCAACGGGTTGCTCGGCCGGATCGCCGAGTACGCCACCCGCTGAGCCGTCGGCGGGGCTGCTCCCGTCGGCCGGCACCCGCGAGCGAGATAAAGGGCCCGTGCCGGAACGGCACGGGCCCTTTCGCTGCGTTGCTCAGCTGGCGAAGAACGCCCGGGGGTCGGCGACCAGCACGCCGTGCTCGGTCAGCCGCTCGATCAGGCCGGAGGGCGAGGCGTCGTAGACGATCGCGAGGGCGCGCAGGTCGTCGGCGCGGATCGAGAGCACCCGCCCGTTGTAGTCACCGCGCTGCTGCTGGATGGCACGGGCGTAGCGAGCCACGTAGGCGAGGTCCTCGCTGGCCTCGTCGTAGAGCCGTTCCAGGTCCAGCACGATCTTGCTGGTGGGCTCGTGCCGCACCCCGCTGCCGTCGGGCAGCAGCTCCGAGACCGGTACGCGGTAGAACTCGGCCAGCTCGGCCAGGCGGGACACCGTGACGGCCCGGTCACCGCGCTCGTACGAGCCGACCACCACCGCCTTCCAGCGCCCGTTCGACTTCTCCTCCACACCCTGCAGGGACAGGCCCTGCTGCTGGCGGATGGAGCGCAGGCGGGCGCCCAGAGACTTGGCGTATTCAGAGGGCATTGACACTCCCAGTGCTGCTCGGGGTTCTCCCAGCGATCGCTACGGAGCGTGACGGTACGGGGATTCGCACACCTGGTCAAGTGGTCGTGACCTTACCGTTGACGCCGCGGGCGACTTGTCCCGTTTCGCCTGCTGAATCGATCCCGGTCCAGGTGACGCTCCGGCGTGGTCCGGGCCACTCATGCCCGGCCCCGGTCACGACGCCGACCACTGGTAACGTGGCCGCAGCCTCTGCCGGCCGCCCCGCGACCGGCCCGGAGCTATCCGACGTCCTTTAACGACCCGTCCCGTGAGGCGGGAAAGGAGGTCTGCCGTGGCCAACCCATCGGCTGCCCGTCCGTCGCCGCCGCGACAACCCTCGGTGAAGGTGATCCTGACCAGCGCTGACGTTCAGCGCGTCGTGGACCGGATCGCGCACCAGATTCTCGAGAAGACCCAGGGCGCGGCCGACACCGTGTTGCTCGGCATCCCGACCCGCGGTGCCCCCCTGGCTCACCGGCTCGCCGCCCGGATCAGCGCCTTCGAAGACGTCGCGGTGCCGGTCGGTGTGCTCGACATCACCCTCTACCGCGACGACCTGCGCCGGCACGCCACCCGCGCGGTCGGCCCCACCCAACTGCCGCCCGGCGGGATCGACGGCATGCGGGTGGTCCTGGTCGACGACGTGCTCTTTTCCGGCCGTACGGTGCGGGCCGCCCTGGACGCGCTGGGTGACCTCGGCCGGCCGGCCTGCGTGCAGCTCGCCGTCCTGGTCGACCGGGGGCACCGGCAGTTGCCGATCCGGGCCGACTACGTGGGCAAGAACATTCCGACCGCGCTCGCCGAGAACGTGAAGGTGACGCTGGCCGAGACCGACGGTACGGACGAGGTCCGGCTCCACGGGGGGACCGCGCTGTGAGCGCGAGGAGTGCAGCGCAGCGGAGCCCCGCAGTCGCGAACGAAAGGCGGGAACCGGTGAGCGCGAGGAGTGCAGCGCAGCGGAGCCCCGCAGTCGCGAACGAAAGGCGGGAACCGTGATCAGGCACCTGCTCTCCGGCGCCGACCTCGACGCCGACACCGCCACCCAGATCCTGGACACCGCCGCGGAGATGGCCGCGGTGGCCGGCCGCGAGGTCAAGAAGCTGCCGGCACTGCGCGGCCGGACGGTGGTGAACCTCTTCTACGAGGATTCCACCCGCACCCGTATCTCCTTCGAGGCGGCGGCCAAGCGGCTCTCCGCCGATGTGATCAACTTTTCCGCCAAGGGGTCGAGTGTCGCGAAGGGCGAGAGCCTGAAGGACACCGCGTTGACCCTCCAGGCGATGGGTGCCGACGCGGTCGTCGTGCGGCACTCCGCGTCGGGCGCACCACACCGGCTCGCCGACTGGGTCGACGGCTCGGTGGTCAACGCCGGTGACGGCACCCACGAGCATCCCACCCAGGCGCTGCTGGACGCGTACACGATGCGGTCCCGGCTGGGCCGGCTGGCCGGCCTCTCGGTCGTGGTGGTCGGTGACGTGCTGCACTCCCGGGTGGCCCGCTCAAACGTGTTGCTGCTCTCCACGCTCGGTGCCAAGGTCACCCTGGTCGGGCCGCCCACCCTGATTCCGGTCGACATCGCCGCGGCGCTCGCGCCCGGCACCGACGTCTGCTACGACCTGGACGCGGTGCTGCCCTCGGCGGACGTGGTGATGATGCTGCGGGTGCAGCGGGAGCGGATGACCGACTCGTACTTCCCGTCCGCCCGCGAGTACGCCCGCCGGTACGGCCTGGACGGCGCGCGGATGCGCCGGATGCCGGGCCACGCGATCGTGATGCATCCCGGCCCGATGAACCGGGGCATGGAGATCACCCCGGAGGTGGCCGACTCGCCCCGCTCCACCATCGTTGAACAGGTCGCCAACGGGGTCTCCGTCCGGATGGCCGTCCTTTACCTGCTGCTCGGGGGGAACAACCGGTGAACTCGTACCTGATCAGGAACGTCAGCGTGCTCGGCGCCGCACCGACCGACCTGCTGCTGCGCGACGGCGTCGTCGCCGAGGCCGGTGCGGGGCTCTCCGCGCCGGGCGCGACGGTGGTCGACGCCGACGGGCTGGTCGCCCTGCCCGGCCTGGTGGACCTGCACACGCACCTGCGCGAGCCGGGCCGGGAGGACGCCGAGACCGTGGAGACCGGCTCCCGGGCGGCGGCGTTGGGCGGCTACACCGCGGTGTGCGCGATGGCGAACACCTCGCCGGTGGCGGACACCGCCGGCGTGGTGGAGCAGGTCTGGCGGCTCGGCCGGGAGGCCGGCCTGGTCGACGTGCAGCCGATCGGCGCGGTCACCGTCGGCCTGGCCGGCGAGCGCCTCGCCGAACTGGGCGCGATGGCCGACTCCGCCGCACGGGTGCGGATCTTCTCCGATGACGGGCACTGCGTCGCCGACCCGAAGCTGATGCGCCGGGCCCTGGAGTACGTCAAGGCGTTCGACGGGATCATCGCCCAGCACGCCGAGGAGCCCCGGCTCACCGAGGGTGCGCAGATGCACGAGGGCGAGGTCTCGACGCGGCTGGGCCTGACCGGCTGGCCGGCGGTGGCCGAGGAAGCGATCATCGCCCGGGACGTGCTGCTGACCGAGCACGTCGGTAGCCGGCTGCACGTCTGCCACGTCTCCACGGCCGGCAGCGTCGATCTGTTGCGCCAGGCCAAGGCGCGGGGGATCCGGGTCACCGCCGAGGTGACCCCGCACCACCTGCTGCTCACCGACACCCGGGCCGAGAGCTACGACCCGGTGTTCAAGGTCAACCCGCCGCTGCGTACCGCCACCGACATCGCCGCGCTGCGTGGCGCGCTTGTCGACGGGGTGATCGACATCATCGCCACCGATCACGCCCCGCACGCCGTGGAGGACAAGGAGTGTGAGTGGGCGTACGCCCGGCCGGGCATGCTCGGGCTGGAGACGGCGCTGTCGATCGCGCTCGACGTGCTCGGTCCCGAGTGGGACCTGATCGCCGAGCGGATGTCCCGCACCCCGGCCCGGATCGCCGGGCTGACCGAGCACGGCCAGGATCCCGCCCCCGGCGCGCCGGCCAACCTGACCCTGGTCGACCCGGCGGCCCGCCGGGTGATCGACCCGGCGGAGTCGGCCAGTCGCAGCCGCAACACCCCGTACGCCCGGATGACGCTGCCCGGTCGCATCGTGGCGACCTTCCTGCGTGGCGAGGCGACGGTGCTCGACGGAAAGGCAGTGAAGTGATCCGAACGAGGAGCGCAGCCCAGCGGAGCGTCGCAGTCCGGATCGGAGGCAGGGCATGAGCCGTAGGCGTCAAGCGATTCTCGTCCTCGAGGACGGGCGTACGTTCCAGGGCGAGGCGTACGGCAGCGTCGGCGAGACCTTCGGCGAGGCGGTCTTCAACACCGGGATGACCGGCTACCAGGAGACGCTCACCGACCCGTCGTACCACCGCCAGGTGGTGGTGCAGACCGCCCCGCACATCGGCAACACCGGGGTGAACGGCGAGGACGACGAGTCGCGGCGGATCTGGGTGGCCGGTTACGTGGTGCGTGACCCGGCCCGGCGGAGTTCGAACTGGCGGGCCACCGGCGGGCTGGAGGACCGGCTCGCCACCGAGGGCATCGTCGGCATCAGCGGGGTGGACACCCGGGCGCTGACCCGGCACCTGCGTGAGCGCGGCGCGATGCGGGTCGGCATCTCCAGCGTCGACGACGACCCGCGCGCGCTGCTGGCCCGGGTACGCCAGTCGCCGCAGATGGTCGGCGCGGACCTCTCCGCCGAGGTGACCACCGCGGCGCCGTACGTGGTGGCCGCCGAGGGGGAGCACCGGTTCACCGTCGCCGCCCTCGACCTGGGCATCAAGCGCAACGTGCCGCGTCGGCTCGCCGCCCGTGGCGTGACCACCCACGTCCTGCCGGCCGGCTCGACCATCGAGGATCTGCTGGCCACCGGCGCGGACGCGGTCTTCTTCTCGCCCGGGCCGGGCGACCCGGCCACCGCCGACGCGCCGGTCAAGCTGGCCCGTGAGGTGCTGCGCCGGCAGGTGCCGCTCTTCGGCATCTGCTTCGGCAGCCAGATCCTCGGTCGGGCGCTCGGCTTCGGCACCTACAAGCTCGGCTACGGCCACCGGGGGATCAACCAGCCGGTGCTCGACCGGGTCACCGGCAAGGTGGAGGTGACCAGCCACAACCACGGCTTCGCCGTCGAGGTGCCGGGAGTGCGGCCGGGCGCGCTGGTCCCGGACCAGGTGATCGAGACCGAGTTCGGCGGCGTACAGGTAAGCCATCTCTGCCTCAACGACAACGTGGTCGAGGGGTTGCGGGCCCGGGACGTGCCCGCCTTCACCGTCCAGTACCACCCGGAGGCGGCGGCCGGTCCGCACGACGCGGACTACCTCTTCGACCGCTTCGCGGAGTTGATCGAGGGCCGGGCGCAGCGCGACCGGACCCACAGCGAGGGGCGCGCGAATGCCTAAGCGGAGCGATCTGAAGCACATCCTGGTGATCGGCTCCGGGCCGATCGTCATCGGGCAGGCGTGCGAGTTCGACTATTCCGGCACCCAGGCGTGCCGGGTGCTGCGTAACGAGGGGATCCGGGTCAGCCTGGTCAACTCGAACCCGGCCACGATCATGACCGATCCGGAGTACGCCGACGCCACCTACGTCGAGCCGATCACCCCGGAGTTCGTCGAGCTGGTCATCGCCAAGGAACGGCCGGACGCCGTACTGCCCACCCTCGGCGGGCAGACCGCGCTGAACACCGCGGTCGCGCTGCACGAGGCCGGCGTGCTGGACAAGTACGGCGTCGAGCTGATCGGCGCCGACATCGACGCGATCCGCCGCGGCGAGGACCGGCAGCTGTTCAAGGAGATCGTCGCCAAGGCCGGGGTACGGATCGGGATCGAGGACCCGGCGAGCCTGGTGCCTCGTTCGCGGGTGTGCCACTCGATGGACGAGGTCCGGGAGACCGTAGCCGAGCTGGGCCTGCCGGTGGTGATCCGGCCGTCGTTCACCATGGGTGGCCTCGGTTCGGGCATGGCGCACACCGACGCCGACCTGGAGCGCATCGCCGGTGCCGGGCTGGCCGCGAGCCCGGTGCACGAGGTGCTGATCGAGGAGAGCGTGCTCGGCTGGAAGGAGTACGAACTCGAACTCATGCGGGACCGCCACGACAACGTGGTGGTGGTCTGCTCGATCGAGAACCTCGACCCGATGGGCGTGCACACCGGCGACAGCGTGACCGTGGCGCCGGCCATGACGCTCACCGACCGGGAGTACCAGCGCCTGCGTGACCTGGGCATCGCGGTACTGCGCGAGGTCGGGGTGGACACCGGTGGCTGCAACATCCAGTTCGCGGTCAACCCGGCCGACGGGCGGATCGTGGTCATCGAGATGAACCCCCGGGTGTCGCGCTCCTCGGCGCTGGCCTCCAAGGCGACCGGCTTCCCGATCGCGAAGATCGCCGCGAAGCTGGCCATCGGCTACACCCTCGACGAGATCCCCAACGACATCACGCTCAAGACGCCTGCCGCGTTCGAGCCGACGCTTGACTACGTGGTGGTGAAGATCCCCCGGTTCGCGTTCGAGAAGTTCCCCGGCGCGGACCCGGAGCTGACCACCACGATGAAGTCCGTCGGCGAGGCGATGAGCCTGGGACGCAACTTCACCGAGGCGCTGAACAAGGCGATGCGCTCGATGGAGACCAAGGCCGCCGGGTTCTGGACCGTCGCGGACCCGCCGGGCGCGACGAAGGAGAACACCCTCGCCGCGCTGGGTACGCCGCACGACGGGCGGCTCTACACGGTGGAGCGGGCGCTGCGGCTGGGTGCCTCGATCGGCGAGGTCGCCACGGCCTCGGGCGGGATCGACCCGTGGTTCCTGGACCAGATCGCCGCCCTGGTCGAGCTGCGCGCCGAGATCGCGGCCGCCCCGGTGCTCGACGCCGACCTGCTGCGCCGGGCCAAGCGGGCCGGTCTCTCCGACGGCCAACTGGCCGCGCTGCGTCCGGAACTGGCCGCCGAGGACGGCGTACGGACGCTGCGGCACCGGCTCGGCATCCGGCCGGTCTACAAGACCGTGGACACCTGCGCGGCCGAGTTCGAGGCCGCCACGCCGTACCACTACTCGTCCTACGACGCGGAGACCGAGGTGGTCGGCTCGGCTCGGCCCAAGGTGCTGATCCTCGGTTCCGGGCCGAACCGGATCGGGCAGGGCATCGAGTTCGACTACTCCTGCGTGCACGCGGTCCAGGCGCTGCGCAGCGCGCCGCTCGGCTCGGCCGCCGCGTCCGGCGCGGCAGGCGTCCGCGCCGGCTTCGAGACCGTCATGGTCAACTGCAATCCGGAGACGGTCTCCACCGACTACGACACCGCCGACCGGCTCTACTTCGAGCCGCTGACCTTCGAGGACGTGCTGGAGGTCTGGCACGCCGAGGACTCCTCCGGCCGCGCCGCCGGTGGTCCTGGTGTGGTCGGGGTGATCGTGCAGCTCGGTGGGCAGACCCCGCTCGGGCTGGCGCAGCGGCTCAAGGACGCCGGGGTGCCGGTGGTCGGCACCTCACCGGAGTCGATCCACCTGGCCGAGGAGCGCGGCGCGTTCGGGTCGCTGCTGGCCCGGGCCGGTCTGCGTGCCCCGGCCCACGGCACCGCCACCTCCTACGAGGAGGCGAAGGGGATCGCCGAGGAGATCGGCTATCCGGTGCTGGTCCGCCCCTCGTACGTGCTGGGCGGACGGGGCATGGAGATCGTCTACGACGACGTCACACTGCGTGACTACATCGGCCGGGCCACCGACATCTCGCCGGACCACCCCGTGCTGGTGGACCGGTTCCTCGATGACGCCATCGAGATCGACGTGGACGCGCTCTGCGACGCCGACGGTGAGGTCTACCTCGGCGGGATCATGGAGCACATCGAGGAGGCCGGCATCCACTCCGGCGACTCCTCCTGCGCGTTGCCGCCGATCACCCTGGCCAGTTCGCACGTGGCCCAGGTCCGCCGGTACACCGAGGCGATCGCCCGCGGCATCGGCGTACGCGGCCTGCTCAACGTGCAGTACGCGCTGAAGGACGACACGCTGTACGTGCTGGAGGCCAATCCGCGCGCCTCGCGTACCGTGCCGTTCGTCTCCAAGGCCACGGCGGTGCCGCTGGCCAAGGCGGCGGCCCGGATCGCGCTCGGCGCGACCGTCGCCGAACTGCGCGACGAGGGGCTGCTGCCGGCCACCGGGGACGGCGGCACGCTGCCGCCGGACGCGCCGATCGCGGTCAAGGAGGCGGTGCTGCCGTTCAAGCGGTTCCGCACGCCCGCCGGCAAGGGGGTGGATTCGCTGCTCGGCCCGGAGATGAAGTCGACCGGGGAGGTGATGGGCATCGACACCGCCTTCGGGCACGCCTTCGCCAAGTCGCAGTCGGCGGCGTACGGTTCGCTGCCGACCTCGGGTCGGATCTTCGTCTCGGTGGCGAACCGGGACAAGCGCGGGATGATCTTCCCGGTGAAGCGCCTGGCCGACCTGGGCTTCGAGATCGTCGCGACCAGCGGCACCGCCGAGGTGCTGCGCCGGCACGGCATCGCCTGCGAGCAGGTGCCCAAGCACTACGAGGCCGGCTCCGACGACGACGCGGTCTCGCTGATTCTCGGCGGCCACGTCGCCCTGGTGATCAACACTCCGCAGGGCTCCGGGGCCAGCGCCCGCTCCGACGGCTACGAGATCCGCAGCGCCGCGGTGACTGCGGACATTCCGTGCATCACCACCGTGCCCGGTGCCGCCGCCGCGGTGATGGGCATCGAGGCCCGCATCCGGGGCGACATGCAGGTACGCCCGCTCCAGGATCTGCACGCCACGCTGCGGGCGCGGGTGTGATGTTCGAGCGGACGGTACGGCGCGGGCTGTTCCGGATCGGCGGCGGCGACGCCGAGGCGGCGCACGAGTGGACGCTGCGGCGGTTGTCGGCGCTCGCCGGCCGGCCGGTCGCGTTGGCGGCGGTGCGGGCCCGCTACGCGGTGGCGGCGCCCCGCACGGTGTTCGGGGTGCGGTTTCCCAACCCGGTCGGGCTGGCCGCCGGGATGGACAAGGACGGGGTGGCGCTGCCGGCCTGGCCCGCGTTGGGCTTCGGCTTCGTGGAGGTCGGCACGGTCACCGCGCATCCGCAGCCGGGTAACCCCCGGCCGCGGCTGTTCCGGCTGCCGGACAGCGAGGCAGTGATCAACCGGATGGGCTTCAACAACGCCGGTGCCGCGGCGCTGGCGGCGCGGCTGGCGGGGTTGCGCCGCCCGCTCGGCGTACCGCTCGGGATCTCGCTCGGTAAGTCCAAGGTGACGGCGCTGGAGGACGCGGTGGAGGACTACCGCGCGTCGTACCGGGCGCTGCGCGGGCACGGCGACTACTTCGCGGTGAACGTCTCCTCGCCGAACACACCGGGGCTGCGCGCCCTCCAGGACCGCGAGCACCTGGACGCGTTGCTGGCCGCGTTGGTGGGGGAGAAGCCGGTGCTTGTGAAGATCGCCCCGGACCTCACCGAACCGGCGATCGCCGAGCTGTTGGAGGTGTGCCTGGCCCGGGGCGCGGCCGGGGTGATCGCCACGAACACCACCCTGGGTCGGGACGGGCTCGCCCCGGCCGACCGGCCACGCGCCGGTGAGGCCGGTGGCCTGTCCGGCCGTCCGCTTGCCGATCGGGCCCGGCAGGTGGTCTCCTTCGTGCACGCCGAGACCGGCGGGCGGCTGCCGATCGTCGGGGTGGGCGGCATCGTCGACCCGGACGGCGCCGCCCGGATGTTCGACGCCGGTGCCAGCCTGGTGCAGCTCTACACCGGCTTCATCTACCGCGGCCCCGCCCTGCCCCGCGCGGTCGCCCGCGCGATCCGCCACACCTCTCCCCCCTGACCGCCCCACCCACACCGCGACCCTCTCCGCGATCATGGACTTTATGTCGGGATGAAAAGGGCATATGGGGCATAACGGCGACCAAATGTGCAAGATCGCGGGAAGGGGGCGGCGGGGTGCGGGCTGAGGAGATTCTGGCGGCTGACGCCGCGCACGTCTGGCATCCGTACGCCGCGCTGCCACCGGCTGTGCCGCCCTATCTGGTGGAGAGCGCCGAGGGGGTACGGCTGCGGCTGGCCGACGGGCGTGAGCTGGTGGACGGGATGTCGTCCTGGTGGGCGGCGATCCACGGTTACCGGCATCCGGTGCTGGACGCGGCGGTGACCGACCAGCTCGGCCGGATGAGCCACGTGATGTTCGGCGGGCTGACCCACGCGCCCGCCGTGGAGTTGGCCCGCACCCTTGTCGAGTTGGCGCCGGACGGGTTGGAGCACGTGTTCCTGGCCGACTCCGGCTCGGTGAGCGTCGAGGTCGCGGTCAAGATGTGCCTCCAGTACCAGCGGGCCGTCGGCCGGCCGCAGCGTCGCCGGCTGGGCACCTGGCGGGGCGGCTACCACGGCGACACCTTCCACCCGATGAGCGTCTGTGATCCCGAGGGCGGGATGCACCACCTCTGGCGGGACGTGCTGCCCCGGCAGATCTTCGCCCCGATGCCACCGGCCGACCACGGGTCCACACCGGATCCGGCGTACGAGGCGGCGCTGGTCGAGGCGGTCGAGCGGCACGCCGACGAACTGGCGGCGGTGATCGTCGAGCCGGTGGTGCAGGGGACCGGTGGGATGCGCTTCCACCACCCGCACTACCTGCGGGTGCTGCGCGAGGTGACCAGCGCCCACGGCGTGCTGCTGATCTTCGACGAGATCGCCACCGGCTTCGGCCGCACCGGGACGATGTTCGCCGCCGAGCACGCCGGGGTCGCCCCGGACGTGATGTGCGTCGGCAAGGCACTCACCGGTGGCTACCTGACCCTCGCCGCCACCCTCGCCACAGCGGAGATCGCGCGGGGCATCCGGTCGGGAGGGGTGCTGGCGCACGGGCCGACGTTCATGGGCAACCCGCTCGCCTGCGCGGTCGCCAACGCCTCCCTGGGCCTGTTGCGGGACGGGGAGTGGGCCGCCCAGGTGTCGAGGCTCCAGCGGGGTCTGCGGGCCGGCCTGGAGCCGCTGCGGCCGTTGCCGGGCGTGGTGGACGTGCGGGTCCTCGGCGGGATCGGCGTGGTGCAGCTCGATCATCAGGTGGACATCGCGGCGGCCACGGCAGCTGCGGTGGCCCAGGGGGTGTGGCTGCGCCCGTTCCGGGATCTGGTCTACACGATGCCGCCGTACGTCACCGACGACGCCGACCTGGCGCTGATCGCGGCGGGAATCGCGGCGGCGGTCAAGACGGGCTGAGTAATCAGACAGCATTTCGGTCTGGATTGAGTAGGCGAACAGCGCAAGTTGAGTAATGAGGAGGCACTGGCCGAATGGAGAGCTTCGGCGCCCGACTGCATCGGGCCGTCAGTGAGCGGGGACCGCTCTGCGTCGGGATCGATCCGCATCCCGGACTGCTGGGCCGCTGGGGCCTCGCCGACGATGTCGACGGGCTGAGCCGGTTCGCCCGGACCGTCGTGGACGCCCTCGGTGACCGGGTTGCGGTGGTCAAGCCCCAGTCGGCGTTCTTCGAGCGATTCGGGTCCCAAGGGCTGGCGGTTCTTGAGTCAACTATCCGACAGTTACGGGAACGCGGCTCGCTCGTTCTCCTCGACGTCAAGCGCGGCGACATCGGATCGACGGTCCGCGCGTACGCCTCGGCATACCTTGAGCCATCCAGTCCCATGTATGTCGACGCGATCACCGCAAGCCCTTTCCTGGGGGTCGGCTCGCTCGCTCCGATGTTCGAACTGGCCGCCGAACACGGGGGCGGAGTCTTCGTCCTGGCGCTCACCTCCAACCCCGAGGGCGCCTCGGTCCAGCGGGCCCGAGCCGCCGACGGGCGCAGCGTCGCGCAGCTGGTGATCGACGAGGTTTCCCAGCTCAACGCGGGTGCGGAGCCCCTCGGAAGCATCGGGTTGGTGATCGGTGCGACGGTCGGCGAGACCGGCTGCGACCTCTCGGCGGTGAACGGTCCGCTGCTCGCGCCGGGCCTCGGAGCGCAGGGTGGCACGGCGGCGGATCTGCGGGTGGTGTTCGGTCCGGCACTGCCCTCGGTGCTGCCGTCGTACTCCCGCGAGGTGCTCGGCGCGGGGCCGGACCCGGCGGCCCTGCGGGCCGCTGCGGACCGCGCGGTGGCCGACTGTCGGGCCGCCCTGGCGATGTCATGACTGACTGACGGGTCGGTCACTTTGTGGTGATGGTCGCGCGCCCACGTTGCCGAAAGCTCCGTTGACCGCTAGTTTTCCCCGCGCTGGGAACCCATTGGTTCACAGCGACACCACGTTTCACAGATGCGGCGGAGCGTCCCGCCCGTCGCGATAGGGACCTGAGGAGAACTGGTGCCGCTCCCGTCACTGACCCCTGAGCAGCGCGCAGCCGCGCTGGAGAAGGCCGCGGAGATCCGCAAAGCCCGTGCCGAGCTGAAGGAGCAGCTCAAGCAGGGCAAGACCACCCTCGCTGCCGTACTTGAGCGGGCCGAGTCCGACGATGTCGTCGGCAAGCTCAAGGTGTCGGCCGTGCTCCAGGCGATGCCGGGCATCGGCAAGATCCGGGCCACCCAGATCATGGAGAAGCTCAAGATCGCCGACAGCCGTCGCCTGCGTGGCCTCGGCGAGCAGCAGCGCAAGGCCCTGCTTGGGGAGTTCGCCGCCAACTGAGCACGGCTGCGTGTAGAAACAAGCAGTGAGCTTGGATGACGAGGCGCGCCCGGCGACTCGGCTCACTGTCCTGGCCAGCCCATCCGGTGCCGGCAGGGAGAGTGTCGTCGAGTTGGTCCGGGCGCGTTCTCCGTCAGTGTGGACGCCGGTCACGCTCACCACCCGGCCGCGCCGGGAGGGCGAGCTGGACGGCGTCCAGCGACACTTCGTCGCGCCTGCGGAGTTCGACCGCCGGATGGCCGCCGGTGAACTGCTCGAGTGGAGTCGGTTCGGGGCGTACCGCCGGGGCGTCGAGTTCGCCCCGCTGCGCCGTCGGATCGCCGCCGGGCAGCCGGTGCTGCTCCCGTCGGACCTCGACGGGGCGCTGCTGGTCCGGGCCGCCTGGCCCGAGGCGCAGCTCGTGCTACTCCATCCGCCCGGGTCGCTTCCGGGCGTGGCTGCGTCGGTGGCCTTCGACCGTCGCCTGCCACACGACCGAACCGAGCGCGTTGTGGATGAGCTGGTAGGATTTATCGGTTCTTCCTTCCTGGCTCCGGCCCGGCCGCGTCCGCGCGGTTGAGCGCCGGCACCGCGGTAACGCGGTCCGTGCGAGAGACGCAGAGGTTTTATCCGTGGGATCCATCGCCAACCCCGAAGGCATCACCAACCCGCCGATCGACGAGCTCCTGGAGAAGACCACGTCGAAGTACGCGCTGGTCATCTTCGCCGCCAAGCGCGCGCGTCAGGTCAACGCCTACTACAGCCAGCTCGGCGAGGGTCTGCTCGAATACGTCGGCCCCCTGGTCGAGACCACCCCCCAGGAGAAGCCGCTCTCCATCGCGATGCGCGAGATCAACGCGGGACTGCTCACCGCCGAGCCGACCGACCAGCCGTAACCTCCGCGCCTCGATGAGCGCCCGGATCATCCTCGGCGTCGGTGGCGGGATCGCCGCCTACAAGGCGTGCGAGCTGCTGCGCCTGTTCACCGAGTCAGGTCATTCGGTGCGGGTCGTGCCGACCGCTGCCGCGCTGCGGTTCGTCGGCGCGCCGACCTGGGCGGCGCTCTCCGGCCAGCCGGTCGCCGAGGACGTCTGGTCCGACGTGCACGAGGTGCCGCACGTACGCCTCGGCCAGCAGGCCGACCTGGTGGTGGTCGCGCCCGCCACCGCCGACCTGCTGGCCAGGGCCGCCCAGGGCCTAGCCGACGACCTGCTCACCAACACGCTGCTCACCGCCCGCTGTCCGGTGCTGCTGGCACCGGCCATGCACACCGAGATGTGGGAGCACCCGGCCACCGTCGCCAACGTCGCGACGCTGCGGGCCCGGGGCGTCCGGGTGATCGAGCCCGCGGTGGGCCGGCTCACCGGCGCCGACACCGGTAAGGGCCGGCTGCCCGACCCGACGGAGATCTTCGCGGTGGCCCGGCGGACGCTGGTCCGCGGTGCCGATGCGCCGGCCGACCTGACCGGCCGGCACGTGGTGGTCACCGCGGGGGGCACCCGGGAGCCGCTGGATCCGGTGCGGTTCCTCGGTAACCGTTCCTCGGGCAAGCAGGGCTACGCGTTCGCCCGGTCCGCCGTGGCTCGTGGTGCCCGGGTCACGTTGATCTCGGCGAACGTGGCGTTGCCGGATCCGGCCGGGGTGGATCTGATCCGGGTGGGCAGCACCGCCGAGCTGCGCGAGGCGACGCTTAAGGCGGCGGTCGACGCCGACGCGGTGGTGATGGCGGCGGCTCCGGCCGATTTCCGCCCGGCGACCTACTCACCTGGCAAAATCAAGAAGTCGGACGACGACGCAGCACCCCGGATCGACCTCGTGACCAACCCGGACATCGCCGCCGAGTTGGGCCAGCGCCGACGGCCGGAGCAGGTGCTCGTGGTGTTCGCCGCCGAGACCGGCGACGCGGAGGCCAACGGGCGGGCCAAACTCAGCCGCAAACGGGCCGACCTCATCGTGATCAACGAGGTCGGCCTGAACAAGGTTTTCGGCGCCGAGACCAACGCGGCCACCGTCATCGGTGCCGACGGTTCGGTCACCCGGATGTCCGAACGAGCCAAGGAGGAGCTGGCCGACGGCGTGTGGGACCTGGTGGTCGCCCGATTGGCGGATGCCGCTTCCTGACCGCTGGACTGGTGGACAACCGTCAACCGCTACTGACGGCGGGTGACTACACTGCCGCAGAACGATATCCAAATCCTTAGGAGTGCCGTGACACGCCGCCTCTTCACGTCCGAATCGGTCACGGAAGGCCACCCGGACAAGATCGCCGACCAGATCAGTGACGGCATCCTCGACGCCCTGCTCAGCCAGGACCCGCACAGCCGGGTGGCCGTCGAGACCCTGATCACCACCGGTCAGGTTCACGTTGCCGGCGAGGTGACCACCAAGGCGTACGCCGACATCCCGACGATCGTCCGGGAGACCATCCTCGGCATCGGTTACGACTCGTCGAAGAAGGGCTTCGACGGCGCATCGTGTGGCGTCAGCGTCTCCATCGGCTCCCAGTCGCCGGACATCGCCCAGGGCGTCGACAACGCCTTCGAGCTGCGTACCGGCGCGTCCGAGAGCGCCCTGGACGCGCAGGGCGCCGGTGACCAGGGCATGATGTTCGGCTTCGCCTGCTCGGAGACGCCCGAACTGATGCCGCTGCCGATCGCGCTCGCGCACCGGTTGGCCCGCCGGCTGGCGGCGGTCCGCAAGGACGGCACTGTGCCGTACCTGCGACCCGACGGCAAGACCCAGGTCACCATCGAATACGACGGGCTGCGGCCGGTGCGACTCAACACGGTCGTCGTCTCCAGCCAGCACGCCGCGGACATCTCGCTGGAGTCGCTGCTCACGCCGGACGTGCGCGACCACGTCATCGCGCCCGAGCTGGAGAGCCTCGGCCTGGACACCGAGGGGTACCGGCTGCTGGTCAACCCGACCGGCCGGTTCGAGATCGGCGGCCCGATGGGTGACGCCGGCCTGACCGGGCGCAAGATCATTGTGGACACCTACGGGGGCTACGCCCGGCACGGTGGCGGCGCCTTCTCCGGCAAGGACCCGTCCAAGGTCGACCGCTCCGCCGCGTACGCCATGCGCTGGGTGGCCAAGAACGTGGTCGCCGCCGGCCTGGCCGAGCGCTGCGAGGTGCAGGTCGCGTACGCGATCGGCAAGGCGCACCCGGTCAGCCTCTTCATCGAGACGTTCGGCACCGAGACCGTGCCGGTCGCCTCGATCGAGAAGGCGGTCAACGAGATCTTCGATCTGCGTCCGGCCGCCATCATCCGGGACCTGCACCTGCTGCGTCCGATCTACGCGCAGACCGCCGCGTACGGCCACTTCGGCCGGGAACTGGCGGATCTGAGCTGGGAGAACACCGACCGGGCCGCCGACCTCAAGTCGGCCGCAGGAGCCTGACCGGCAGCAGGCGAGACGACCGGCGGCCCGCGGACGGGTCGCCGGTCGCTCGTGTCTGCGTCGATGTGCCGCTGGCTCACCTGGATCGCCCGTTCGACTATCTGGTCCCGCAGACGCTGGCGGCCGACGCGCTGCCCGGCGTGCGGGTGAAGGTGCGCTTCGCCGGTCAACTCGTCGACGGCTGGCTGCTGGACCGCGCCGAGCACTCCGACCACCCCCGGCTGGCGTACCTGGAGAAGCTGGTCTCGCCGGTGCCGGTGCTGGCGCCCGAGGTGGCCCGGCTGGCCCGGGCCGTCGCCGACCGTTACGCCGGCAAGTTGGCCGACGTCCTGCGCCTCGCCGTCCCGCCCCGGCACGCCCGGGTCGAGAAGGAGATGACCGCCCAGGGCGCCGCCACCCCGGCCGAAGCGCCGGAAGCCGGCGACGTAGCGCAGCCCGGCGCAGCGCAGCCCGGCGCAGCGCCGGAGCCGGGCGGCTGGCGGGACTATCCGGCCGGGCCGGCGCTGCTGCGCGCGCTCGCCGAGGGCCGCGCACCCCGGGCCGTCTGGTCGGCGTTGCCGGGGGAGGACTGGGCGGCCCGCTACGCCACTGCGGTCGCCGCCACCGTGGCCGCCGGCCGGGGCGCCCTGGTGGTGGTCGCCGACGGGCGGGACCTGGACCGGCTCGACGCGGCGCTGACCGCGACGCTCGGACCGGACCGGCACGTCTGCCTCTCCGCCGCGCTCGGGCCGGCGCGGCGCTACCGTGCCTTCCTCACCGCCCGCCAGTCCGCCGCGCCGGTGGTGATCGGCACCCGGGCGGCCATGTTCGCTCCGGTGGCCCGGCTCGGCCTGGTGGCCATCTGGGATGACGGCGACGACCTGCACGCCGAGCCCCGGGCCCCGTATCCGCACGCCCGGGAGGTGCTGCTCACCCGGGCCCGGCTGGCAGAGGCCGCGGCGCTGGTCGGCGGCTACACCCGGACCGCCGAGGCACAGCTGCTGGTGGAGACCGGCTGGGCCCGCGAGGTGGTCGCGGACCGCACGGTGCTGCGCTCGCGTACGCCCGCTGTCGCGCCGACCGGCGACGACCCGCAGCTGGCCCGCGACCCGGCGGCGGCCACCGCCCGACTGCCCAGCCTGGCCTGGACCGCCGCCCGCGAGGCGTTGCGGGCAGAGCTGCCGGTCCTGGTCCAGGTGCCCCGGCGCGGCTACCTGCCCTCGGTGGCCTGCGCCGAGTGCCGCGCCCCGGCCCGCTGCCCGCACTGCGCCGGTCCACTGGCGTTGCCCTCGGCCGGCGGGGCGCCGGCCTGCCGCTGGTGTGGCCGGGTCGCCGCCGCGTACGCGTGCCCGCACTGCGGCGGGCGGCGGCTGCGGGCCTCGGTCGTCGGTGCCCGGCGGACCGCCGAGGAGTTGGGCCGGGCCTTTCCCGATGTGCCGGTACGCACCTCCGGGCGGGAGGAGGTGCTGGCGGCGGTGCCCGGCGGCGCCGGCCTGGTGATCGCGACCCCGGGTGCCGAACCGGTCGCCGCCGGTGGCTACGGCGCCGTGCTGCTGCTGGACACCTGGGCCCTGCTCACCCGGGCCGACCTGCGTGCCGGCGAGGAGGCGCTGCGCCGGTGGACGGCCGCCGCCGCGCTGGCCCGACCGGCCGCCGCCGGTGGCCGGGTGGTGGTGGTGGCCGACGGCGCACTCGCGCCGGTGCAGGCGCTGCTGCGCTGGGACGCGCCCTGGTTCGCGGCCCGGGAGTTGGCCGAGCGGCGGGAGTTGGGCTTCCCGCCGGCGGTGCGGATGGCAAGCGTCACCGGCCTGCCCGCGGCCGTTGCGGACCTGCTGGCCCAGGCGCGGCTGCCCGACGGGGCGGAGGTGCTCGGCCCGGTACCGGCCGACGGTGAGCGGGAGCGGATGCTGGTCCGGGTGCCCCGGGCCCGGGCGGCGGTGCTGGCCGAGGCGTTGCACGCGGCGGCCGGGGTGCGCAGCGCCCGCAAGGCGGCGGACCCGGTCCGCCTCCAGATCGACCCGCTCGCGCTCTTCTGACCGGCAGGTCACCCCGGGTGGCGCTCGGGGCGGCCACGGGTGAGGGTGGTAGCATCGCCCGTCATGCCGACGACGGCGGGACCACGTCGGTCCGGCGCGATAACGATCTTAATCAGCCGGCGATCAGGGGTGTACCAGTCGTGACCGTTCGTCAGTCCATCGTCTTCAACGGTGACCTCGGCAGCGGCAAGAGCACCGTCTCGGTGGTGATCGCCGAGCGGCTCGGGCTGCGCCGGGTAAGCGTCGGCGATCTCTACCGGCAGATGGCTCAGGAGCGGCAGATGACCGCGCTCCAGCTGAACCTGCACGCCGAGCTGGACCAGGCCGTCGACGGCTACGTCGACCAGCTCCAGCGGGACATCGCCGCCTCCGGCGAGAGCCTGGTCATGGATTCCCGGCTGGCCTGGCACTTCTTCACCGACGCGCTCAAGGTGCACATGATCACCGAGCCGGCTGAGGCGGCCCGGCGGGTGCTGCTGCGTCCCTCGGGACCGGCCGAGAGCTACACCTCGCTGGAGGAGGCGAAGGCCAGGCTCCGGGAGCGCAGCGAGAGCGAGCGCGGCCGGTTCCTGGTCCGCTACGGCGTGGACAAGGCGCTACTGCGCAACTACGACCTGATCTGCGACACCACCCGGGCCCCGGCCGACGAGGTGATCGAGCGGATCATCGACGCGTACGAAGGGCGCCTCGCTCCCGAGGTGCTGCATGGCGCGCCGCCGCTGCTGCTGCTCGACCCGGCCCGGGTCTACCCGACCGAGGACGTCGCGGGGCTGCGCGGGCTCTGGGAGTCGACAGTCGCCGAAGAGGTCGCGGCGGCCGGTGAGACGGGCCTGGAGCCGCTGGAGATCGGCTACACCGGTGAGTACTTCTTCGTGGTCAACGGGCACCGCCGGCTCAGCGCCGCCCTGCGTAACGGGTTCCGGCTGGTGCCCGGCCGGCTGGTCGCCGAGGTCGACGAGCCGGTGGTCGGCGACACGAGCGCCATCGACTACTTCGCCGCGCAGGCGCGGCCCAGCCTGATCCACGACTGGGAGGCGGCCCACGACATCCGCCTGCCGCTGCCGGAGCACGCCCTGCTCGGCGGCGACGCGGTGCTGGCCGGGGAGTCGGGCAGCGCCGGCTGAGCGCTCGCGGGCATGATGGAGCCTTCGGTACGACGGAGAGGCCATCATGGACGCCGCCGAGGCATTCGCATCGCTCATGTCGCCCGAGGGGCGCGTCGACCCGTACCCGACGTACGAGCGGCTGCGCGCCCACGGCCCGGTGGTCCAGGCCGGTCCGGACCTCTACGCGGTCACCGGTTATGCGGAGATCGACGAACTTCTCCGGGACACCCGGATCCGGGTGCTCGACGACCATCTCCGCGACGACCTGCTGCCGGAGTGGCGGAACAGCCCCGCCTTGTCGTCGATCGCCCGGTCGATGCTGCGTACCAACCCGCCCGACCACAGCCGGATGCGGCGGTTGGCCGCCGGCGCCTTCACCCCGCGCCGGATCGGGGCCATGCGTGAGGTGGTGGCGGCGCAGGCCGGCGAGCTGATCGAGGAGATGGCGGCGGCCGGCCGGGACGGGACGCCCATCGACTTCATGGCCGAGTTCGCCTACCCGCTGCCGGTCGGGGTGATCTGCGCGCTGCTCGGCGTGCCGGCTACCGACCGCCCGCTGTTCCGCCGTTGGGCGGCCGACCTCACCGGCGTCCTGGAGCCGGAGATCACACCGGCCGAGCTGGCGGTGGCGGACGCGGGCGCCACGCAACTGCGCGACTACTTCACCGAACTGGTGGCGGCCCGCCGACGGCGTCCGGCCGACGACCTGACCAGCGCGCTGGTGCAGGCGCACGACGCCGAGGACCGGCTCTCCGGTGAGGAGCTGCTGGCCAACCTGGTGATCCTGCTCGTGGCGGGCTTCGAGACCACCACCAATCTGCTCGGCAACGGCCTGGCGGTGCTGCTGGCACATCCCGGGGCCGCCGAAGGGCTGCGCCGGCACCCGGAGCACGCCCCGGCCTACGTCGACGAGCTGCTGCGCTACGACTCGCCGGTGCAGCTGACCACCCGTACCAGCGGCGAGGCGGTCCGGATAGGCGGCGTCGAGCTGCCCGCGGACAGCTGGCTCCTGCTGCTGCTCGGCGCGGCCAACCGGGACCCCCGGCGCTATCCGGAGCCCGATCGCTTCGACCCGTGGCGGGCCGTGCTGAGCCCGCTCTCCTTCGGCGCGGGGCCGCACTACTGCCTCGGCGCCGGGCTGGCCCGACTGGAGGCGCAGGTCGCCTTCCCGCTGCTGCTGCGCCGGCTGCCCGAGCTGGCCCCGGCCGGTGCGTCCCGCCGCCGGATCCGGTTGACCCTGCGTGGCTACGACAACCTGCCGGTAACCGTGGGTGAGCCGGCGCCGGCCGCCGATCATGGTGCGCCGGCCGGGACGGTCCCGGGCACTCCGTAGACTGGTACGGCACTCGTCGTCCCGCCGTTAAGGAGCCAACCCGCGTGACCGTCCAGCCCATCCGTCTGTTCGGGGATCCGGTGCTGCGCACGCCGGCTGATCCGGTGGTCGACTTCGACGCCGAGCTACGCAAGCTCATCACCGACCTGACCGACACCATGCGTGAGCAGAACGGCGCCGGCCTCGCCGCTCCGCAGCTCGGCGTGGGCCTGCGGGTGTTCACGTTCCACGTCGACGACGTGCTCGGTCACCTGGTGAATCCGGTCCTGGAGTTCCCCGACGAGGAGGAGCAGGACGGCCCGGAGGGCTGCCTCTCCATTCCTGGGCTGTACTTCGACACCAAGCGCCGGCAGAACGTGGTGGCCAAGGGCTTCACCGGCCACGGCGACCCGGTGCAGATCGTCGGCACCGGGTTGCTGGCGCGCTGCGTGCAGCACGAGACCGACCACCTCGACGGGGTGCTCTTCATCGACCGGCTGGACCCGGCCGGCCGCAAGGAGGCGATGAAGGCGATCCGCCAGGCCGAGTGGTACGACGTCGCCGCACCGCCCACGGTCAAGCTGAGTCCGCACGGTGCCGGCAGTCCCTTCGGCCTGGGGCGGTGACCCGGATGCGTGTGATCTTCGCCGGCACGCCTGCCGTCGCCGTTCCCGCACTCGCCGCCGTGGCCGCCTCCCGGCACGAGCTGGTGGCCGTGGTCACCCGGCCGGACGCCCCCGCCGGGCGCGGCCGTGGCCTGGTCCGCTCGCCGGTCGGCGCCTGGGCCGACGAGCGCGGCATCGAAGTGCTGACCCCGGCCCGCCCGCGCGAGCCCGAGTTCCTGGACCGGCTGCGTGAGCTGGCACCGGACTGTGTCCCGGTGGTGGCCTACGGCGCGCTGGTGCCGCCGGTGGCGCTGGCGATTCCCCGGCACGGCTGGGTGAACCTGCACTTCTCGCTGCTGCCCGCCTGGCGTGGCGCGGCACCCGTGCAGCACGCCGTGCTGCACGGCGACGAGCTGACCGGGGCCAGCGTCTTCCAACTGGAGGAGGGGCTGGACACCGGGCCGGTCTACGGCACGCTCACCGACGAGATCCGGCCTGGCGACACCTCCGGTGACCTGCTGGAGCGGTTGGCGCACAGCGGCGCCGGGCTGCTGGTGGCGGTGCTGGACGCGCTTGCCGACGGCACCGCCCGGGCCGAGCCGCAGCCCGCCGACGGGGTCTCGCTGGCACCGAAGCTGACCGTGGAGGACGCCCGGGTCCGCTGGTCCGACCCTGCCTTCGCGGTGGACCGGCGGATCCGCGCCTGCACCCCGGCGCCCGGCCCGTGGACCACCTTCCGGGGCGAGCGGGTGAAGCTGGGTACGGTCACCCCGGCCCCCGACGGCCCCGACCTGAAGCCCGGTGAGCTGCTTGTGGAGAAGGCGCGGGTGCTGGCCGGCACGGCCACCGTGCCGGTCCGGCTCGGCGAGGTGCGGGCGGCGGGCAAGCGGGCCATGCCGGCGACCGACTGGGCGCGCGGTGCCCGGGTCAGCGCTGGGGAGGAGTTCGCGTGAGGGACACCGCTCCGCGCCGGGGGACGGACCGACGGGGACCGCGCGTCGCGCGGCCGGCGGTGGACCGGCCACGGCATGCCGCGTACGAGGCGGTCGCGGCGGTCAACCGCGATGACGCGTACGCCAACCTGGTGTTGCCGGCGATCCTGCGCGATGCGGGGCTGACCGGCCGGGACGCCGCCTTCGCCACCGAGCTGACCTACGGCACCCTGCGTCGCCTCGGCACCCTGGACGCGATCCTCACCTCGGCCGCCGGCCGGGACGTGCAACGGATCGACCCGCCGGTACGCGATGCGCTGCGGCTCGGCGCGTACCAGCTGCTGCACACCCGGGTGCCGGCGCACGCGGCGGTCTCCTCGACCGTCGACCTGGTCCGGACGGTCGGCCCGGGAGCCACCGGGTTCGCCAACGCGGTGCTGCGTGAGGTCGCCGAGCGCGACGCCGACGAGTGGGTGTCGCGGCTGGCACCGCCGCTGGAGACCGACCCGATCGGTCACCTCGCCCTGGCCTACAGCCATCCACAGTGGATCGTCCGGGCGTTCTCCGAGGCGCTCGGCGGCGACCTCGGTGAGACCACCCGGCTGCTGATCGAGGACAACGAACGTCCGCCGGTGCACCTGTGCGCCCGGCCCGGCCTCGCCGATCCGGTCGAGTTGGCCGAGCAGGCCGGTGGCGCGCCGGGTGCCTTCTCGCCGTACGCCGTCTATCTCGACGGTGGTGCCCCGGGTGAGCTGGCGGCGGTGGCCGACGGGCGGGCCCACGTCCAGGACGAGGGCTCCCAACTGGTCGCGACCGCCCTGGCCGAGGCGCCGGTGGACGGCCCGGACGGTCGCTGGCTCGACCTCTGTGCCGGGCCCGGTGGCAAGTCGGGGTTGCTCGGTGCCATCGCCGCGCAGCGCGGTGCCCGGTTGACCGCGGTGGAGGTGGCCGAACATCGGGCCCGGCTGGTCGAGAAGGCGACCCAGGGCCTGCCGGTCACCGTGCTGCACACCGACGGCCGGCTGGTCGGCAGCGAGGCGAAGCTGCCGGAGGAGCACTTCGACCGGGTGCTTGTCGACGCGCCCTGCACCGGGCTGGGCTCGCTGCGCCGCCGGCCCGAGTCGCGTTGGCGGCGTCAGCCGTCGGACCTGCCGGCCCTGACCCGGTTGCAGCGCGAGTTGCTCGCGGCCGGTCTGCGTGCGGTCCGGCCCGGCGGTGTGGTGGCCTATGTGACCTGTTCGCCGCACACCGTGGAGACCCACGTGTCGGTGACCGAGGCGGCCCGCCGCAGCGGCACGTCGGTGGACTTCGTGGACGCCCGGCCGTTGCTGCCGGCGGGCATGCCCGGGCTCGGTGACGGTCCGACGGTGCAACTCTGGCCGCACCGGCACGGCACCGACGCCATGTTCCTCGCCCTGCTGCGCCGCACCTGAGCCATCGGTCGGGCAGGACGGCTTCGATCCGGCTCGTGGTGGATCTGGTGCGGTCGCAGCGCGACGCCATCTACCTGTCGTTCTGCTCCTGCCCGGAGCGGTGCAGGAGGTCGATCAACTCTGCCGCCACCTGCTCCGGTTCGGACAGGCAGCGCCAGGCGGGCACCCGGCGGACAGGTGTGGAACCAGGTGTGACGTCGAGTCGGGCGAGCACGCGACGCAGTTTTCGGCCGTCGGGGTCGCCCATCGGATCGTCGACGACGACGGCCAGTTCGACGTTCCCGTGCCCCACCACAAAGTCGACAGCCTGCCCGGCGACCACGACGTCGCGTCGCACGGTGAGATCGGTGCTCCGCAGGGCAAGGTGCAATCGATCCGCTGGCGCGGTCACGGCATCCGGTGGGGCGTCGGCGACATCTTTGACCAACGCCAAGGCGGTCAGCAGGCCGCGTTGACCGGACCACCACGACCGATCGCCGACCACGACGAGCTGGGATTTTGCCCGGGTGATGGCGACATTCCACAGGTTGGTCTGGTGTACCAGCCAGCCCCGGGTGCGGTCCGGAATGCCGTGCGCCCCGACCGGAGAGACGACCATAATGTCTCGTTCGCTGCCCTGAAACTTGTGGATCGTCGCGCAGAGCAGGTTGTCAGTGAGGCCCGCGTTGGCCAGGGCCGCGGCCAGGCGACGCTGGTGCGCGGCAAGCGGCGTGACTACCCCGATCGAGGCATCGGGGTACGCGGCCCGCAGGTCTGCCACCTCGGCGACGACCGCGTCGATCTCGATCTGGTTGAAGCCGGACCCGGTTGCGCCACGGCTGAACTGTCCGGGCACGTCGCGCCAACGCACTGCGGGCTCGGCCGCAGCCGCCAACCGGTTTGGATCTGTCAGTACGGTGAGTCGACCCTGATAGACCTCCCGGTTCGGCACTTCCACGATCTCCGGGTGGCACCGGTAGTGCTCGTCGAGGAGATGCGCCGTGCCTGCGGCGGTGGCGAACGCGTCGTACGCGGAATGGGCCGTATAGGTCAGCCGGCGGCTGGTGAGCCATCCGGTACTCAGTTCCGCACGGGCGCGTTCGGCGACGTCGTCGCTCTCCGGCAGGTCCACGACGGGAGCGAGCTGACGAGGGTCGCCGATGAGCAGGGCACGCTTGGCGCGGTAGAGCATGGGCAGGATCGCGGGAATCGTGCACTGTGCCGCCTCGTCGATCACCACGAGGTCGTACATCGCAGGGCTTCTCTTCAATCGCCGGGCGGACAGCGCGGTCACGGCCCAGCCCGGCAGCACTCGGAGCAACTCCGGGAAGTAGGCCCAGCTGTCCGACTGCGGCTTGGCCATCTCATCGGCCCGGTCCTGGAGCAGTCGCGCTCCCGTAGCCACCCGCCGGGCGATCTGGGCCCGCAGCAGATCGATGCTGAGCGCGGGCCGTTCGGTGCCGATCAGGTCGACCAGTCGCCGCCAGGAAACCTCAGCGTCGGGCAGTCCAGCGAGGCTCCGCTGGCACTCCCGCCACCGCAGTTCGAACACCGCCCGTTCGGCGAGCTCCTTGACGGCATCCCGGTCCGCAACCTGATACGACCGCAGCCGCCACCGGTACCACCAACCGAACCATCTGCTGGCGAGGGCTCGATCGGTCAGCTGGACGAGGCGCGCCAGCGCCGTGTCGTCGGTGGGCAGCGGTGCCGCGCTGATGCCGGAGTCGACTGCCCGCTCGACGGCCAGGTCTGCGAGGTCACGTTCGAGTAGTCGCCGCTTGTCCAGTGCCGTACGGAGGCCAGCGGCCTCTTCACCCAGGAGTCGCAGCTCATGCAGGGGTGTCCGGTCCTCCGGCGTGGTGGGCCGTTCCGCCGGTGGATACGCCGCCAGGATGTCGGCGAGGTGCTTCGGTTCCTGCATACGGTGGTCCTTGTTGCCCGTACGCAGCAGCAGGCCCGGGCCGATCAGGTCGGTCACCCGGTCGAGCACCGAGTCGACGGCCTGGTTGCTGGTGGAGCCGATCAGCACGCTCTGGCCTGCGGCGGTGGCGGTGGCCAGCAGGGCAGTGACGAGTTGACTCTTTCCAGTGCCCGGCGGCCCCTGGGCCACGGTCAACGGCTGTGACATCGCCGCTTGGATGATCTCTTCCTGCGCCTCGTTCGTCGCGCTCATCGCCACCGTGGTGACCTTTGCCGCAGCTGCCTCGTCCGGGCGGGCCGCCAGCGCGGCCAGCGCGGTCCGCTCGATGAGCCGAGGGTTTTTGATCATGCCTCGTAGGTCGTCGACGAGCTGCCGCTGCGGCGACTCGGCGGCGTCGACGGCGTACAGGATCGCGGCGTTCTGCACCCCGTTCACCGGCCCCGGCCGGATGGTGCCGCCGAGCCTGGCCGGGTCCAACTCCGTCACCGGGCTCAACCCGAACGTCTTGACGAGCACGTCGACGGTGGCGGCGAGGGAGGCGGGATCACCCGGCGCGAATGCCTGTTCGACGCGGAGCAGCAGTTCGTCGGCTTCCACCTCGGAGAGCTGGAACAGGTCAACGAGCGCGGCGCTGGGCCGGGGCGGAAAGGAGGCGTGCAGGACGGCGTCCTCGCCGACGGTGACATCACAGACCAGCAGCGGCGCAAGCCGGGGTTGCTTCTGTCGAGCCGGTCGAACCGCGACGACGGGATAGCCGTACTGGATCTCCCTGCCGTCGGCGCGTGCCCGCGCGGCGAGTTTCGCCGCCCCACCGCCGAGCTGGACGGGCGTTTCCGAGGTGAAGACGGCCTCGGGCCCCGGTGGTGCCGCGACGTATGTCCCGCTTGCCTGCGGGTCGATGAACGACTGGAGCACTGTCGACCGCTGCATGCAGTTGATGTAGTAGGTCACCAGCCGACGCCACTGGTCCGCATCGAACGGCGCCTCGTCCGCCGGACTCGCCGTGACGACCGTGACCTGTTGTGCCGCAGCGACGGAACCCGGGGCCGTCACCAGCCGGATCGGCTCGGTGACGCCCTCGCTCGACTCCACCGGCGTGTGCTGGCGACGCCGGGCCATCTCGGTCGGCGCGTACCGGGAAAGGTCGTTTGTGGTGATCCACCCATCGTCGGAAGACCCCTCGGCCGCACCGCGCAGACCATCAAGCAGCACCTCGGTGAAGACCGAGGGACGCTCCGATCCCTGCGCCTTCGACGCCTTCTGGTGCGTGCTGGAGGTCAGGATGAAGGTGCCACGCTGCCGTTTGAGGCGGCGTGGCTCTTCCCGTACACCGCCCCGGAACCGGTGCCGGGCCGTGAACGCACCGGAGAAACAGCAATCGAGGAGGACGACCTTCTGGCTGGCCTTGGAGTCGTTGAGCAGGTGACGCAGCATGCCGTCGGTGTCGAAGGCGGTCGCGTGCAACTGCCCGCTGACCGTGTCGGTCGCCGCGAGGAACAACGACTGACCGTCACCGTGCAGCACCCCGTGACCCGAGTAGTAGAGCAGGGCCAGGTCGCCGGTGCGCCGTACCCCGTAGAACTCTTCGACGATCTGCCGTAGGCGCGCCGACGGCAGATCAAGTTCGGCACGTACGCTGTCGAACTCGCCAGCGCTGTCCAGCAGCGCCTTGAGCTGCGCAACGTCCTGCCGTACCGAGGGCAGCGGCGCAAGCGCTGGGTCGACGTGGCAGGTGGCTGTGCCGAGCAGCAGGGCGTGCCGGCCCATCAGGGACGGGACCGTTCGATCGCGGCCTGCACCGTCCTGATCAGTTCGTCGGTCTGTGTGTGGGTGGGCTGGTCGATGGTCAGCTCGATGTCACCGACCCGCAGCTGCACCCGGCGGCCGGTGTGGCGTTGCAGGAAGGCCAGGACAACGTCGACAAACGCCTGTACGTAGCCGGGCTCGGTGCCCGCCAGCACGGTGACGACGCCGAGCGCCAGCTCTGCGACACCCTTGGCATCCGGGTCGGCAGCGCGTTCGATGCGCTGCACCTCGCCGACCTCGCGGAGGTCATCCGCCAGCTCGTCGGTCAGCTCGCCGAGGACGAACTCGTCATCATCGGCGAGCGGCGTGAAGGCGATCCGGATGCGGACGCGGGACATCCAACCTCCTGACTGTGCGGCGCGAACCAACCTACGGAAAAGGCGCCATCGACATCCACTTCTGTCAGCTTGCCGATCGAAAGTCCGTTTGCTGACAGGTCCCCTCGCTCCTGTGTGGATCGTGGGTGTTCCGAACTGTCCGATCCCGGGGCGGTGTCGGAAGTTTTTCATGCTGACTGACCGATCAGACGAACGCGGTGCGGTTTGCTGGGCGATATCTTGCCTCGGCGACCTGATCAGGTGATCTGTAGAGCCAGGAATGGGAGAGTCATGGACACGACCGAGACCGACGCAGGCGAGAGCAGCGAGGGTCCGGCCAATGCGGTGGTTCGCTACTTCCAGGACCTGACCGTGCGGGTCATCAGAGATGGCGTGGGTCCGATAACCGGGTCGATTCCCTACGCGGTGGACCGCCTCGGCAAGGCCACCACGGACGTGGGTGGCCCGATCATCGATTCCGACGGCGTGCTGCTGCGTGACCACGCGAGCGAAGCGGCGATCGAACGGGTGATCGACCGATTGATCATGGAGGCGGTGGCGGCGTCTTCGACCAATGGGTTCGTCACCGGTCTGGGTGGTTTCCTGACCATGCCCATCACGATTCCCGCGAACATCGCAGGGTCACTAGTGATCAACGCGCGACTCGTCGGGGCGATCGCCTATCTTCGGGGCTACGACATCTCGGACCCGCACGTCCAAACCTTCGTCACTCTCACCACGGCAGGCGGGACGCTGGCGAGCACCCTCCACGGGGTTGGCGTCAAGATCGGGACGAAGTTGACTGCGCAAATGATCAAGGCGATCCCGATCGCCGTCATTCGGAAGATCAACGCGCGGGTCGGCTTCATGCTTCTCGCCAAGTACGGGACGCAGCGGTCCGCCGTCACCCTGGCCAAGGGCATCCCGCTTGCGGGGGGCATCGTCGGAGCCGGAGTGGATGCCGCTCTCACCGCTCTGGTTGGTCGCGCGGCCAAGGCCAACTTTCCGGCATCCATCTGATGCTGACTCCAACGCCGGTGCGTCGGACTGGCAGAGCGAGTGCATGCGGCCTGGCCGCATATGCATCGGGGACGACAACTAACGTGCCGACTCGTCCTTGAGGCCGGTCAGGAAGTCAAGCTTGACCTTCCCATGATCCGAACATATGTTCGAATCGTGCTGCCCTTCGAGCAACCTGATCAGCGACACCGGCCGGGATGGCCGAGCCGGGATGGCAGGCCAGGGCGTACGATCGTGCGCATGGACACGGCGACGATCGAACGGGCTGCCCTGGTCGCCCTGCTTCGCCGCCCGCAGACGAGTTGGTCGGAGATGGCCCTGGAGATCCAGGAGAACGGCAGCGCGAAGGACGTCCTCGAACGCGCAGTTGGCCACTCCGACACGCTTTTCCCGGACCTGGAATCGACCGCCGACCTGATCGACAGTGCCACCGACGAGATAGCCGGCTGGCAAGCGGAGGGGATCGGCGTTCACGCCTTCTTCGACGCCACCTATCCGGCTCAGCTCCTCGGTATCCGGGAGATGCCTCCACTCCTGTTCAGCCGCGGCAGCCTCCAGGTGCATGACCGAGCAGTGGCGGTTGTCGGCAGCCGTAAGGCGAGCACCGACGGCCTACGGATCGCCCAGGCGGTTGCCACCACCCTGGCGAGGCGTGGGGTGACCGTGGTCAGCGGGCTCGCCAGCGGCATCGACACCGCCGCACACACCGCAGCCCTGGAGGCGGGCGGACGCACGGTCGCGGTCATCGGCACCGGGATCCGCCGGTACTACCCGGCAGAAAACCGACGTCTGCAGGACCATATCTCCGATGTCGGTCTGCTGATCTCTCAGTTTTGGCCGGATGCTCCGCCGAGCCGGCAGAGCTTTCCCATGCGCAATGCCGTCATGAGCGGGTACGCAGTCGCGACCGTCGTCATCGAAGCTGGTGAAACGAGCGGAGCGCGGATTCAGGCCAGGCTCGCCCTTCAACACGGCCGCCCCGTGGTTCTGACCAGCCAGGTCATGCGGTGCGGCTGGGCCAGGGCGTTCGCTGAGAATCCCGGCGTCTATGTCGTCAACGGCACTGCGGAGCTGGTGGAGGCCATCGACGACATCCTCAGCTACCAGCCCACTGAAGCCGGCCTGGAGAACTTCCCTGACTTCGCCCTCCGCTGACCAGCGCTGGACCATCATCCGCCGGTACATCGAGGTCCAGCGCGGCTATCTCCGCAACCCGCTACCGGCGTACTCCTGGGTCTGCCCCACCTGCCGTGGGGTTCGAGGCGAGGGCTACGCGCTCTGTTTCCGCTGCCAGTCCCACCTGAGTCGATCGGGCGGGGTGCTCGCGGACCTCGTACTGCCGATCTCTTACTCGCCGCGCACCTGGCAGCACCATCACAACCTCCGGACCTACAAGGGCGCAGCCCGCTCCGAGCAGGCTCGGCGAAACCTGCTCGCCCTCCTCCTGTTCTTCCTGCGCGACCACCTTGCCTGCGTGGCGGCCCGCACCGGCGCACGGCCAACGCATGTGATCACCGTCCCCAGCACCCGAAACAGCACCAGCACGCATCCACTCACCGAGCTTGTCGGCGATCGGCTCGGCCTGCCCTGGATCGCCAGCGCGGTCAATCCGAGCTATGGGCCAGACGACCACGACTTTCACGCCGACTGGTTCACTCCAGCCCTGCCTCCGGCGAGCGCCCCGATCCACGCACTCATCCTTGAGGACACCTGGACAACGGGCGCCCGCGTGCAGTCACTCGCCTTCGCTCTCAAGGTCGCAGGCGCCACCACCGTGGCCGCGATCACTCTCGGCCGTCATGTGGATTCGACATACCCGCCGGCCAAGCGGCTGATGAACGCCATTGCCAGCCCACTGTTCGACACCACTCGATGCGCAGTTGACGCCGGCTGACGAGCTGGGCTCCGACGTGGCCGACGGAGAGCTGCTGAAGCAGATGCGCCGGAGCGGCCTGCCGACAGCAAGGTCGCGCTGACCAGCAGCGCCGACCTCACTAACCGGGCGAGTAGGCGGCGGCTCGCCCGCGCCACACGGTGCTGATCGCCGATCGGGTTGTCAGGCAGCGGCAGCATGCGACACGCCGGTCAGGCCACGGGTAGTCCCTGCGGGCCGACGCCGCGCATCGAACCGGTGAGCTTGCGGTCGTCGCTCCACAGGATGCAGCGCACCCCACGGTCGCCCTCCTCCCATTCCCGCTGCGACGGCGGGTAGAAGATGGAGCCGGCGCGGTAGGGCAGGTCGGCGTTGTTTGGTACGTCGGCGTAGGCGGCGATCAGTTCCATGCAGCGCTTGTGCGCCTGGCCGGCGGAGTTGGTGAACTCCTCCCAGGTCATGTCCTCTTCGACGTACACGCCGACGAACTCGGCGCCGTGTGGCTCGGTGCAGAGCACCGGGGCCATGTAGTTCAGGCTGTTGCCGATGAGCTTCGGGTCGAAGCAGCGGTGCACAAGTGGCGAGTCGCCGATCAGCGCCCCGCGTAGGCTGCCGGTGCGGTTCACCGGTCGGGTGTTGTCGATGCTGTCGGTCTCGCTCAGGTCGCAGCGGAACCAGCGGGCACCGCCGTTCCACGCCGATACCGAGGGTAGGGCGATGTTGAGCGTCAGCCGGGCGGTGTGCCAGTCCCCGCCGAGCACCAACCGGGCCCGCTGGTCGCACTCGGCGCGGGCCGTACGCAGCGCGGCCGAACCCGGCTCGGGTCGCGGACCCTCCGCCGCCGACCCGGCGAACGTGCCGACGTGCACCGTCTCGGCCAGATGGTTGCGGGCGCAGTCCACGGTCTCGTAGGTGCTCGCCTGCACGATCGCGGTGACCCGGGGCAGGCAGGCGTCGGTGGCCGGTACGAACATCGTAGGCGCGCGTAGCGCAGGCCAGTCGTTTGTGAGATCACCGTCCGTTCCGCTCGGCCGTACGCAGCCGCCCAGCAGGAGCACCGTCACGCCGGCCAGCGCCAGCGCCGCGAGCCACCGTCGCATCGTTCGCCCTTTCCGAGAGCCGCCGCCCGGATGTCGGCTCCCGCGCCCAACGGCGTGCACGATACCGCCACCGTCCCCGATGGAGTGTTGCCGCCATCCGGCCGTCCGGCCAGTCGGGATGGCGGGCCGTGCCGTTCCGAAAGACCGAAGGGGCCTATTCTGTACCACCGGTCACCTTCGGGTTACGGGGTGTCTCGATTGGTGCCGTGCCGCCGACGGCTGCTGGCCGCGTTCGTACACTGGCCCTGTGACCGTACCGCCGCCGATCGTCGCGCCAAGCATCCTCGCCGCCGATTTCGCCCGCCTCGCCGAAGAGGTCCGTGCCGTCGAGGCCGCCGCGGACTGGTTGCACGTCGATGTGATGGACAACCACTTCGTGCCGAACCTGACCATCGGGCTGCCGGTGGTGCAGAGCCTGCGGGCCGCCACCGAGCTGCCCTTCGACGTGCACCTGATGATCAACGATCCGCGCCGCTGGGCGCCCGGGTACGCGGACGCCGGTGCGTACAACGTGACCTTCCACGCCGAGGCCTGCGACGACCCGGTGTCGCTTGCCAAGGACCTGCGCGCGGCGGGCGCCAAGGCGGGGCTGGCGATCGACCGGGACACTCCGATCGAGCCGTACCTCGACCTGCTGCCGAGCTTCGACACGCTGCTGATCATGACGATCAAGGCCGGCTTCGGCGGGCAGCGGTTCATCCCGGAGCTGCTGGAGAAGGTCCGCACCGCGCGTCGGCACGTCGATAGCGGCCACCTCGAACTTCGCATCGAGGTCGACGGCGGGATCGCCGCCGACACCATCGAGCAGGCGGCCGCGGCCGGTGCCGACGCCTTCGTCGCCGGCACCGCCGTCTACGGCGCCGACGACCCGGCCGAGGCGGTACGCCGGCTGCGCGGGCTGGCGGAGCGCGCGGCTGCCGGGGCCTGACGTGGAGCCCGCAGGCGACCGCAAGGACGTGATCCTCGTCGTCGACGACGACGAGGACATCGCCCGCTTCGTCGAGTTCAACCTGCGGCTGCACGGCTTCGAAGTGGTCATCGCCTCCGACGGCCAGGAGGCGCTCGAGGTGATCGAGCGGCAGCGGCCCGACCTGGCCGTGGTCGACCTGATGATGCCCCGGATCGACGGGCTGGAGCTGACCCGGCGGCTGCGGGCCGACCCGATGACCGCCGCGCTACCGGTGATCATGTTGACCGCGAAGGGGATGACCCAGGACAAGGTCAACGGGCTCAGCGCCGGTGCCGACGACTACCTGGTCAAGCCCTTCGACACCCTGGAGTTGCTGGCCCGGGTGACCTCCACCCTGCGGCGCAACAAGGAGTTCCGCGAGGTCTCCCCGCTTACCGGCCTGCCGGGCAACAGCCGCATCCGCCGGGAGATCGCCGACCGGGTCCGCAGCGGGACCGACTACGCGGTCGGCTACATCGACATCGACCGGTTCAAGAGCGTCAACGACCGGTACGGCTTCGTCCGGGGCGACGACTTCATCTCCGCGTTGGCGCGCACCCTGCACCGGGCGGTGGTCTCGGTGGCGCTGCCGCCGGCTTTCCTCGGCCATGTGGGTGGCGACGACTTCGTCTTCGTCTGCACCCCGGAGCAGGTCCTACCGCTCACCTCCCGGGTGTCGGCCGACTTCGAGAAGGCCGCGGACGCGCTCTACGATCCCACTGACCGGGAGCGTGGTTACGTCGAGCTGAAGGACCGGCGCGGCAACATCCGCCGGGCCGCGCTGGTCACCCTCTCCATCGGGGTCTCCGTCTCCGACGCCGACAAACGCATCGCCAGCCCGCTGGAGGCGATGACGATCGCCTCCGAGATGAAGACGGTGGCCAAGAGCCAACCCGGCTCGTACGTGGCGGTGGACCGGCGTCGCGGCGTCGGTGACCCGAACCACCGTCATGTGAAGTAGCTCGCCCGGGTGGCCCAACCCCCCGGTCGGCGTGTAAAACTTTCCCTCAGTACCCACCACGCGCTGGCGGGACTCGGTGTAATTCCGAACCGGCGGTGATCCACGGCCCGACCGTGGTAAGCCCGCGACCCGGGAGCGGTTCGTCCGCCCGGTGGACCTGGTGAGAATCCGGGGCCGACGGTTGGGTGCGGCCCCAGACCGCGCCCAGACAGTCCGGATGGGAGACAGCGCGCGGGACGGAAGGGTCGTGCGGCTCGCCGGGTTTCGGCGTGTTTGCACCGCTCACCGGGTCGGCTCTGCCGTACCTGGACTCCGCCTGCCGTCCACCTCCCGCCCCGCCTGCGCGAGCCGAGCGAGAGGGCAGGGCCAGGCGATGGCGAGCGTCTCCGTCGACGAGGCGATGCGGCGCGCGATCGAACTCGCGGCGCGCGGGCTCGGCACGACCAGTCCCAACCCCGTCGTCGGCTGTGTGCTGCTCGACGCCGACGGCGAGGTGGTCGGCGAGGGTTTCCACGCGTACGCCGGGGGGCCACACGCCGAGATCGTCGCGCTTGCCCAGGCCGGTCACCGCGCCAAGGGCGGCACCGCCGTGGTCACCCTGGAACCCTGTGACCACACCGGCCGCACCGGCCCCTGCAGCCTCGCCCTGGTGCAGGCGGGCGTGGCCCGCGTCGTGATCGCCGTACCCGACCCCAACCCGGTCGCCACCGGTGGCGCCGCGACCCTGCGCGCCGCCGGGGTCCGGGTCGACGTGGGGGTACGCGGCACCGAGGCGGAGAACGGCAATGTGGCCTGGCTGACCGCGATGCGCCGTGGCTGGCCGTACGTGATCTGGAAGTACGCGGCGACGCTGGACGGGCGTTCGGCGGCGGCCGACGGCACCAGCATGTGGATCACCTCCGAGGCGGCCCGGATGGACGTGCACGCGTTGCGCGCGACAGTGGACGCGGTGGTGGTCGGCGTCGGCACGGTGCTCGCCGACGATCCCCGGCTCACCGTGCGCAACCTGCGCGACGGCAGCCTGGCCATCCGGCAGCCGCTGCGGGTGGTGGTCGACTCGGCCGGGCGTACCCCCCTCGACGCCCAGGTCCGCGACGGTGCTGCCCGCACCTGGATCGCCACCACGGCGGAGGTGGGCGCCGGAGCGGACGGCGGGGTCGACCTGCCCGCGCTGCTGGCGGCCCTGCACGGCCGGGGGGTACGGGCCGTGCTGCTGGAGGGCGGCCCCCGGCTGGCCGGGGCGTTCCTCGCCGCCGGCCTGGTCGACCGGGTCGTCGGCTATCTCGCGCCCCGGCTGCTCGGCGCCGGGCCCGCCGCGCTTGTCGACGCGGGCGTGAGCACCATCGCGGAGGCCATCGACCTGGAGATCACCGACGTTACGCAGATCGGTCCGGATCTGCGGATCACCGCGTTTCCCCGCAAGAGGGAGGGCTAGGCATGTTCACCGGCATCGTCGAGGAACTGGGTGAGGTCGTCGGGGTCACCCCGACGGCGGAGGACTCGGCCCGGGTGGCGGTCCGTGGCCCGCTGGTCGCCTCCGACGCCCGGCACGGCGACTCGATCGCGGTCAACGGCGTCTGTCTGACCGTGGTCGACGTCGACGGCGGGGTGTTCACCGCCGACGTGATGGGCGAGACGCTGCGCCGGTCGGCGCTGGGTGCGCTGCGCGCCGGGGAGCCGGTCAACCTGGAACGGGCCGCCGCGCTCGGCAGCCGCCTCGGCGGTCACCTGGTGCAGGGGCACGTCGACGGGGTCGGCGAGGTGCTCTCGCGCGAGCCGGCGCCGCGCTGGGAGACCGTCCGGTTCCGGTTGCCCGCCGCCCTGGCCCGGTACGTGGTGGAGAAGGGCTCGATCACCGTGGACGGGGTCTCGTTGACCGTGGCCGAGGTCGGCACCGACTGGTTCACGGTCGGTCTGATCCCCACCACGCTCTCGCTCACCACGCTGGGCAGCCGGGCGGTGGGCGACCCGGTCAACCTGGAGGCCGACGTGCTGGCCAAGTACGTCGAGCGACTGCTCGGCACCCGCGCAGAGGCTGGCACCGCCCCGGCCGCCACCCTCGGCAGCGAAGCCGACGCCGTGCCCCCGGTCGGCCCGGCCGGCGGCGGCGGACCCGGGCCGGTGGCGTCATGACCGGCGCGCTCGGCTGGCTGCTCACCGCGGAGGTGCACCTGGCCGGCTCACCGGTGCTGGTGCGGGAGATCGTCGGCAACGTCTTCGGGCTCGGCTCGGCCCTGCTCGGCCTGCGTCGGCTGGTCTGGGCCTGGCCGCTGGGCATGATCGGCAACGCGCTGCTGTTCACCGTCTTCCTCGGCGGTGCCTTCGCCACCCCGCAGGCCCACGACCTGTACGGGCAGGCCGGTCGGCAGGTCTTCTTCTTCGCCGTCAGCCTCTACGGCTGGTGGCGCTGGTCGCGTACCCGCCGGCTCGGCACCGCCGCCGACGGTGCGGCGGTCACCCCCCGCTGGGCCACCGGCACCGAGCGGCTGGGGCTGCTCGCCGCCGCGGTGGTCGGCACCGCGGTGGCGTATCCGGTGCTGGCCGCGCTCGGCTCCTGGGGCCCGCTGCCCGACGCCTGGATCCTCACCGGCAGCCTGCTCGCCACGTACGGGATGGCCCGGGGCTGGGTGGACTTCTGGCTGATCTGGATCGCGGTGGACGCGGTCGGCGTACCGCTGCTGCTGCGGGGCGGCTTCTACCCGTCGGCGGCGATGTACCTCGGTTACGGCGCGTTCTGCGTCTGGGGCCTGGTCAGCTGGTGGCGGACCTCGCGGGCGACCCGCCCGGCACCCACCCCGAGCTACGCGGAGGCCGTGGCATGACAGGTTCCTTCGACAGCATCGAACAGGCGGTGGCGGAGATCGCCGCCGGCCGGCCCGTCGTCGTGGTCGACGACGCCGACCGGGAGAACGAGGGCGATCTGATCTTCGCCGCCGAGCTGGCCACGCCGGAGCTGCTGGCCTTCACCGTGCGGCACACCTCGGGCTTCATCTGCGTGCCGCTGCCCGAGGCCGAGTGCGACCGGCTCGATCTGCCGCCCATGCACCACACCAACCAGGACCGCCGGCAGACCGCGTACACGGTGACCGTGGACGCGCGGGAGGGGGTGAGCACCGGCATCTCCGCGGCCGACCGGGCGCACACCATCCGGCTGCTCGCCGATCCGGGTACCGGCCCGGCCGACCTGGCCCGCCCCGGGCACGTGGTGCCGCTGCGCGCCCGTCCGGGCGGGGTGCTGCGCCGGCCCGGGCACACCGAGGCGGCCGTCGACCTGACCCGGCTGGCCGGGCTGCGTCCGGCCGGCGTGCTCTGCGAGCTGGTGAACGACGACGGCACCATGATGCGCCTGCCGGACCTGGAGAAGTTCCGCGCGGAGCATTCGCTGACCCTGATCACCATCGCCGACCTGATCGCTTACCGGCGGCGTACCGAGAAGCAGGTCGAGCAGGTCGCGGACGCCCGGATGCCCACCGAGCACGGGGTGTTCCGGGCGTTGGGCTACCGCAGCGAGTTCGACTCGGCCGAGCACGTCGCGCTTGTGATGGGCGAACTCGGTGACGGCCGGGACGTGCTGGTACGGGTGCACTCGGAGTGCCTGACCGGCGACGTTTTCGCCTCGGTGCGGTGCGACTGCGGCCCCCAGCTCAACGCGGCGCTGGAGCGGGTAGCCCGGGAGGGCCGGGGCGTGGTGCTCTACGTACGCGGCCACGAGGGGCGGGGCATCGGGCTGCTGCACAAGCTGCGCGCGTACCAGTTGCAGGACCAGGGCCGCGACACGGTCGACGCGAACCTCGACCTCGGGCTGCCGGCCGACGCGCGCGACTACGGCACCGGCGCGCAGATCCTCTACGACCTGGGGGTGCGCTCGATGCGGCTGCTGACAAACAACCCGGCCAAGCGGGCCGGTTTGGAGGGCTACGGGCTCACCATCATCGGCCGGGAGGGCCTGCCGGTACGCCCGCACCCGGAGAACGTGCGTTATCTGCGTACCAAGCGGGACCGGATGGGGCACCTGTTGGACCAACTGGACGAGGCGACCGAGGCCCCGATGGGCCGTCCGGTCCCCGGTAACGAGATCGGAGCATAGGCGATGGCGGGTTTCGGTGAGCCGGGCACGGCCCCGGTCGACGCGGCCGGGATGACCGTGGGTGTGGTCGCCGCGCGCTGGCACGGCGAGCTGACCGACCACATGCTGGACCGGGCGGTGGCCGCCGCCCAGGCGTGCGGCGCGCGGACCGTGGTGGCCCGGGTGGCCGGCTCGGTCGAACTACCCGTGGTGGCGCAGGCCCTGGCCCGCCGCTGCGACGTGGTGGTCGCGCTCGGCGTGGTGGTACGCGGCGCCACCGCGCACTTCGACTACGTCTGCCGCTCGGTGACCGACGGCCTGACCCGCATCGCCCTCGACGAGGGCAAGCCGGTGGCCCACGGGGTGCTCACCGTCGACACCATCGAACAGGCCCGCGACCGGGCCGGCCTGCCCGACTCCACCGAGGACAAGGGCTGGGCCGCCACAGTCGCCGCCCTGGACGCCGCCCTCGCCATCCGCCAGGCCACCACCGCCGCCACCCCCCGCCTCGGCTTCGCCACCTAACCCCACCCCACCCCACCCCGTTCTCGCCCCGTTGATCATGAAGTTATTGCCATCGGCAAGCGCTTTCCCGGGCAATAACTTCATGATCAACGGGGGAGGGTGGGGGAGGGGTGGTTGGTGGGGTGTTAGAGGCGGCCGGCCTCGATGATCCGGGCCAGGAACTGGCGGGTACGCGGCTGGGTCGGCGCAGCGAACACCTGCTCCGGCGGCCCCGCCTCGACCACCCGCCCGGCGTCGAGGAAGTAGATCTGGTCGGCCACGTCGCGGGCGAAGGCCATCTCGTGGGTGGCCAGGAGCATGGTCATGCCCTCGGCCTTGAGGTCGCGGATCAGGGTGAGCACCTCGCCGACCAGTTCCGGGTCCAGCGCCGAGGTGACCTCGTCGAGCAGGAGCAGCCGGGGCGAGTTGGCCAGCGCCCGGACGATCGCCACCCGTTGCTGCTGGCCGCCGGAGAGCCGGTCCGGATACGCGTCCGCCTTGTCTGCCAGCCCGACCCGGTCGAGCAGTTCCCGCGCCTTCGCCTCGGCCTCGGCCCGCGATCTGCCGTGCACCCGGCGCGGGGCCAGGGTGACGTTGTCCAGCACGCTCAGGTGCGGGAAGAGGTTGTACGACTGGAAGACCAACCCGATGCGGCGACGTACCTGATCGGGATCGACGCCCGGCGCGGAGATCTCCTCGCCGTCCAGCTCGATGGTCCCGTCGTGCAGCTCCTCCAGCAGGTTGACGCAGCGCAGCAGCGTCGACTTGCCCGACCCGGAGGCCCCGATCAGCGCCACCACCTGGTGTTCGGCCACGGTCAGGTCGAGCCCGTCGAGCACGACCTGACCGCCGAACTCCTTGCGCAGCCCGCGACACCGCAGCACAACGTTCATCGTCAGCCTCCGGACTGGCGTCGGGCCGCCCGCAGCGTGACCCGGTCGGTGACCGCGATCAGCGGGAGGGCGAGCAGGACGAAAAGCACCCCGGCCACGATGTACGGCGTGTAGTTGAACGTCTGGGCGGTGGTGATCTGCGCGGCCCGGACCGCGTCGATCGGCCCGGCCAGGGCGACCAGGCCGACGTCCTTCTGCAACGCCACGACGTCGTTGAGCAACGGCGGAGCCACCCGGCGGACGGCCTGGGGCAGCACCACGTGCCGCATGGTCTGCCGGTAGGTCAGCCCCAGCGACCGCGCCGCCGCGAGCTGGCTGGGGTGCACCGACTCGATGCCGGCGCGGAACACCTCGGCGAGGTAGCCGCTGTAGGTGAGCACCAGCGCCGCCCCGCCCAGCACCAGCACCGACGGCATGCCCTGCAACCGCAGGCCGGGGACGCCGAGGGTGAGCACGTAGAGCACGATGATCAGCGGCAGGCCCCGGAAGACGTACGTGTAGCTGGCGGCGAGCGCCCGGATCGGGAAGAAGACCGGCCCGCGCAGGGTGCGCAGGATCGCGATCAGCAGCCCGAGCAGCAGCGCGGCGATGGCACAGCAGACCAGCAGCCGGACGTTGAGCCAGAGCCCGGTCAGCACCCGGGGCAGCGCCTCCCGGGCGATCTCCGGATCGAGGAAGGTCTGGCGTACCCGCTCCCAGCCGGGTGCCCCGGTCACCGCGACCGCCAGCAGCGTGCCGACCGCCGCCGTGGAGGCAGCCGCGACCAGCACGCTCAGCACGCTCTGCCGGCGGCGGTACGCGTCCCTCGCCCGCTGGGCGGGCGAGGGAACCTGGTGCAGGGAGTTGCTCACGTGAGTTCGGGCGCTCCGGCGGCCTGGGCGAGCCACTGCTGCTCCAGTTGCTTCAGTGCCCCGTCGGCGAAGAGCTGTCCCACCGCGCCGCTGACGCAGCCGGTGAGCGGCGAGTCCTTCTCCAGCAGCAGGCCGAACGCCTCCGGCGCGCCCACCTGGGGAAGCTGCCCGACGATCACCGCGTCCTCGATTTCGGCCGAGGTGATGTAGAAGGCGGTCGGCAGGTCCACCACCAGACCGTCGAGTTGGCCGTTCTGGAGGGCCTTCTTGGCGTCGTCGTTGCTGTTGTAGACCTGCGGCTCGACCGTCGGCTTGATCACGTCGGTGATCGCCTGATAGCTGGTCGTGCCGACCTGGGCGCCGAGCTTGGCCTTCTTCAGGTCGGCCAGGGACGTCCTGCCGGCGATCTTGGAAGACTTCAGCGCGATGACCGTCTGCCGCACCAGGTAGTACGGGGCGGAGAAGTCGACCGCCTGCTTACGCTCCTCGGTGATGGAGAACTGGTTGATGTCGAAGTCGAACTCCTTCGGCCCGGGCGCGATGGCGGAGTCGAACCTGACCCGGTTCCAGACCACCTCGTCGCGGGTGTAGCCGAGCTTCTCGGCCACCGCATAGGCGACCGCGGACTCGAAGCCCTCGCCGTTTTCGGGTTTGTCGTCGACGAACCACGGCTGGTAGGCCGGCTCGTCGGTGCCGATGGTGAGCTTGCCGGGTGTCCGGGTGGGCAGGCTTTCCTTCGTGCAGGACGCCGAGGCGATGGGCGCGGGTGTGGGGGTGGCCTGCGGGGCGCAGGCGGCGACGGCGAGCAGGACCATGCCGGCGGTGGCGAGGATGCGGATTCGTGCGGTGCTGACCATGGCGGACAGCGTACGGCCCGCATCGGCGGACGTCGAAGAGGTGTCCCACCATGTCGGTAGGGAATGCCGGTCCCGGCCACCGGTCACCGCCGGACCCGGTGCGTGCCGCAACCGAGGGCGACTGCGAGAATGCGTCTCCGTGAAGACGTTCGAGGAGTTGTTCGCCGAGCTGCAGGCCAAGGCCGCCGCCGGCACCCCCGGCTCGGGCACGGTCGCCGCGCTGGAGAAGGGGGTGCACTTCATCGGCAAGAAGGTCGTCGAGGAGGCGGCCGAGTCGTGGATGGCCGCCGAGCACGAGGGGCCCGAGCGCACCGCCGAGGAGATCTCCCAGCTGCTCTACCAGGTCCAGGTGCTGATGCTCGCCAGCGGTCTCGAGCTGAAGGACGTCTACCGACATCTCTGAGTGCCCCCACCGTCGACCTCACACCGATCGAAGGAGCACTCCGTCATGCTGCGTGTCGCCGTACCCAACAAGGGCACCCTCGCCGAGTCGGCCGCCCAGATGCTGCGCGAGGCGGGCTACCGCCAGCGCACCGACCCGAAGGACCTGGTCTGCCGGGACGAGCCCAACGACCTCGAATTCTTCTACCTGCGGCCGAAGGACATCGCCACCTACGTCGGCTCCGGTGACCTGGACATCGGCATCACCGGCCGCGACCTGCTGATCGACTCCGGCGCGCCGGCCGAGGAGGTGGTCGACCTCAACTTCGGTCGGGCCACCTTCCGCTTCGCCGCCCGGCCCGACGACGTCGACGACGTACGGGAGCTGGGCGGGCACCGGATCGCCACCGCGTACCCGGGGCTGGTCGAGCGGTACCTGGCCGAGCTGGGTGTCAAGGCGGACGTGATCCGGCTCGACGGCGCGGTGGAGAACGCCATCCGCCTGGGCGTGGCCGACGTGGTCGCCGACGTGGTCGAGACCGGCGCCACTCTGCGCCAGGCCGGTCTGGTGGTCTTCGGCGAGCCGCTGCTGCGCTCCTCGGCGGTGCTGATCCGCCGCACCGGCGCGGAGGCGCACCCGCAGGCGGAGCAGCTGCTGCGCCGGCTGCACGGGGTGCTGGTGGCCCGCCGGTACGTGATGCTCGCCTACGACGTGCCGGCCGGTCTGCTGGACCGGGCCAGCTCACTGACCCCCGGCATCGAGTCGCCGACGGTCTCGCCGCTGCACCGCGAGGGCTGGGTGGCGGTGCAGGCCATGGTGCTCCGCGACGACGTACACCGGATCATGGACGAGCTCTACGAGCTGGGCGCCCGGGCGATCCTGGTCACCAACATCCACGCCTGCCGGTTGTGAGACCGCCGCCGACGGCGGTCGCACTCGCCCTGGTCACCCTGGGCGGCGCCGCCTCGGCCGCGCAGGGTGCGGTCAACGCCGAACTCGGGCAGCGGGTCGGCCACGCCACCCTGGGCGCGGTCGTCAACAATCTCGGCGGCACCCTGCTGGTCCTGGTGGGGCTGCTGGTGTTGCCGTCGATGCGGACCGGCCTGGCCGCCCTGCGCCGGGCCCGGCTGCCGTGGTGGTCGTACCTGGGCGGGTTGGGCGGGGCGGCCATCGTGGTGCTCGCCGCGTACGCGGTGCCGGTGGTCGGGGTCGCGGTCTTCACCATCGCCCAGGTCGCCGGCAACGGCCTGGGCGGGTTGGCATCGGACCGCGCGGGTCTCGCCCCGGTGGGCCGGCTGCCGCTGAGCCCGCCCCGGGTGGCCGGGGCGCTGCTCGGCATCGCCGCGGTGGCCCTGGCCCAGCTCGGCCAGCCCGTCGGGGACCTGGCCGTGGGCGTGCTCCTGCTGGTGGTGGCCGGTGGGATCGGCGTCGCGGTGCAGGCCGCGCTCAACGGCCGGATCTCCGCCGCCGGCTCGGCCGCCGCCGGGGTCGCGGTCAACTTCGCCGTCGCCACGCCGGTGGTGCTGCTCGTCGCGGCGCTGGCCGGCGCCTTCACCGGCCCGCCGGTGAGCTGGCCGACCGACTGGCACCTCTACCTCGGCGGTGCGCTCGGCGTCGGCATCGTCGCCAGCCTGGTGGTGGGGGTACGCGCCGCGGGTGTGCTGCGTACCGGCCTCGCCCTGGTCGGCGGGCAGCTCGCCGGGGCCCTGCTGCTGGACGTGTTCCTGCCGCAGGGGCCGGGAGTCCGGCTGCCGGTGCTGGTCGGCGCGGTGCTGACCCTGCTCGCGGTGCTGGTCGCCGGCCGCCGGCCACGAGCGGCCCGGTCGGGTGCCGGCCTGCGTGTGGCGTCGGAGGATGCGCCGGCCGGGGATGAGAGACTTGTGCCATGAGCGAGCGGCAGGAGGCAGTGCGGCACACCGACGGCCCGGCGGAGGGCGCCGACGTGGTCCGGCTCCGACCCCGACGCATCCGGCTGGTCTGCTGGAGTTCGGCGGTCGTGGTGGTGGTTCTGTTCAGCGCGATCGCCACCACGCTCACCGGTCCCACCGGCAACGGCTACGGCACGTTCCAGCGCGGCGACCAGTTCGCCATGATCGGGCTGGGCGTCCTCTTCGCCCTCGGCGCGCTGCTCTTCACCCGGCCCCGGGTCGAGGCGGATGCGCGGGGCATCCGGGTCCGCAACATCATCGGCTCGTACGAGCTGCCCTGGGAGGTCGTCCGGGGGGTCCGGTTCGACCGGGGCGCCCCGTGGGCCGCCCTGGAGCTGTACGACGACGACCTGCTGCCGATGGTCGCCCTCCAGGCGGCCGACAAGCAGCTCGCCGTCGACGGGGTGCGGGCCCTGCGCCAGCTGCACCAGACGCACCTGGCCACGCTCGCCGAGCGCGCCGCGCGCCGCTGACCCGCGCCCCCGGTTTGGGGGCCAGGTCGCCGAGGGTGTAGTGTTGTCGAGTCGACCAGGCTGTCCGCATGCGCGGGTGGCCATGAAAGTGGAGCGCCTGCTCCCACCCGAGTCGCCGCCTTCGGTGGCCGGGTCCGGTCCCCGGTTCCGGGCACGTCCCGGTCCCGGATGCGCGATCCTGTGATCGTGCCGACCGGTCGAGCGGGCCCTGGCATGCGCCGGGGCCTTCTGCTTTCCGGGCTGGCTCCCACCGGGAGCTGCGCGGGTCGGCCACGCATGAAGAACCGACTCGAGGAGGCCCCATCAGCGTCGAACCACGCGTGAACGAGCAGATCCGGGCACGTGAGGTCCGACTGGTCGGCCCCGAGGGTGAGCAGGTGGGCATCGTCCCGCTGGAGCGCGCCCTTCAGCTGGCCGCGGACGTCGATCTGGACCTGGTCGAGGTTGCGCCCATGGCGCGCCCGCCGGTGTGCAAGCTCATGGACTTCGGCAAGTTCAAGTACGAGAGCGCACTCAAGGCGCGCGAAGCGCGGCGTAACCAGCAGCAGACCGTCATCAAGGAGATGAAGCTCCGGCCGAAGATCGATCCGCACGACTACGAGACCAAGAAGGGTCACGTTGTGCGGTTCCTGAAGGCCGGTGACAAGGTCAAGGTGACGATCATGTTCCGCGGTCGCGAGCAGAGCCGCCCGGAGCTGGGTTACCGGCTCCTGCGCCGGCTCGAGTCGGAGATCACGGAACTGGGATACGTCGAGTCCGCTCCGAAGCAGGACGGCCGAAACATGATCATGGTTCTCGCTCCGCATCGGGCCGTGAAAGCCTCCGCGGTCGCCGCCACGGCGTCCCGAGGTGGACCCCGGGAGCGGACCGCGGAGGAGCCCGCCACCGCGGCGGCCGCCGAACCCGCGGCGGCCAGTGAGAGCGCAGCAGCCGGCGAGTCCGGCACGACCGCTGACACCAGCGGCCAGTAACAGGGGAGAAGACGTTCCACATGCCGAAGATGAAGAGCCACACGGGCACGGGCAAGCGGGTCCGGGTCACCGGCAAGGGCAAGATCATGAAGCAGCAGGCCGGTATGCGCCACAACCTGGAGAAGAAGCCCTCCACCCGTACCCGTCGGCTGACGGGCGTGATCGAGGTCGCCAAGTCCGACGTCAAGCGCATCAAGAAGCTGCTCGGCCGCTGACGCGCGCCACCTGAGTCCAAGAAGGAGTTGAGATGGCACGCGTCAAGCGGGCTGTGAACGCCCAGAAGAAGCGCCGTACCCTGCTGGAGACCGCGAGCGGTTACCGCGGCCAGCGCTCCCGGCTGTACCGCAAGGCCAAGGAGCAGGTGCTGCACTCGATGCAGTACGCCTACCGGGACCGCCGTGACCGCAAGGGCGACTTCCGGCAGCTGTGGATCCAGCGGATCAACGCGGGTGCCCGGGCCAACGGGATGACCTACAACCGCCTGATCCAGGGCCTGCGCCTGGCCGGCATCGAGGTCGACCGCAAGATCCTGGCCGACCTGGCCGTCAACGACGCCGCCGCGTTCGCGGCGATCGTCGAGCTGGCCCGGGCCGCGGTCCAGGCCGAGGGCACCGGCGGCGCGGCGGCCCAGGCCGCCTGATCCCCGCACAACGCGCCGAGGCGTCCCTCGTGACCGGGGGGCGCCTCGCGTCGTGTGGTGAGGACACCATGCCCTTCACACCGCGTACGCCCCGGGTGGTCGCCGCCCGCCGGCTGCAACGCCGGCGCGAGCGGGACAGCACCGGCCGGTTCCTGGCCGAGGGGCCGCAGGCCGTCCGCGAGGCGCTGACCCGCCCGGACACCGTGGTCGAGCTCTTCGGCACCCCCGAGGCCCTCGACCGGTACGCCGACCAGGCGGCAGCCGCCGCAGGTGCCGACGTACCCGTCTCCGAGGTGACCGACGAGGCGCTCGCGGCCCTCGCCGAGACCGTCGCCCCGCAGGGCCTGGTCGCCGTCTGCCGGCACCTCGACGTGCCCCTGGCCACCGCGCTGGCCGACGCCCCACGGCTGGTCGCCGTGCTGGCCGGGATCCGTGACCCGGGCAACGCCGGCACCGTGCTGCGTACCGCGGACGCGGCCGGCGCCACGGCGGTGGTCTTCGCCGGGGAGGCGGTCGACCCGTACAACGGCAAGTGCGTACGCTCCTCGGCCGGCAGCCTGTTCCACGTCGACGTGGTCCGCGAGCGCGAGCCGGCGGCCGTGGTCGCCGCCGCCCGCGCGGCGGGTTTGGCCGTGCTCGCCGCCACCGGGTACGGCGAGGACGACCTCGACGACCTGGCCGACGACGGGCGGCTCGCCGCGCCCACCGCCTGGTTGTTCGGTTCGGAGGCGCACGGCCTCCCCGACGAGCTGATCAAGGTCGCGGACCACCGGGTCCGGGTGCCGCTGCACGGGCGGGCCGAGAGCCTCAACCTGGCTGCGGCTGCCGCGGTCTGCCTGTACGCTTCAGCGAGAGCGCAGCGCTGACCCGAGGTCAGAGGCGCAGAGCACGAGGAGAAACGGCCCCCATGGTGAACGCAGTACGGCGTTCGTTTAGCCAGCCCGCCGGTGTCGGCGGGCGGCGGGACTGACCTGCTCTCCGCACAACTCCCACCGGCGGGCTGCGGCACAGCCGCGCGTCCGTAGACTCGCTTCGCCGCCCGTGAGGGCTGGCGCCGCCGTGAGGGAGTGCCCGTACGCCATGAGCTACCGCAACGATCCGTACGACCCGAAGCAGGTCGCCCTGCTCGACCCGGCCGCCCTGGCCGAGGCCGTGACCGAGGCCGAGCAGGCGTTCGCCGCCGCCGGTGACCCCGACGCGCTGACCTCGGCGCGCCCGGCGCACCTCGGCGACCGCGCCCCGGTCGCGCTGGCCCGCCGGGAGATCGGCGCGCTGCCGCCGGCCGCCAAGGCCGACGCCGGCAAGCGGGTGAACGAGGCCCGTCGCGCCATCGAGCAGGCATACGCCGCCCGCGCCGAGGTGCTGGAGCGCGAGCAGGCCGAGCGGGTGCTGGTGGAGGAGCGCGTCGACGTGACGCTGCCCTACGACCGGCGACCGCGTGGTGCCCGGCACCCCATCACCGTGTTGATGGAGCAGATCAGCGACCTGTTCATCGGGATGGGCTACGAGGTGGCCGAGGGGCCCGAGGTCGAGCTGGAGTGGACCAACTTCGACGCGCTGAACATCCCGCCGGACCACCCGGCGCGCGGGCTGATGGACACCTTCCACATCGCACCCGAGGAGTCGGGGCTGGTGCTGCGTACCCACACCTCACCGGTGCAGGCACGCACCATGCTGGCCCGCAAGCCGCCGATCTACGTGGTGGTGCCGGGGCGGGTCTACCGCACCGACGAACTGGACGCCACCCACGCGCCGGTCTTCCACCAGGTCGAGGGGCTGGTGGTGGACAAGGGCATCACGATGGCGCATCTGCGCGGCACGCTTGACCACTTCGCGCGGGCGATGTTCGGCGAGGGCGCCCGGACCCGCTTCCGGCCGCACTACTTCCCGTTCACCGAGCCGTCGGCCGAGTTCGACGTCTGGTTCCCCGAGCACCGCGACGGCCCGCGCTGGGTGGAGTGGGGCGGCTGCGGCATGGTGAACCCGCGGGTGCTGCGCGCCTGCGGCATCGACCCGGAGGTCTACTCCGGCTTCGCCTTCGGTATGGGCATCGACCGGACGGTGATGTTCCGGCACGGGGTCAGCGACATGCGCGACATGGCCGAGGGGGACGCGAGGTTCACCCGCGCGTTCGGGGCCGGGCTGTAGGGCGACGGGTACGAGTCACGGAGACGGTGGATCAAAGTCATGCGAGTTTCTCTCAGTTGGCTGCGGGAGTACGTGGACATCCCGGCCAACCTGCCCGTCAACGAGTTGGAACGGGCCCTGGTCGACCTCGGCATCGAGGTCGAGTCCATCGTGGACCTGTCCGGCACGGTCACCGGGCAGCTGGTGGTCGGCGAGGTCCTGGAGATCGAGGAGCTGACCGGCTTCAAGAAGCCGATCCGGTTCTGCCGGGTGGACGTCGGTGCCGCCAACGGCACCGGCGAGCCGCAGGAGATCGTCTGCGGGGCGCGTAACTTCGCCCCCGGTGACCGGGTGGTGGTGATCCTGCCCGGCGGGGTGCTGCCGGGCGGCTTCGCCATCGGCGCGCGCAAGACGTACGGGCGCAACTCCAACGGCATGATCTGCTCGGTCAAGGAGCTGGGGCTGGGCGACGACCACTCCGGCATCCTGGTGCTGCCCGAACACGTGGTCGCCAAGCCCGGCGACGACGCGCGTCCGGTGGTCGGCCTCGACGACATCATCGTCGAGGTGGAGATCACCCCGGACCGGGGCTACCAGATGTCACTGCGGGGGCTGGCCCGCGAACTGGCGCACGCCTTCGGTGTCGACTACTCCGACCGGGGCCGGCTGCCCGCGACGCCCGGCACCGCTGAGCCGGCCTACCCGGTCGAGGTGCGCGACCCGGTCGGCTGCGACCGGTTCGCGGCCCGGATGGTGCGCGGTGTCGACCCGACGGCGCAGACCCCGGACTGGATGCAGCGGCGGCTCAGCATCGCCGGCATCCGCAGCATCTCGCTGCCGGTCGACATCACCAACTACGTGATGCTCGAACTCGGCCAGCCGATGCACGCCTTCGACGCCGACCGGATCACCGGTGCCCTGGTGGTGCGGCGGGCGGTACCGGGGGAGAAGCTGACCACGCTCGACGGGGTGACCCGCGCGCTGGCCCCCGAGGACATGGTCATCTGCGACGCCGGCCTGCCCAACCCGCTGGCCGGCGAGGGCGACGGTGTGCCGATCTCGCTCGCCGCCGTGATGGGCGGCGAGACCAGCGAGGTGCTGCCGAGCACCGTCAACGTGCTCTTCGAGGCCGCGCACTGGGATCCGGCGATGGTCGGGCGTACCGCGCGTCGACACAAGCTGTTCAGCGAGGCGGCGAAGCGCTGGGAGCGGGGCGTCGACCCGGCCCTGCCGCTGCTCGCGCTGGACCGGGCGGTCGGGCTGCTCACCGCGTACGCGGGCGGCACGCCCGGCGACGAGGTGCTGGACATCGCCCACGTCGCGCCGCGTACCCCGATCGTGCTGCCGGCCGACCTGCCCAGCCGGCGGGTCGGCGTCGACTACCCGCCGGCCCGGGTGGTCGCCCTGCTGGAGCGGGTCGGCTGCACCGTGGCGCGGGGCACCGACCGGCTGACCGAGGACCCGGGCGAGGTGGCGGTGGCCGCTGGCGGTGGCGAGACGCTAAGCGTCACCCCGCCGACCTGGCGTCCCGACCTGACCGAGCCGGCCGACCTGATCGAGGAGGTGGCCCGCCTCGACGGGTACGACCAGGTGCCGTCGCTGCTGCCGACCGCGCCGCCCGGCCGGGGCCTGACCTGGCGGCAGCGGCGCAACCGGGCGGTCTCCCGGTCGCTTGCCGAGCGGGGCTACGTCGAGGTCCTGGCGCACCCGTTCGTCTCTGCCAAGCTGGCCGACCAGTTCGGGCTGCCGGCCGACGACCCACGCCGGCAGGCGGTGCGGCTGGCCAACCCGCTGTCGGAGGAGGAGCCGCTGCTGCGCACCACGCTGCTCGGCCCGCTGCTCGGCATCGTCCGGCGCAACCTCGGTCGAGGGCTGCGCGACCTGGCCCTCTACGAGATCGGCGCGGTCTTCCAGCCGCGTCCCGGCGCCGGCCGTCCGCCGACGATGGGGGTCGACCGGCGACCCACCGACGCCGAGTTCGCCGCCGCCGACGCGGTGGTCCCGCACCAGCCCCGGCACGTCGCCGTCGTGCTGACCGGCGATGTCGAGCCGGCCGGTTGGTGGGGCGCCGGCCGGCCGGCCGGCTGGGCGGACGCCGTCGAAGCGGGCCGGGAGGTCCTCGCCGCCGCCGGAGTGCCGGCCGAGCGGGTCGAGGTGCGCGCCGCCGAGTACGCCCCCTGGCACCCCGGTCGCTGCGCCGAACTGCTTGTCGACGGTGCGGTGGTCGGCCACGCCGGTGAGCTGCACCCGGCGGTGCTGGCGGCGCTGGAACTGCCCCGCCGGACCAGCGCGATGGAGCTGGACCTGGACGCCCTGCCGGAGCTTGCGGTGGTGCCGGCGCCCACGGTCTCCGGCTTCCCGCCGGCCCTGATCGACGTGGCGCTGGTGGTGGCCGACACCGTTCCCGCCCAGTCGGTCCAGCAGGCCCTCACCGAGGGCGCCGGCGAGCTGCTCGAATCGGTGCGCCTGTTCGACGTGTACGCCTCCGAGCAGTTGGGTGCCGGCCGCCGGTCCCTGGCGTACAAGCTCACCTTCCGCGCCCGGGACCGCACCCTCACCGTCGAGGAGGCCGTCGCCGCCCGCGACGCCGCCGTGGCCCGTGCCGCAGAGCTTTACGGCGCCACCCTCCGCGGCGCCTGAGCTGTAAGGAGGGGGCCCTTCCTAACGCCTCGTGCATAGGAAGGGCCCCCTCTTAACACTCGTCGGGTTCGAGCTGTCCGAGGCTCTGCAGGCGCGGCAGATCTCGGACGGTCATCCGGCGGTAGTCGGTGTCGACAAGTCCGTCACTTCGCAGCTCCCGAAGGATCTTCTGCACCGAGGTCTCCGAGGCACCGCAGATGGAGGCCAACTCGGGCTGAGTGAGCCGTACGTCGATGACGACCCCGTGCGGCGCCCGGCGGCCGTGCGTGCGGGACAGCTCCGCGATGACCCGAGCAATTCTGATCTTGACCGGGTACGAGGAGAAGTCGATCCGGCGCCGATTCGACCAGCGCAGCCGGTCGGTGACCATCGCGGCGAGTTCGAGTGCGGCGTCGGGATTGCCCATGAGGAACATGCGGAACCGGTCAGGCGCGATGACGCTGTAGCGCAGAGGTCCGCAGGCGGTGACCGTGGCCGAGCGTGGCCGGTCGTTGAGCGCCGACATCTCGCCCACCAGATCGCCGCCGACGCGCAGGGACAGCAGCGCGGTGCGCCCATCGGGCAGGGCAGCTGTCACCTTCGTCAGGCCCTGCTCGATCAGCACCAGGTGCGACTGTCGCTGTCCCTCGTGGATCACGATCTGACCCGCCGGTACGTGACGGCGAACGCCGAGTTCCAACAGGGCAGTCCGTACGGTCGGCTGGAGCCGTTGCAGGAACGTGCCGTAGGGCCATTCCGGTTCTTGGGGTGTGTGGTACCGCATCCGGGCTCCCGTTCCGCTTCGCCGACGACAGCGTCCGCAGCGTAGCCGCCCGGCTGCGATGCGCCACTTTCGGCGTAGCAGCGGTCCCGCGAGCAGGTACGCGATCACCAGGCTCAGCGTCACGTGCGGGTCCATGCCCAGCGCCAGCAGCACGTCGATCGGCACATTCCACATGGGAGCAGTGCATCGCGAACAGGCCCGCCCGATCCCCGCCCGGTACGGGATGACGGGTTGTCGGCAGCCAGCCCGGATGCCGTACTTCTACGGGGTCTCGGCCCCTGTCCACCAGTTGGATGTTCGCTGGTGCCCGGCCATCGAGGACCGGGGTGAGGAGGGTGATGACATGCAGCATCCGGAGCGACGGTTGCTGGTCTGCGTGGACATGGAACGCTACAGCCGGCGTGGCAACATCCAGCAGTACGAGGCACAGCAGGACTTCCACCGACTGCTGCGCGAAGCGGCCGACGAGGTCGGTATGGACCGTGTCGGCTGGACGACGCAGCAGGCAGGCGACGGAGAACTGGCCGTCCTGCCGCGGGAGGTGCCCGAGGCCCGGGTGATCGGCCGCTTCCTGCCGGAACTCAACCGGCGACTGCGGCGGTACAACGCCAGTCGTCTTCCGGAGGCTCGAATCAGGCTGCGGGTGGCGGTGCATCAGGGCATGGTGCACCTCGACGGGGCCAACGGCTTTCCCGGGCAGGCGGTCGTGGTGGTCAGCCGGCTCTGCGACGCGGCACCCGTACGCCGGGCGCTGGCTGCCTTCCCCGACGCCGGGGTTGCGCTTGTGGTCTCCGCCGACATCTACCGCGACGTGGTGACCGAGTATCCGGAGGAGATCCGGCCGGATCGGTTCCGGCGGATCGAGGTGATTCACGCGGCCAAGGATTTCCACGAGTCGGCGTGGCTCTGTGTCCTGGACGAGGACGCCACGTTCTGGCGGGATGACTCCGCACCGGAGCCACACGACTCGCCACGGCAGCCGGCGACGGACCCGCCGACGGAGGCTGCTGGGCCTCGTCGCACCGGGCGCGGCGCTCAACCGCCGGTCGGTGACGGCATTCGAACCGGTGACATCCGCGTGGACGGCCAGAATGCCGTGGGACCGGGCGCGATGGCTATCGGTTCCATCGGCCGGGACGCCATTCTGCGTCCGGACCCGGACCGATGAGCAACCCGTACCCGGAGCCGGAAGCGCCCTTCGGCGACCCCTCGGCTGGTCGGGCGACCGGCCACCCCGAGCATCCCGCCACCGTCGACGGCCCACCGGAATCCGTCGCTGAACCGCCCCAGGCGCATCCCACGGATGCTGAGGCGGCACCGGACGAGGGTGAGGCGGATCCGGCATCGCCGGCAGACGACGCGGACGAGGTGGACGACCGCGAGGATCCGCTGGACTCCAGCGAGGTGTTGCACCGGTTGGCCGGCTTGTTCGGGAGCGCCGGGATCGACACCGGCGACATGTTCGTACGCGGGCAGAACGCCACCGGCGCCGGTGCCCTGGCGATCGGCACGGTAAATGTCAGCGCGGCCACCGAATCGGTGGAGGGCCGGCGGGTCTGGTCGGAAACGCTGAGTGAGGTGACGGTGCTGGACATGGTGAAGAGCTATGCGCCCGCCGGCAGCGACCCACAGCTCGACCACAATCTGAAGCAACGCCATCTGGTCTGTCTGTCCGGCCCGCCGGGAAGCGGACGGTTCACCTCGGCGGTGGTCGCCTCGGCCCGTCGGCACGGTATCGGCGGGGTGAACGTGGTCGGTGTCGAGCAACTCACCGACCTGCTGCGCACCGAACTGGGTCGACGACGCGGGTGCGGCTACGTGCTGCGACTCAGCGACGAGCATGTCGGTGCGCTTGACGGTTACACCCTGATCGGGCTGGCCGCGCGGGCGAACGCCAACGGAATGACGTTGCTGCTGGTAGGCGATTTCTCTCGACGGGTCCAGGATCTCGCCGGGCACATCGTCGAGCATCGACCGGCTCCGGCCGGGGAGGTGTTCCGGGCCCGCCTACGGCGGGAGTTGGCCGGACGCTGCGTGGGCTTCTGCACCAATGGCTGTACCGCCGAATGCGTGGAGCAGTACGTCGACGGGGAATGCGTCCGCCACCCCCTGCTCTCGACATACCTGGCCGGGGAACCTCGCCCGCGCGAGGTGGTCTCCGTGGTCGAGGCCCTCGCGCCGTCGACGCCACGAGCCAGACCGCTTACCGAGCGGCTGGCGCAGCTGCTGCCTCAGCAGTTGTACGAACGGGCCGCACATATCCTGGATCCACCTGCAGACGTGGGTGCCCCGGTGGGCTGGTCCGTCGAGCAGGTCCGGGCGTTCCGGCTGTCCTGTGTGGTGCTCGCCGGACTGTCGACGGCCGAGATCCGACTCGCCGCCAACCGGCTCGTACCAGGTCACGAAGGGGCACAGCCGGCACCGGTGCGGCTGCGCGGTGCCACTCTCGACGACCTGCTCGGCCCGACGCTCCGCGCCGCGGTGGTGGTTCGGGCCGGGCAGTGGGCCACCGGCAGCGTCCAGGTCCAGTTCACGCCAGGCACCGAGCAACTGCGCTCCGCCGTACTCGACGTGGCATGGACCGACTGGTGGCCGCCGCAGGTGCTGCTCGGCTGGCTTGCGGACCTGGTCCGCGCGGACCAGCCGGACGTACGGCAGGCAGCGGCCGCCGCTGTGGGCTGGTCGGCCAGCCGGAACGTGCAGGCCGCTCTGGACACCGTGTGCGACCTGGCGCGAGAGCGGCGGGCGAGCATCCGACAGGCGGCCGCGATCGTGCTCGTCGCGGTGGCGATGCAACCTGAGCTGAGGCATCGGGTCCGGGTCGAGTTGGACCGCTGGGCCGCCGGCCCGGCGGCCCATCTGCGGGACACGGTCGCTCGGGCGCACGAACTCGGGCTGGCCCGGCTGTGGCCGGAAGCGGCTCTGGGGCAGCTTCGCCTGGTCGCGTCCGGGCGGATGCAACGGTGGCACAACTCGGTGGTCCGCGGCCTGGTCGAGGTCTATCAGGGTGGACACCAGTCCGCTCTGCTGCGGTCCCTGGCCGAATGGACCGAGCCCACCGATCGGACCGGGGCCACCGAGCGGGAGGTGCGGCTGCACGCGGCACGGACGTTGCGGATTCTTGCCGAACGGTGGGCTCGACCACCTCGCGAACACTGGCCTGAACTGCTGGAACTGGAGCGTCAGGGGATGGTGTCCGCCGAAGACCTCGCAACCCTCTGGGCGACCGCGTTGAGCCTGCCGGAGACGGCGTACCGGGCCTGGCGGACGCTCGGTTTCTGGCTCAGCCGGGCGGACGGCCAGCCCGAGGTCGCAGCGCATGTGCTGGCGCTGTTGCGGCTCGTGCTGACCGGACGCCCGCCACTTGGCCGCCGGCTCGACCACCAGCTGCGGCACGTCTGGCGTCCGGTCATGCCTGGATGCCTGCTGCTCGATGACGTCGAAAACCTGATTGCTGAGGAAGCCTGATGACCGTCCACTCCTCCGGAACCGCTGACCGGCGGCACGGCGTGCCGCAACAGACGCGACGCCACTGGTGGCACTCCTTCTTCACGCCTGCTCCCGATCTCACCTCGCAGGCTGCCGCCACACCCCCTCGGGTCACCTTCCGGCAGGACGTGCCGCACCCGCTCCTGGTGCCGGCGAAGGGTGATGCGTTCGACTTCAACCTGCACGTCGTCTACCACTGGACGGCGACGAACATGAGCTTCGAGGAACTTCAGCTGAGGGCGGCCGCGATGCTGCCGTGGGCGGGCGGGATCGTGCGGGAACGGGCGATCGACCTGGCCCGCGAGCACGAACCGCATCGTGCCCACGACCTTGAACGGGCGCTGAACAACCTGCTGATGCACCAGCGCTGGCCGCAGGAGGCGCACCTGCCGCAGTTCTCGGTGCGGCTGCGGGTGAGCCCGGACGAACGGGTGCGGGAGCGGTTACGGCCGTACTGGGAGCAGCGGATCATGCTCGAGTGCGACCACGAACTCGAGAAGATCCGTACTCGCCAGGCTGACGAGCTGACCCGGCGCTGGGCGGGCGTGCTGCGGAGCCTCCAGGACGATCCGGTCACGGCGCACGCGGCCCGGCTGACGGGTGAGCAGTTCGCCGCAGTGTTCCACCGCTACATCGAGGAACGCCGTGAGCTGGTCCCGGACCTGGTGAAGCTGCTGCGGGAGGCGGTCAAGGGGCACAACGACCTCGGCTTGGGCCCGTCCGAGTACACCCAGGCATGGGATGTCGCGCTGCGGACGTACGAGCGGCAACAGGGGCTCGCGGGACGAGCGGAGTAGCCGTCGCCGTCGACTCCTCCCGCCGGGAGGAGTCGACGGCACTGAGATCGGCTATCACAAATGCCATTCTCATGCAGTCAACTGCATGAACTTGCAGCAGCTCGCTGGTTACTGCTAGCCTTCGTTGCATAGTCATGCGGAGGTGGGTATGGGAATTCAGGCTGCGGTCGCGGGTGCGAGCGGCTACGCCGGAGGCGAGCTGCTGCGCCTGCTCGCCCAGCATCCCGAGTTCGACCTGGTGACCGCCACCGCACACCGGAGCGCCGGGCAGCCGGTCGACGCCGTCCACCCGCAGCTGACCGGGCTGGACCTGACGTTCGCCGAGACGGTGCCGGACGTGCTGGCCGACGCCGACCTGGTCTTCCTCGCCCTGCCGCACGGCGAGTCGGCGGCCCTGGCGGCGCAGCTGCCCGCCGGGGTCCGGATCGTCGACCTAGGCGCGGACCACCGGCTCGTCGACGCCGACGCCTGGGCCAGCTACTACGGCGGCCCGCACGCCGGCGCGTGGACCTACGGCCTGCCTGAACTGCCCGGGCAGCGGGAGCGGATCGCCGCCGCTACCCGGGTCGCCAACACCGGTTGCTACGCCGCGACGATCACGCTGGCGCTGGCCCCGCTGATCGCCGCCGGGGTGGCCCAGCCCGCCGACGTGGTGGTCGTCGCTGCCTCCGGCACCTCGGGCGCGGGCCGCGCCGCCAAGCCGCACCTGCTGGGCAGCGAGGTGATGGGCGACCTGTCGCCCTACAAGGTCGGTGCCCACCAGCACGTACCGGAGATCAAGCAGGCGACCGGCGCTACCGGCCTCTCCTTCACCCCGGTGCTCGCGCCGATGCCGCGCGGCATCCTGGCCACGGTGACCGCGCTACCGGCCGGGAACGCCGCCGACTCCGATCCACGGGCGGTGCTGGCGCAGGCGTACGCGGACACGCCGTTCGTGCACCTGCTGCCCGAGGGACGCTGGCCGCACACCGCCGCCACCCTCGGCGGCAACTCCTGCCACCTGCAAGCCACAGTCGACGTCGACTCCGGCCGGCTGATCGTGGTCGCCGCCCTGGACAACCTCGGCAAGGGCGCCGCGGGGCAGGCGGTGCAGAACGCCAACCTGATGTTCGGCCTGCCCGAGACCACGGGCCTGTCCACCTGGGGAGTCGCCCCATGAGCGTGACCACACCGCAGGGCTTCCGAGCGGCCGGAGTGGCCGCCGGGCTCAAGAGTGGCGACGCGCGCGACGTAGCGCTCGTCGTCAACGACGGCCCGGACACCGCAGTCGCCGGGGTCTTCACCACCAATCGGGTAAAGGCCGCACCGGTGCTCTGGAGCGAGCAGGTCGTCCGGGGCGGCGTGGTCCGGGCGGTGGTGCTCAACTCCGGTGGGGCGAACGCCTGCACCGGCCCGGCCGGCTTCCAGGACGCCCACGCCACCGCGGAACACACCGCCGCCACGTTGACGTCGATCGGCGCGGCGCAGATCGGTGCGGGGGAGGTGGCGATCTGCGGCACCGGCCTGATTGGTGAACGCCTGCCGATGGAGAAGCTGCTGGCCGGGGTGGACGCCGCCGGGCAGGTCCTCAGCGCCGACGGTGGTGACGCCGCCGCCGAGGCGATCATGACCACGGACACCCGGCCGAAGACCACCGTCGTGTCCGGCGACGGCTGGACCGTCGGCGGCATGGCCAAGGGCGCCGGCATGCTGGCCCCGGGCATGGCCACCATGCTCTGCGTACTCACCACCGACGCGGTGGCCGACCGGGAGACGCTCGACGCCGCGCTGCGCGCCGCCACCCGGATCACCTTCGACCGGGTCGACTCCGACGGCTGCATGTCCACGAACGACACGGTGCTGCTGCTGACCAGTGGTGCCTCCGGCGTCACGCCGAGCGCGGCGGAGCTGACCACGGCGGTCACCGCCGCCTGCCACGACCTGGCCCAGCAGTTGCTCGCCGACGCCGAGGGCGCCACCAAGGAGGTCGCCATCGAGGTGGTCGGCGCCGCCGACGAGGACGACGCGGTCGAGGTGGGCCGGTCGGTGGCCCGCAACAACCTGGTGAAGACCGCGCTGTTCGGCAACGACCCGAACTGGGGGCGGATCCTCGCCGCCGTCGGTACCACCGCCGCCGCCTTCGACCCGGACACCGTCGACGTGGCAGTCAACGGGATCTGGGTCTGCCGCTCCGGTGCCGCCGCCGAGGACCGCTCGAAGGTCGACCTCACCGGCCGGGACGTGACCATCCGGATCGACCTGCACGCCGGTGCCGCCGAGGCGACGATCTGGACCAACGACCTGTCCCACGCCTACGTGCACGAGAACTCGGCGTACTCGACATGAATCTCTCCTCCGACCTCACCCACGCCCAGGCCAAGGCCGCCACGCTGATCGAGGCGCTGCCCTGGCTGGCCCGCTTCGCCGGGTCCACCGTCGTGGTCAAGTACGGCGGCAACGCCATGGTCGATCCCGAACTGCAACGCGCCTTCGCCGCCGACATGGTGTTCCTGCGCTACGCCGGCCTCAAGCCGGTGGTGGTGCACGGCGGCGGCCCGCAGATCTCGGCGATGCTCGGCCGGCTCGGCATCGACAGCGAGTTCCGGGGCGGCCTGCGGGTCACCACCCCGGAGGCGATGGACGTGGTCCGGATGGTGCTCGTCGGTCAGGTCGGCCGGGAACTTGTCGGGCTGATCAACGCGCACGGCCCGTTCGCTGTCGGTCTCTCCGGCGAGGACGCCGGACTCTTCACCGCCGTGCGGCGTCCCGCGTACGTGGACGGGGAGCCGGTCGACGTCGGGCAGGTCGGCGACGTCGAGTCGGTGGATGTCTCGGCGGTGGACGACCTGATCGCGGCCGGCCGGATCCCGGTGATCTCGACGGTGGCGCCGGATGTCGACGGGGTGCTGCACAACCTCAACGCCGACACCGCCGCCGCCGCGCTCGCCGTCGCGCTGCGCGCCCGCAAGCTGGTCGTCCTCACCGACGTACCCGGCCTCTACGCCAACTGGCCGGACCGGTCGAGCCTGGTCAGCGAGATCAGCACGGACGACCTGGCGAAGCTGCTGCCGTCGCTGGAGTCGGGCATGGTGCCCAAGATGGAGGCCTGCCTGCGGGCCGTCAGTGGGGGAGTGCCCGCCGCGCACGTCGTCGACGGCCGGGTCGCCCACTCCACGCTGCTGGAAGTGTTCACCTCGGAAGGCTTCGGAACCATGGTGATCCCCTCATGACGCTGGTGAGCCGCTGGCGGCAGTCGATGATGGACAACTACGGCACGCCCCCGCTGGCGCTGGTCTCCGGTTCCGGCGCCGTCGTGGTCGACGAGGCCGGCCGGGAGTACGTCGACCTGCTCGGCGGCATCGCGGTAAACGCCCTCGGGCACGCCCACCCGGCGGTGGTGGCCGCCGTCTCCAAGCAGGTCGCCACCCTCGGGCACGTCTCCAACCTCTTCGTCGCCGAACCGCCGGTGGCCCTGGCGGAGCTGCTGCTGGCCCTCGCCGGCCGGCCCGGGCGGGTCTTCTTCGCCAACTCCGGCGCGGAGGCCAACGAGGCGGCGTTCAAGCTGTCCCGCCGGACCGGACGGACCCACGTGGTCGCCACCGTCGGCGGCTTCCACGGTCGCACCATGGGTGCCCTCGCGTTGACCGGCCAGCCGACCAAGGCCGACCCGTTCCGCCCGCTGCCCGGCGAGGTCAGCCACATCCCGTTCGGTGACGTGGCCGCCCTTGAGGCCGCGGTCACCGACGCCACGGCCATGGTGATCCTGGAGCCGATCCAGGGCGAGAACGGCGTGATCGTCCCGCCGGCCGGCTACCTCGCCGCCGCGCGGCGGATCACCGCCCGGCACGGCGCGCTGCTGGTGCTCGACGAGGTACAGACCGGGATCGGCCGTACCGGACACTGGTTCGCCCACCAGGCCGAGGGGGTGGAACCGGATGTGGTGACCCTGGCCAAGGGGCTCGGCGGTGGGCTGCCGATCGGTGCGACCCTCGCCTTCGGCCCGGCCGCCGAGCTGCTGGCCCCCGGCTCGCACGGCAGCACCTTCGGCGGCAACCCGGTCAGCTGCGCCGCCGCCCTGGCGGTGATCTCCACGATCGCGCACGAGGGCCTGCTCGACCACGTCAAGCGGGTCGGCGAACGGCTGCGCCGGGGGATCGAGGCGCTCGGTCACCCGCTGATCGGCGGCGTACGGGGTGCCGGGCTGCTGCTCGGCGTGACCCTCACCGAACCGGTGTCGGCCGCCGCCGCCGAGGCGCTGCGTACGGCCGGCTTCCTGGTCAACCCCGTCCAGCCGGACGTGCTCCGGCTGGCCCCGCCGCTGATCCTCACCGCCGCCCAGGTCGACGCCTTTCTCGCCGCCCTGCCCGCCGCGCTGTCGGCCGCGAGTCCCGGTACGGACACTGCGGGGTCGCCGCCACCCATCAGCCCGACCGACAGCACGGAGGCTTCCGCATGACCCGGCACTTCCTGCGCGACGACGATCTCTCGCCGGACGAGCAGGCAAGCGTGCTCGACCTGGCGGCCCAAATGAAGGCCGACCGGTACGCGCACCGGCCGCTGGCCGGGCCCCGGTCGGTGGCCGTCCTCTTCGACAAGCAGAGCCTGCGTACCCGGATCTCGTTCGACGTCGGCATCGCCGAACTCGGCGGCCATCCCCTCGTGGTGGACACCCAGGTCACCCACTTCGGTCGGGGCGAGAGCCTCGGCGACGCCGGTCGGGTGCTGTCCCGCTACGTGGCCGCGATCGTGCTGCGTACCCACGGCGACGACCGGATCGCGGAGGTGGCGGCCGGGGCCACCGTGCCGGTGGTGAACGCGCTTACCGACGGTTTCCACCCCTGCCAGCTGCTGGCCGACCTGCTCACCGTGCGAGAGTGGTGCGGCGGCACCGCCGGCCGGAGCCTGGCGTACGTCGGCGACGCGGCGAACAACATGGCCCACTCGTACCTGCTGGCTGGCGCGACCGCCGGGATGCACGTGCGGGTCGCCGGCCCGGCCGGCTTCCAGCCCGCCGCCGACGTGGTGGCCCGGGCCGAGGCGATCGCCGCCGGCACCGGCGGGTCGGTGCGGGTGCTCACCGACCCGGTCGCCGCGGTCCGGGATGTCGACGTGGTCGCCACCGACACCTGGACCTCGATGGGCCAGGAGAGCGACGGGCTGGACCGGATCACCCCGTTCCTGCCGTACCAGGTCAACAAGGCGCTGCTCGGGCACGCCGCGCCGGAGGCGATCGTGCTGCACTGCCTGCCCGCGCACCGCGGCGAGGAGATCACCGACGAGATGCTCGACGGCCCGCGCAGCGCCGTCTTCGACCAGGCGGAGAATCGGTTGCACGCCCAGAAGGCGTTGCTGGCGTTCCTGCTCACGCAGACGGCGTGAGCAGCGGCGCCGCCGTAGCGACCGAGGAGGTTCGGTGACCGCACCGTTGACCCGTGCCGCCCGGCACGCCCGCATCGTCGAGCTGATCCGCGACCACGAGATTCGCTCGCAGACCGAGCTGGCCGAACTGCTCGGCGACGAGGGTGTGCAGGTCACCCAGGCCACCCTCTCCCGGGACCTGAAGGAACTCGGCGCGGTCACCGCCCGGGGCGGGGACGGTCGGGCCGTCTACGTCATCCCGGAGGACGGCCACCGCCCGCTGCGCGATGCCGAGGGGGCACCGGCCCGCCTCGTGCGGCTGCTGCGGGAACTGCTCAATGAGGTCGACTCCAGCGGCAACATCGCGGTGCTGCGTACTCCGCCCGGCGCGGCCCAGTACCTGGCCAGCGCGTTGGACCGGGCGGGCCTGACGGAGATCGTCGGCACCATCGCCGGCGACGACACCATCCTCGTCGTGGCGCGCGAGCCCGACGGCGGGGCGGCGCTCGGCGAACGGCTCGCCCGCTGGGCCCGCCGGGACGACAACACTGAAGGGGACAACACACCTTGACGGAGCAGTTGGAGAGCGTGGCCCGGCTGGATGGGGTGCGGCCTTGACCACCAGAATTGGCGGGGTGGATGACAAGAGCCTGACCGAGAACAGCGCCCCAGCGAACCGGACGAGTCTGTGGGGTGGCCGGTTCGCCGGCGGCCCGTCGGAGGCGCTCGCGCGGCTGTCGGTGAGCGTCCAGTTCGACTGGCGCCTGGCCCCGTACGACATCGCCGGTTCCCGGGCGCACGCCCGGGTGCTGGCCGGCGCCGGGCTGCTCGACCCGGAGGAACTGGGCCGCATGCTCGCCGCCCTCGACGACCTGGAGGCGGCCTGCGCCTCGGGTGCGTTCCGCCCGACCGTCGACGACGAGGATGTGCACACCGCCCTGGAACGCGGGCTGCTGGAGCGGCTCGGCGGCCTCGGCGGCAAGCTGCGTGCCGGCCGGTCCCGCAACGACCAGGTCGCCACCGACCTGCGGCTCTACCTGCGTGACCACGCCCGGGGCGTGGCCGCCCGGTTGGTCGAGCTGGCCGAGGCGCTTGTGGAGCAGGCCGAGCGGCACGTGGACACCGCCGCGCCCGGCATGACCCACCTCCAGCACGCCCAGCCGGTCACCTTCGGCCACTGGCTGCTCGCCCACGTGCAGCCGCTGCTGCGCGACCTGGAGCGGCTGCGCGACTGGGACCATCGGGCCGCGGTCAGCCCGCTCGGTGCCGGCGCGCTGGCCGGGTCGGGCCTGCCGCTGGACCCGGTGGCGGTGTCGAAGGAACTCGGCTTCCGGACCTCCTTCGCCAACTCGATGGACGCGGTCGCCGACCGGGACTTCGTCGCCGAGTTCCTCTTCGCCACCGCGATGATCGGGGTGCACCTGTCCCGCCTCGGCGAGGAGGTGGTGCTCTGGACGTCGCAGGAGTTCGGCTGGGTCGAGCTGGACGACGCCTTCGCCACCGGCTCGTCGATCATGCCGCAGAAGAAGAACGCGGACATCGCCGAGCTGGCCCGGGGCAAGTCCGGCCGGCTCGTCGGCGGGCTGGTCGCCGTACTGACCATGCTCAAGGGCCTGCCGATGACCTACGACCGGGACATGCAGGAGGACAAGGAGCCGGCCTTCGACGCGGTCGACACCCTGGAACTGCTGCTGCCGGCCCTCGCCGGAATGATCTCCACCATGACGGTACGCGTCGACCGGCTGGTCGCCGCCGCGCCGGTGGGCTTCTCGCTGGCCACCGAGGTGGCCGACTGGCTGGTTCGCAAGGGTGTGCCGTTCCGTGACGCGCACGAGATCACCGGCAAGCTGGTGGCGCTCTGTGCGGCCCGGGACTGCGCCCTCGACGAGGTCTCCGACGCCGACCTGGCCACCATCAGCGAACACCTCGACCCGGGCGTACGCGATGTGCTGTCGGTCCGCTCGGCCCTGGCGGCCCGGATCACCCCGGGCTCGACCGGTCCCGGTCCGGTGGCCGACCAGCTCGCTGCCGCCGCCGACCAGTTGGTGGGCTGGCGGGAGTGGGCAGCGGAGCAGGTCGTTCCGCGCTGAGGTTTGCGCCGGACGCGCGCGGCACCCGTGGTTTCGCCACGGGGCCGCGCGTTCGTCTTTCCCGCGACCAGCCTGCCCCTTCCGCTGACGACCGGGGCTTGACATGAGGGGGCGGAGTGGCCAGAGTGACCGTTGAAACTGCTAACTCGATTTAGCAAGATTCTGCCGCCACCCATCACCACTGCAGGAGGGGCACATCGCATGAGATTTCGCCACCTCGCCGCTGCCCTCACCGGCATCGCGCTCGTCGCGACTCTCGGCGGGCCGGCCTCGGCCACGCCGCTGGGCAAGGGCGTCAAGACCGGCATCCAGAGCATCGCCGCGATCACCGAGGTCGACAGCTTCGGCCAGAAGGTCAAGGCGGTGGCCGTGGAGTACCGGGCCGACGTCAATCCGCGCAAGCTGGACCGCACGACGTTCACCGTCTCCGACAGCATCTACAACTTCCGGTTCAACGAACCGGAGGATCTGGCCAAGCGGGCGGACCGCACGATCACCCGGATCTACACCAACGACCGGCCCGCGCTGCACCCGCGCGGCACCTCGCAGCGCGGCCGATTCGTCATCGTCGAGCTGAGCATGGCCGACCCGGGTGGCAACACGGTCATCCGGTCGACGTGCTCGGGTCGCTGCTACGAGAAGGTCAACCCGGACCTGCCGACCCAGGTGATCCAGAACGCCGACGTGCACGCCCAGCCCGGCAAGGGCAAGGGCAACGGGCCGGTGCTCGCCAAGGGCGGGCCGACCCGGCACCCGCTCACCGGCGACACCATCAACCTGCTGGTGGACGAGTTCCAGCACGGCACCTTTACGCACGACGGCACCGACCTGCCGTACGCGTACCACCTGCCGCGTAACTACAACCCGCGCAAGCAGTACCCGGTCGTGGTCGCCCTGCACGGCTGGGGATCCGGCTTCGACGGCGAGAACCGTGGCGTGCAGCTCGCCGTCGACATCATGGTCACCGCCTGGCTGCGCCCGGAGCGCACCGGTAGCCGGGAGGACGTGATCGTCCTGGCCCCGCAGAACCCGCGTATCGGCACGGTGGCCGAGTCGGCCGCCATGGTGGCGCTGCTGCGGTCCTTCCTGAACCAGCACCGGGGCGCCGACCGGGACCGGGTCTACGTCTCGACCTTCTCCTGGGGCTCCACCCTGGCGTACGACGCGATGTCCCGCCACCCGGGCCTGTTCGCCGGTGCGCTGATCAACGGTGGCTTCCAGGTCACCCCGGCGCAGGCGGCGCAGATCGCCACGGCCAGGACCCCGTTCTGGATCACCCACGCGACCAGCGACCCGGTGCTGCCGGTGGCCAACAGTTACACCTCGACGCAGCGCCTGCGGGACGCGTACGTGGCGGCGGGTGTCTCTCCCGCGAAGGTGCAGAACCTGATCCGCTACTCCGAGTACGCGGACGACGCGTTCGCGCAGCCGGATTACCACGCCGTGACCGGGCCGGTCTACGAGGACCCGAAGATCCCCGGGTGGCTGCTCAAGCAGTGACCGTACGGCGTCGGGGTGAGTGGGGCACCCTCGACGATCGTGACCGGGCCATCGGCGTCAGCCGGTGGCCCGGTCCGCCTGGGCGCTGCCCAGGCCGAGCCCGCTGCCCAGGCCGAGCCCGTGCCGACCCACCCGCCCGGCCACGGCGGCATAGCCGATGCCGACGGCCAGGCAGGCGGCCAGCGCCACCAGCGGCCACTGCCGCAGGTGCGGGTAGACCTGCCAGTGGGTCAGGTAGATGTAGAGCGAACTGGCGGCCAGCAGGCCGGCGATCCGGTTGACCAGCCGGAGGCTGGGCACGGTGGGCAGCCAGACCAGCAGGAGGAAACCGGCCACGATCAGCGCCTCACGGGCCGGCTGGCCGAAGAAGCCGGGCACGATCAGCACCGCCGCCGCGCTGACCAGCAGCCGCTGCCCGATGCCGTCGGCTCGGGCGGCGGCCCAGCCGAGGGTGAAGAGCCAGCCGGCGACCAGCGCGGCCGGCAGGTCGTAGCGGGCGTCCAGGCCGAACACGTCGTACCGGCCGAGCAGGCCGAGCGCGGTCAACCCCAACGGCAGCGCGAACGGGTGCCGGCGCTCCAGCCGGTCGACCCGGCGCAGGGCGAGCAGCGCCGCCAACCCGACCAGCAGGTACACCACCGCCTCGATGAACCAGAAGTGCCACCCGCTGCCCGCCTCGTCCGGCCCGACGATGCTGTGCACCAGCAGCAGGGTGCTGGCCCGATACTGGTCGCTGACCAGCATCACCGCGCCGATCCAGGCCATCGTCGGCAGCACGATCCGGGCCAGGCTGGCGCCGATCTGCCGCAGCCGGTCGCGCCGCCCGGCGCTGGTGAGCTGGAACCGGGCAAAGTTGAACCCGGCCACCGCCAGCAGCAGGTGCGCGCCGCCGGTGACGGCGAAGAGTTGGATGTGCGAACCGACGATCAGCACGATGGCCGCCGCGCGCAACGCCACGCTGGTCTCCAGCGACCGCCGCCGGCTGCCGGGCCGCTGCGGCGCGCGCAGTGCCGCGATCGGCAGGGTGTGCCAGTTCGACGGCAGGTGGCCCAGTGCCTGCTCCAGCCGGACCGACATCTCCACGTACGACAGCGAGTCGCCGCCCAGGTCGACGAAGCTCAGCTCGGGGCGTACGTCGTCCCGGTCGAGCACCTGCGCGTACAGCCGGCACAGCTCGTCGGCCGAGGCGCCGCCGCCGGCCGGACCGCTGGCTGCGTGCGCCGACCTGCTCACCCCGTCTGCGTCGATCCCGGCCGGCTCGGCGGCGGCCCCGGCCGGCTCGGCGGCGGCCAGCGCGCGCAGCCGGGCCAGGTCGGGCTTGCCGTTGCCGAGTCGGGGCAGCTCGGCCAGGACCAGCACCCGCACGGCACGCGGCGGCAGCCCCACCGCGTCGACGACCAGCCGGCGTATGCCGCGGCCGTCCGCGTCACCCGGCACCGCCACGACCAGTTCGTCGTCGGTGCCGACGCAGGTGGCGGCCACCCCGTGCCGGGACAGCAGCGCCTCGACCTGGTCCGGGTCCACCCGCAGCCCGAGGATCTTGGCGAACCGGCTGCGCCGGCCGACGATCTCGTACAGTCCCGTCGGGGTGCGCCGGGCCAGGTCACCGGTGTGCAGCTCGGTGACGGTGCGCCCGAGCGCCAGGTCGGCCGGGCGCTCGGCGTAGCCGAGCATGACGTTGCGGCCCGCGTACACCAGCTCGCCTACCTGCGGGTCCGGATGGTCGGGCACCGGCGCGAGCCGGAACGCGCCGCCGGGCACCGGCACGCCGATCGCCGCCGGCTGTTCGGCCGCGAGGTCCGGCGGCAGGTACGCCATCCGCGCGGTCGCCTCGGTCTGCCCGTACATGACGAAGAGGTCCCAGCCGCCGCGTCGGCCCAGCTCGGCGTAGCGGCGGACCCGCTCGGGGGCGAGCCGACCGCCGGCCTGGGTGACATATCGCAGCTGCGGCAGCTCCATCTCGGCGAAGCCGACCCGGTCCAGCAGCTCGAAGGTGTACGGCACACCGGCCAGGCTGGTGCACCGGGCGGCCCGGAAAAGCTCCCAGAAGCAGGCGTCGGCTACGGAAAGATCGGTCAACACCAGCGCCGCGCCCCGGGCCAGGTGGCTGTGCACCACCGACAGCCCGTAGCAGTAGTGCAGCGGCAGCGAGGTGACCGCCCGGTCGCTCTCCCGGATGCCCAGATACCGCGCGATCGACTCGGCGTTGGCCGCGAGGTTGTCGTGGGAGAGCCGGACCAGCTTCGGCGAGCCGGTGGAGCCGGAGGTGCTCAGCAGCAGCGCCAGGTCGGGGTGCAGCTCGTGTGCGCTGCCGACCCGCCGTTCCTGGACCGCCCAGCCGGCGTCCGGCCCGAGCAGCACGTCCGGGTCGTACGCCCGCACCAGCTCCGGCAGCGCGGGCCCGTCGGGCACCAGCAGCACCGGATGCCCGCCGTGCAGCGCAGCCAGGTACGCCACCAGCGCGTCGAGGCTGTTCGCACCGACCACCAGCACCAGCCGGCGTACGCTGCCGAGCCGTTCGGCCCCCTCGGCGACCCGGCGGGCAAGATCGGCGTAGCTGATCTCACCGGCCGTGGTGACGACAGCGGTCCGGTTGCCGTGGCTCGCGAGATCGCGGACGAACGGCACCGCCCGCCGGGCCGGGACCAGGGATGGAGCGACAGTCACGGAGGCACTCTAAGGTAAGGCTGCCCTAATTTCCTAGGCGTCGGCGTCCCGGATCACACCCGTCGTCAGGCGGAATTCAATTCGATGACTATTCCCTTGACTTCAACCAGACTTGAGGTTCTAGGGTCTTGGTCTGGATATGGGAAGGCGTTCGACATGTCGGAGACGTCCGCGCGGGTCCGTCGGTTCAGCTCGGTGATCGGCGACGACGCCGTCCGCTTCGATGACCGGATTCTTATCGCGCCGGGCCTCAACAAAGAGGTCGGCCGGTCGATGAGTGCGTACCCGGCGTTCTTCGCTGCCGGGGCGCGTGCCGACCTACCGGCCTCCTACGCGGAGGTCTGGGTGGTGCTCAGCGGAGCCTTACGGGTGGGTGCCGAGGGCGACGCCGTGACGGTTCGTTCGGGCGACTTCGTGCATGTGCCGGAGCAGACACCGGGGATCGTCGAGGCGCTGGAGGACACCACAATGGTCTGTGTCTCGGTGCCCGCTCATTGACGCGGGGTCACCGAGCAATCCACGGCAGGAGACGCCCGATGAGAGGCCGCTACGAGAACTGCGGGGTTCTCACGCCTTGATTCCGCGCTTTAGCGTGGCAGGGTGGCAGTACGCCGGATGGCACCGCCGTCGGAGATGAGCCGCCGGCTGACGTTCCTGTTCGCGTTGGCGGCGGGAGTGGCCATCGGCAACCTGTACTGGGCGCAGCCGTTGCTGGGCTTCATTGCCGGTGATCTGCGCGCCGCGACCCCGACGGCTGGTTGGCTGGTCACGGCGACGCAGGTCGGGTACGCCGTCGGTGTGTTGTTGCTCGTGCCGCTCGGCGACGTTCTCGACCGCCGCCGGTTCGTTCCGGTGATGCTGCTGGCCTCGGCCGTCGCCCTGTTGTTGTGCGCGCTTGCGCCGTCGATCGGCATGCTCCTGCTCGCACTGGGCGTGCTCGGTGTGACGACGATTTCCGGGCAGATTCTCACCCCACTCGCCGGGGACCTGGCTGGCGATGCCCACCGGGGTCGGATCGTCGGTGTCGTCGGGTCCGGGACCCTCACCGGTATTCTGGCTTCCCGCACGATCAGCGGGTTCGTCGCCGGCGCGGCCGGGTGGCGTGCGGTCTTCGCCCTCGCCGCGGTCGTCGCTGTCCTGCTCGCGGTGTTGCTCTATCGTGCGATTCCGCCGTTGGGACCGCGGACGCGAATGCCGTACCCGCAGCTCATCGTCTCGGTCGGCCTGGTGGTGATGCGCGAGCGGGTGGCCCGGTGGACGCTGGTGCTGGCTGCCACCGGGTTCGCCACGTTCTCGCTGTTCTGGACGGCGTTGACGTTCCTGCTCAGCGGTCCACCGTTCCGGTATCCGGTAGCGGTGATCGGGTTGTTCGGGTTGGCGGGCCTCGCCGGTGTCCTTTCCGGCCTGCACGGCGGTCGTCTGCACGACCGAGGTTTGTCGCTTCCGGCCACCGGCGCGGCCTGGGTGTTGGCCCTCAGCGCCTTCGTCACCGCGGCGTTCGCCGGCCGGTCCGTCGTACTTATCGTCATCGTGATCATCATGATCGACGTCGCGCTTCAGCTGCAGGCTCTCCTCAACCGGGCGCGGCTGTTCGCTCTTTCCCACGAGGCCCGCAGCCGGCTCAACACGGCGCTTGCCGCCAGTAACTTCATCGGCGCTGCCATCGGCTCCGCCGCCGCGGCCATGCTCTGGTCGGCGGGCGGCTGGACAGCGGTCACGATCACCGGAACGGCGCTCTGCTGCTTCGCGCTCACGGTGTGGGCGCTGGGACGTCGTGGTCCACTCGTGATCCGCACATGTCTCGCTGCGCCCGTCACGAAGGCGGCCCAGGCCGCCGGGGTGAAGGCGAGGACGGGAGAAGTCAGGAGGCGGACACCCGGCGGGAGAGATCTTCGCGCGGGGTGAGCTGCCGGTGATGAGTTGCTCTGGTCTGATTTCACCCTGAAATAAAAATTTCGGTGTGAAATCAAGCTTCCTCGACTGGTTGAGGGCGCGGACCTGCTCGCCGCAACTGCCGGGCGCTGGCCCGCGCCCCGCCACCTCAGCTGCGGCGGGTCTGCCGCTTCACGCCCACCACGAAGGCGGCCCAGGCCGCCAGGCAGGGAGGTCACCGTGGCGGCCGAGGACGAGCAGGGCGGACGGCATCGGGTTTTCTGTGATCTTCTGTTGCCCGGCGGCGGGCGGTCATGAGCCGCACGGCGGACTGCGACGTCGAGCAAGAATTGTGAAGACCGAGATCCTGCTGGTGCCGGATACGCCCCGTGGCCGTACCCGGCACCAGCAGGAGAACGGGTCCGGCTACGGGCGGAGCCGGTTGGCGAAGACGTGCGCCGCCAGCGCCTCGCCGGAGGCGACACCGGCATCGGCGTCGAACCGGAAGTGCACCCCGAGGTAGATCCGGCTCACCGCGTTCTCGGTCGCCGCCTGGCTGAAGCTGGTGAAGCCCCGGGTGACCCCCGAGGCGTACGGGTCGTCGGTGGTGAGGGTGAAGGCCAGGTTGTCGGTGCCGAAGTAGCGCCGCATGATGCCCGCCCAGGCTCCGGCGAAGGTGGCGTGCCCGGAGGCGTACGCCGGGAACGGTGGGGAGAAGCTGACCCCGGCGAGATCCTTGGACAACGGTCGCCAGTTGGGGTCGGCGACGGTTTCCGGCCGTCCGTCCTCGTGGGCGCGCTGGATCGCGGTCTCCGGCCGCCACAGGTCGATGCTGGTCAGGAACTTTCCGTCCCGGGCGACGATGCCGGCATCGGCGAGGGCCAGCCCCACCAGCCCGTAGAGCCGGGCGTTCTCCATGATGGTCAGGCCACGCTGCACCGAGAGGATCGTGGTGTGCTCCAGCAACTGCCCCGGCGGCTTGTACGTGCCGTCCAGGTCGTTGGCCCAGAAGTGGGCGATCTGGGTCTGCGTGGCGGTCCGCGTGGTCGAGTTCGCCGCGCCCAACTGCCGGACCTCGTTGACCTGGTTGCCGTACTCCGCCTTGCCGAGCAGGTCCGCGTAGGAGGTGGCGGCCAGCGGCGGTGGCGGGCGGAACTGACTGCCCGAGGTCATCGCGAACGGCTTGACCAGGCCCCAGTTCGGGGCCAGCGCCGGCCGGGAGTCCGTCGGCCGCCACGCGCCGGGAACGTTTTCCGACTGGTACGGCGCGTTGTTGGCGGAACCGTCGTTGCTCCGGGCCGAGATCATGGCGTCGGCCGCCTGCGCGCCGATCGAGGCACCCCGGTCGAGTTGCAGCTGGCTGGTGCCGGTCGGTAGCTGGGCGGTGGCGTGGGTCAGATTCGCGGTGAAGTTACGGCCCGGGAACGCCGCCACCAGCGCGGTGTACGCCGCCTTGTTGATCGCCGCTTCCAGGGACGGGGCGACGCTGTCCGCCGTGACCGGCACCCGGACCAGGTACGGCTGGCTGGTCGGCACCACCGAGGTGGCCGCGTCGTAGATCGCGCCGTGCATCATCGCGCCGGCTCGACCGAGCACGGTCGGACCGGCCGCGGTGCCGGTCGCGGCGCGGTACGCGTCGAGCAGGACGCCGTTCCAGTAGCGCACCGGATCGAACGGGGCCTCGGTCAGCTCGACCAGGGAGACGTTGTCGAGCCAGGCGGTGAAGGCCGGGCCGCCGCCGAAGTGGAAGAGCACCTGCCCGTCGCTGGCAGCCAGCGGCGAGGTGAAGGTGAAGGAGAAGTGCTGAAGGCTGGTGGTGAGGTTGATGCTGCGACTGAACGGCGCGGCGTGCGGGGCCGCCTCCCGCTGCACGACCGCCTGCACGGCCCGCGCGGTACTGGCCGAGGCGTCGAAGGCCATCCGGTAGGAGCGACCGGCCCGCAGCGTCAGGCCGCTCTGGCCAACGATGTCGTCCCACGGCTGGGCGGTGCCGCCCCCCACGCCGACCCGGAGCCGTTGGCCGTCCACGCTCAACTGGGTCGCGGTGTTGCTCCGCCACCACGATGTGGTGGCGCTGCCGAAGGTGCCGTTGTCGACCAACTCCGTCTCGATCAGGGAGATGTTGTCCAGGCACACGGTCACCGCCTGCGGCCGGCCGCCGAGCTGAAAGACCACCTGTCCGCTTGAGGTGCCGATCGAGGAGGCGAACGGGACCGAGATCCGGCGCAGGCCGGCGTTGGCCTGGACGCCCTGGTCGACGGCGGCCGTCTGCGGGGCGGCTTCGAGCTGCACCCGGGCCCGGATGTTGATCGACGCGTTCGCCGAGACGTCGAAGGAGAGCGCGTACGCCTTCCCCTGGGTCAGCGAGATGCCGCTCTGGCCGACCAATGCGTCGTACACGTTCGTGGTTCCGCCGGCCACGTTTACGCAGAGCTGCCCGGCGACGACCTGGAAACTGGTGTGCTGGCTGTTCCACCAGGAGGTCGTGGAGCCGCTGCCGAAGCTGCCGTTGCTGATCAGCTCCGCCAGGGGCGCCGCAGCCGCCGGCTGGGCGGGTGCCGCCAGGGTGCTGCCCAGCACCGTGGCCAGCACGGTACCGGCCAGCAGGCGGGCGTACCGTCTGAGCCGGTGACCTTTCGACGGCGACGTGGACGAGGACGAACGGACCACTGAGGACTCCTAGAGGGAGGAATCGGCGATTGCCGACCTCAGCCTGGCCCGCGTCAGTATCACCTCGATAGCGCTACTGCTACGGAGAGTAGTTATCTGCTCGGGCTCGGGGCCGCAGCCTCCGCCACCAGCGAGAGATTGGCCAGCATGACCTGGTAGGTCTCGGGATGACCGCCCAGTTGAAAGGTGATCTCCCCCTGTCCGGTGCTCCGGTCGGCGACGAAGGAGAAGCGCTGATGGCAGAGCATCGGATCGGTGTCGAGGTCACGCATCAGCAGCGCCGGATAGTCGGGTGGCACGTTCTCCTGCACGGTGACCCGGACGCGGGCCGGTGCGCTGGTGAGCATGTCGAACGAGAGCGTGTAGCTGCGTCCCTCGACCAGGTGCACACCCCGGTACATCAGGATCGCGTCCCAGGGATCGGCCGTGCCACCCAGCACCCGGGCCCAGAGCCGGCCGGGCCCACCGGAGACGTCCACTGTCGCCGCGCTCAGGTCCCAGGGGCCGGCGGCTCCGGTGCCGAAGTCGCTCTCGTCGACCAGTTCGGTGCCGGCGGGGCGGGGTTGGGCCGCCGCGCACCGGTCTGTCGGGGAGTCCACCACGGCGGTGGCGCTGGGCGGCGTACCGAAGTCAAGCCGGTCGGCCTGGCCTCCGGACGGCGACAGGTGGCCGCCGGAGAGCATCCTGGTGCCGGCCATGCCGGCGGCCCCGCCGATCAGGAAGAAGACCAGCGCCGTGGTGACGAGCAGCCGCCAGCGGCCGGCCGACCCCGGTGCCGCCGGTGCGACCGGCCCGTCGGGGTCCGGTACGGCCGCGTCGACACCGACGGTCGGGGCCGGCACGTCACCTTCGTCGGCGCGCTCCTCGCGGGTCGTCGGGGGATCGGCAAGCGCACGCCACGCCTGCCGCCAGCGCTCGACCTCGGTCTCGATCTCGTGTTCCCGGCACCGCCGGGCCCGCAGGCAGGCCCGCACGAAGGACTCGACGAACTCCAGTCGGGGCAGCCGGGGGAGACGCTTGCCGGCGAGCACCTCGTGGGTGGTGCTGCTGGGCAGGGCCTCCAACTGCCGGCCGCCCGGCCCCGGACGGGTCCCGGCCAACTTCCGCAGGACGCGCAGCGAAGGCTGCCCCGCCCAGGCGCGTAACCGGTTGAGCTCAGCAACCAACTGCGCCGGGTCCCCGGCAACCGCCGGGTCCGGCGGTCCATTGCCCGGTTCACGCGTTCCGGCGTCCGTTTCCCCCGTAGCGCCCACCCACTGCCTCCACTCGCCTGCCGACGCCGTCCCAGTCGCCACCGTCGGTACCGGCGCACTTACTCTCTCATGTGGATCGGAATCTCAGCGCCGGTCGTCCGGCAGCGTCCGGCAGGACCGTACGCGGATGTCTGGAATCGTCCGGCTGCCGTCGGGATCTTGCCGGACGAACAGGCCGGCTGCTTGCCTAACCAAAGTGGATTTCCGTCTTCTCGGGCCGTTGGAGATCGGGCACGGCACCCGGTCGCTCACCCTGGGCGCGGCCAAGCAACGTGCCGTGCTCGCCGTCCTGCTCCTGTCCGCCAACCGAACCGTGAGCGTGGAGTCGTTGGCCGACCGGATCTGGGGACATGACCCGCCCGCCAGTTCGCTCCGGACCATCCGGACCTACATCTCGCGGATCAGGCGGACCCTGCCCGAACCCGTGTTGCAGACCAACTCCTCCGGCTACCTGCTGCGGATCACCCCTGCCGCGCTCGACCTGCACCGCTTCGAGCAGGGCGCCGCCTACGCCCGGGCCCGGATGGCCACCGATCCGGCTGGGGCGGCCACCGCCCTGCGCGCGGCGCTCGCCCTCTGGCGCGGCCCGGCCCTGGCCGACCTCGGCCCTGCCATGATCCGACACACCGAAGGACCCCGGCTGCGGGAGCTGCGACTGGCCGCGATCGAGGACCGGATCGAGGCCGAACTACGCCTCGGTCACCATGTCCGACTCATCGGTGAACTGCTCAGCCTCGCGGCACACCATCCGCTGCGGGAGCGCCTGGTCGGGCAGTTGATGATCGCGCTCGACCGGTCCGGACAGCGGGCGGACGCGCTTGCCGTCTATCGCCGTACCCGCGATCGGTTGGTGGAGGAGTTGGGGGTGGAGCCGGGCCCCGCGCTCCGGCAGGTGCACCGTCGGGTGCTTACGGAACAGGCGCACCTGCGAACGGTCCTGCGCACACGTACCAGCGCTCAGGTGGTGGTGGCTCGGGCCGGCTGAGGCGGCCCGGATCACATCGGGCGTCGGGCCGGCCGGCGTTGCGGGTCGAGGTGGCAGGCGGTTACCTGGACGGATGGACCATCCGTGGCTGCACGCGCCCGCCGCCGCCGTCGCCGAGACCGCACGTAGCCTGCTCGGCTGGGAGGTCTCGGCCGGTGGCGTACGGATCCGGCTCACCGAGGTCGAGGCGTACGCCGGCACCGGAGAGGACCCGGCCTCGCACGCCCACCGTGGTCCGACACCGCGCACCAGGGTGATGTTCGGGCCGGCGGGGCACGCCTACACGTACTTCGTCTTCGGGGTCCACTGGTGTCTGAACGTCGTCTGCGGCCGCGACGGGGAGGCGGCGGCGGTCCTGCTGCGCGCCGGTGAGGTGATCGAGGGGGTGGATCTCGCCCGCAAGCGGCGGGGCGAGGTGGCCGACCGGGATCTGGCTCGTGGGCCGGCCCGGCTGGTGGTGGCGCTCGGCGTCGACGCGACGGCGAACGGCACCTCGATGCTCGACGGGACCGGAGCGTTGCTGCTGACGCCGCCGTCCCGCCCGGTCGCGCCGTCGGCCGTCTCCGCCGGGCCGCGCGTCGGGGTGGCCGCCGCGCACGACGTGCCCTGGCGCTTCTGGATCACCGGCGACCCGACCGTCAGCCCGTACCGCCGGCACGTGCCACGCCGCCGAACCTGACCCGTCCGGCAATGTCTGCGTCAGCGGTGACGGGGGACACTGGGGCGAGACGGGCTCGCGGAATAGTTGACTCGTCAAATATGTTGTCGGGAGCGCCGGGAGGCACCCCGCCCCGGTCGGACGAGACGAGGAGCGGTCATGCAGTTCGGAGTCTTCACCGTCGGCGACGTCACGGTCGACCCGACCAACGGTCGTGAGCCGACCGAGGCCGAGCGGATCAAGGCGATGGTGACCATCGCGCTCAAGGCCGAGGAGGTCGGTCTCGACGTCTTCGCCACCGGCGAGCACCACAACCCGCCGTTCGTGCCGTCGTCGCCCACCACCATGCTGGGCTGGATCGCCGCCCGTACCGAGCGGCTGCTGCTCTCCACCGCGACCACGCTGATCACCACAAACGACCCGGTGAAGATCGCCGAGGACTACGCGATGTTGCAGCACCTCGCCGACGGCCGGGTGGACCTGATGATGGGGCGCGGCAACACCGGCCCGGTCTATCCCTGGTTCGGCCAGGACATCCGCAACGGCATCCCGCTCGCGATCGAGAACTACGACCTGCTGCGCCGGCTCTGGCGCGAGGACGTGGTCGACTGGAAGGGACGCTTCCGTACGCCGCTTCAGTCGTTCACCTCGACACCGCGCCCGCTCGACGGCGTACCGCCGTTCGTCTGGCACGGCTCGATCCGCAGCCCCGAGATCGCCGAGCAGGCCGCCTACTACGGCGACGGCTTCTTCGCCAACCACATCTTCTGGCCGGCCGAGCACACCCGGCGGATGGTGGGGCTCTACCGGCAGCGCTTCGAGCACTACGGCCACGGCACCGCCGACCAGGCCATCGTCGGCCTTGGCGGCCAGGTGTTCATGCGCCGCAACTCCCAGGACGCGGTACGCGAGTTCCGGCCGTACTTCGACAACGCGCCGGTCTACGGGCACGGCCCGTCGCTTGAGGAGTTCACCTCGCAGACCCCGCTGACCGTGGGCAGCCCGCAGCAGGTCATCGACCGGACGCTCGGCTTCCGCGAGTACGTCGGCGACTACCAGCGCCAGCTGTTCCTGGTGGACCACGCCGGGCTGCCGCTGAAGACGGTGCTGGAGCAGCTGGACCTCCTCGGCGAGGAGGTCGTGCCGGTGCTGCGCAAGGAGTTCGAGTCGCTGCGGCCGGCACACGTACCGCTGGCGCCGACGCACGCGTCGCTGCGGGCCGCCGCCGAGCGCGGCGATGCCGGGGCGCAGGGGGACGCGAACGCGACGCGCAGCGACGAGACCCTCGCCGGGACCGGCGTGGAGGCTGACCGGTGACCGCACGCACCCTAGCCGTGGTGTCGGCGGGTCTCAGTCAGCCCTCGTCGACCCGGCTGCTCGCCGACCAGCTCGCCGCGGCCACCCGCGACGAGCTGGTCGGGCGCGGCGACACGGTCGAGCTGCGCCCGGTCGACCTGCGTGAGCACGCCCACGACATCGTCAACCACCTGCTCACCGGCTTCCCGTCGGAGCCGCTGCGGCAGGCGTTGGAGCAGGTCACCGGCGCCGATGGGCTGATCGCCGTCACGCCGATCTTCAACGCCTCGTACAACGGGCTGTTCAAGTCGTTCTTCGACCTGGTCGACGCGGAGGCGTTGGCCAGCCGGCCGGTGCTGATCGGCGCCACCGGCGGCACCGCCCGGCACTCCCTCGCGCTGGAACACGCGGTCCGTCCGATGTTCAGCTACCTGCGGGCGGTGGTGACCCCGACGGCGGTCTTCGCCGCGCCTGAGGACTGGTCGGGCGGCACGGCCGAGGGGGCGTTGCGCGCCCGGATCGGCCGGGCCGGCCGGGAGCTGGCCGAGGAGATCCACAGGCGGCCCGCCGCGAGCGGACCGGCCGATCCGTTCACCCTCACCACCGACTTCGAGCAGCTGCTGCGCGGCCGGGACGCCTGAACCGCCGGCCCGCGATGCCCGCCGGCCCGGGGACGCCCGCCGGCCCGCACCGGGGCGGCGGTACCGGCTCAGGCCGCGTGCCCGTACGGGTGGGCGACGAGCACCGGGCAGCGGGCGTGGTGCACAAGCGCCTGACTGACCGAGCCGAGCAGCAGCCCGGTGAAACCGCCCCGCCCCCGGGACCCAGCCACCACCAGCGCGGCCGTCTCGGACGCCTCGATCAGCGCCTGGTCGGGTTTGGGGGCGGTGACCAGGCGCTCGGTCACGGTCAGGTCCGGATGGGCGCCCCGGGCGGCCGCCGCCGCCGTGGCCAGCAGCTCCGTGGCCGGCCCGTCGGCATCGGCGTTCCGCTCGTCGGCGATGTGCACCAGCACCAGCTCGACGCCGCGCCGAGCGGCCTCGTCCGCGCCGTACCCGACGGCGAGTTCGGCCGGCTCCGAGCCGTCCACCCCGACCAGGACCGGTCCCTCGGTCGGGATCGGCCGGTCGGGCGGCCGGACCACCAGCACCGGGCAGTGGCCGTGCGCGGCAACCTGGGTGCCGACCGAGCCGAGCAGCAGCCCGGCGAAGCCACCGAGGCCCCGGCTGCCCACCACCACCAGCTCCGCCCGCCGCGACTCCTCGACCAGGGTGGCGCCCGGACCGCCGGCCACCTGCCGCACCTCGACGCTCAACCCCGGCCACCTGTCGAGCAGCTCAGCGGCGGTCTGTTCGAGCATCTTGCGGCCGTCCTCCGAGGGCGCCGGCAACCCCACGTCGTACGGGTTGATCGGTACCCCGTAGCCGAGCGGATGCAGGTAGCCGTGCACCAGGTGCAGCGGGCGGGAGCGCCACACCGCCGCCTGCGCGGCGTGCTCGGCGGCGACCAGGCTCGGTGGCGACCCGTCCACGCCCACCACGACAGCTCGGTTCATCAGCCTTCTCCAGAGATCGGTCAGGTCGTTGTCGACCGGTCGGTCATGATCCCTTGACCGTACGCGGCTTCCGTACGATCGCCACCGGCGACTCGGCGTGGTGCAGCACCGCGTGGCTGACCGAGCCGAGCAGCAGCCCGCCCAGCGCGCCCCGCCCGCGTGCGCCGACCACCACCAGTTGCGCGGTGCGGGACTGTTCCACAAGCGCCCCGCCGGGGGAGCCGCGGACCAGCCGCTGCCGCACGGTCACCTCCGGATAGCGCTCGGACCAGCCGGCCACCGATTCGGCGAGGACGCGCTCCTCCTGCTCCCGGAAGGCGTCCAGGTCGTAGACCAGCGGAAGGATGTCGCCGGGGCCGACCGGGGTCGGATACAGCCAGGCGTGCACCGCGATCAGCTCGGTGTCCCGCCGGGACGCCTCCGCGAACGCGAACGCCACCGCCTGTTCGGAGAGTTCCGAGCCGTCGACACCGACCACCACCGGACCGCTCGCCGGCGCTTCACCCCGGATCACCAGCACCGGGCAGTCGGCGTGCGCGCTGACCTGCACGGCGGTCGAGCCGAGCAGTAGTCCGGCGAAACCGCCGAGGCCCCGGCTGCCGAGCACCACAAGAGTTGCGGCAGCGGACTCCGCGAGCAGGACCGCGCTGGCCGCGCCGTGGACCACCGCACCGTCCACGGTGACCTCCGGCGCCACCTTGCGGGCCTCGGCCACCGCCTCGTCGACGTGCTGCCACGCCTGGTTGCGCAGCCCGCCGTCGGCGGGCGCGCCGGGTGCCGGTCCCAGCGGCACCCGCATCAGCGGCCAGATGAACGCGTGCACGATCCGCAGCGGGCAGTTGCGCTGCGCGGCCTCGCGCGCGGCGGCCCGGACCGCCTGCAAGGCCACCTCGGAACCGTCCGCACCCACCACCACCGGGGCTGCCATGTTGCTGGTCATCGTCTCCTCCTCGTCCGTTGTCAGCCTGACTCACCGGGCGGTGTCACGGACCCGCACCGCCGTTTCCGGGCGCCGATCTGCCGGCTGAGCCACAGCAGCAGACCCGGCAGGGTGCTCACCACGGCGCAGGCGAGCAGCTCCACCGCGCTGAGCGCCTCGGTGCCGAGCAACTCCCGCAGCGGCGGCACCAGCACCCCGGCTACCTGTAGCAGGGCGGAGGCGGCCACGGCCAGCGGCAGCGCCGGATTGCCCCGCCGTGCGCCCGCCGGCCGGGGCGCCCGGACCGCCAGCGCCACCCCGAGTTGGGCCAGGCCGAGCACCACGAACACCACCGACTGCCAGGGCCGGTCCCACCGTGCGGCGAGTACGCCCGCGCCGAGCGTCACCGCCGAGATCAGCGCGCCGGTGACCAGGATCTGCCGGCCCAGCCCGGCACCCAGCACCGACTCGCGGGGCGAGCGCGGTGCCCGGCGTAGCGTCCCGGGCTCGGCCGGCTCGGCACCCAGGGCGACCCCCGGCACACCGTGGGTGAGCAGATTGATCCAGAGGATCTGTGCCGGCAGCAGCGGCACGGGCAGCCCGAACAGCGGCCCGAGCAGCATCACCGCGATCTCGGCCAGACCGCCGGAGAGGGCGTAGCGCAGGAACCGGCGGATGTTGTCGTAGATCCGCCGGCCTTCGCCGATCGCGGTGGTCACGGTCGACAACTCGTCGTCGACCAGCACCAGGTCGGCCGCCTGGCGGGCGACCTCGGTGCCGCCACCCATGGCCACGCCGATGTCGGCCCGCCGCAGCGCCGGCGCGTCGTTGACCCCGTCGCCCGTCATCGCCACCACGTGCCCCCGCGACTGCAACCCGGCGATGATGTCGAGCTTCTGCTCCGGCTGGGTACGGGCGAACACCCGGGCGGCCGGGGGCGCCTCGGCGGGATCGCCGGTGTCGCCGCGTACCACCGGATCGCCTTCGCGCCAGAGGCCGAGCCGACCGGCGATGGTGGCCGCGGTGGCCGGATGGTCGCCGGTGATCAGCACCAGCCGGACCCCGGCGTCGGCGAGGCCACCGGCGGTGTCCGGCGCACCGGCGCGCAGCGGGTCACCGACCGCGACCAGTCCCAGCGGGCGTAGTCCCTGCGGCTGGGCAGGATCGGCGGGCGGGCTGTCGACCAGGGCCGCCGCCAGCGCGAGCACCCGCAGCCCGTCGGCGGCCAGCCGGTGCGCGGCGGCGCTCAACGCGGCCAACTCGTCGGCGGTGGCGTCGAGCAGCGGTGCGGTGAGCACACTCTCCGGAGCGCCCTTGCACACCACCAGGTAGCGGCCGTCGCAGGAGCGGTGCACCGTGGTCATCCGGCGTAGCTGCTGGTCGAAGGGGTGTTCGGCGATCCGGGGCCAGGCCCGGCGGGTGGCGTCGGGGTCCAGGCCGGAGCGGGCGGCGAAGGCCACCAGCGCCGCCTCCAGCGGGTCACCGACGGCGCGCCACCCCGGCCGTTCGTCGTCCGGCGGGGCCAGGGTCGCGTCGTTGCAGAGCAGCCCGGCGCGGGCCAGCCGGCGAAGCTCGTCCGGCGCGCTCACCTGGACGCCGTCCCGGTGCACCGCGCCGTGCGGGGCGTACCCGCTGCCGGTGACCGAGAACCGGGCGCCGTCGGCGGTGACCGCCTGCTGGACGGCCATCCGGCCCTCGGTGAGCGTGCCGGTCTTGTCCGAGGCGATCACGGTGACCGAGCCGAGCGTCTCCACCGCGTGCAACCGGCGGGGGATCGCCCGGGCAGCGGCCATCCGGCGCGCGCCGAGAGCCAGGGCAAGCGTGACGACCGCCGGCAGCGACTCCGGTACGGCGGCCACCACCAGGCTGACGGCGGTGACCGCCATGTCCACCACCGGCCGCCCGCCGAGCACGCCGACGGCGAAGACCAGCCCGGAGAGGAGCACGGCGACCAGGCCGAGGATCCGGCCGAGGGCGTTGAGGCGGCGTTGCAGCGGCGTGGCGGCCGGCCGGGTGGTGGCCGCCAGGGTGGCGATCCGGCCCAGCGCGCTGGCCGGGCCGGTCCGCAGCACCGTGCCGGCGGCCCGGCCGGTGGTCACCACCGTGCCGGCGCTGGCCTCCGCGCCCACCTCGCGGGCCACCGAGACCGACTCGCCGGTCAGCGCCGACTCGTCCAGGGTCAGCCGGTTCGCTGCGTCGAGCAGCAGGTCGGCCGGGACCACGTCACCGGCCTCGAGCCGGACGCGGTCGCCCCGGACCAGTTCGGCGGCGGGCAGCACCACGTCGTGACCGTCGCGGACCACCCGGGCGGTCGGCGCGGCGAGCTGGTCGAGCGCGGCGATGGCCCGGTCGGCGCGTACCTCCTGGACCACCCCGATCGCGGTGTTCACCGCGACGACGAGCAGGATCACCGCCGTGTCGGGGTAGTCCCGCAGCGCGGTGGTGACCACGGCGGCGGCCAGCAGCAGGGCGACCAGGGGATCGGTGAGCTGCCGCAGGATCCGGCCGGCCAGGTGCCGGCGGGGCGGTGCGGCGGCGACGTTCGGCCCGTCGACGCGCAGCCGCCGCGCCGCCTCGGCGGAGCTGAGCCCGATGCCCGGCTCCGCCGTCGCGACGGTCTCGGCGCGTACGTCCCCGCCCGCGAACTGGACCTGTCCGGTCACCGGCCGCTCCACCCCGTCCGCCGGGCGCGCCCCTACGGCACGCCCGCTGCGATTCCAGCCTCGCCCAGGCCGGCAGTGGCCGGCAGGGGCGATCCGCCCGCGTGACCCGGGACCAACGGCCCTGTCGGGGCCGCCCCCTGCGGCCCGTCACCCGAGCGCGCCCCCGCCGGGGCGACGGGGGCACCCGATGCGTTCGTCACCGCTCGACCACCAGCCGACGGGCCCGGAGCAGCCGGGCCCACCAGGGCCGGGGCGCGCGGGGCGCCGGTGCGGGTACGCCACGGAGGCTGACCCAGCCGCCCGGTCCCATGGTCAACGCGCCGATCGCGGGCGGCCGGCGTCGGCCCAGCACCGCGACACCGGTGGTGACCAACCCGGCGGCCAGCACTGCGGCCGTCGCGACGAGCAGCCGGTCCGGGTCGGGCAGCGGCCGGTACCGGATCCGCCCGCCGCTGGCCACGAAGACCCCGATCGGCCGTCCGTCCCGGGTCACCGGCACCAGCGCGGCGGGCGGTGTGCCCGGCAGCGGCAGCACCGGGCCGACCGGCGCCGGCGGCGGCGCGGCGATCGGCTGTGCCGGCTCGGGAGCGGGCCGGGGCGGAACCAGCGGCAGGGGACCGGTGGCGTTGAAGATCGCAGTCATCTTGGGTACCTCCCATCGGGCGTCGTAGCCGGCGCAGGTTCGCCGTCGATGCCTCTGCATCTCTTGGTAGCAGCGCCGGTGCTCGTCGGGGCAGGGCCGAAGGCCGATCCGGCACGGGCCACAGGTCCCCTGCCCGGACACGTATCGTCGGCCGGTGACCGAAGACCTGCGGCTGCGCCCGGTCGGCGAGGACGACCTGGTGGAGTTCTTCGCCCAGCAACTCGACCCGGAGGCCAACCGGATGGCGGCCTTCGGCGCGCCGGATCCGACCGACCGGCGGGCGTTCGCCGCGCACTGGGTGCGGATCCTGACCGATCCGCAGATCGTGGCCCGGACCGTGATCGTGGACGGCGAGGTGGTCGGGCACGTGCTGGCCTTTCCGGTGGGCGACCGGACCGAGGTCAGTTACTGGATCGACCGGGACCGGTGGGGCCGCGGGTACGCCACCCGCGCGCTCGCCGCGCTGCTGCGCGAGGTCACCCGCCGGCCGCTGTACGCCCGTACCGCGACCGACAACGTCGCCTCGCTGGCCGTGCTGCGTAGGTGCGGGTTCGTGGTGCGCGGCACCGAGCGGGCGTACGCCCCGGCTCGGGGCCACGACGTCGACGAGTACCTCCTCGAACTGCCCGCCTGACCGGTTCGCCCGAACCGGTCGGTGGCCACCCGCCTCGCCGCTGACCTGGGCGGCGACTACCCTCGCGGGGTGAACTGGCTGGAACTTGTCGGCTGGGCCGGCTCGGCGTTGCTGGTCTGGTCCCTGCTGCAGACGCGCATCCTGCGGCTGCGTGCCCTGAACCTGATCGGCTGTCTCGTCCTGATCGGCTACAACGCCGCGGTGCAGGTCTGGCCCATGGTGGGGCTCAACGTGGTGCTCGCCGTGATCAACCTCTGGTACCTGCGGCGGTTGTTCACCACCCGGCACGACGAGCAGACCTACCAGGTGGTCGAGGTACGCTCCGACGACGCCTTCCTGGCGCACACGCTGCGGGTGCACGCCGCCGACATCGCCCGGTTCAACCCCGGCTTCCAGCCCGATCCGGTGCCGGGCCGGTCGGCCTACCTCGTGGTACGCGCCGACGAGGTGGTCGGCGTGGTGCTGGCCCGGGACGTCGGTGACGGCATCGCCCAGATCGACCTCGACTACGTCACCCCGTCGTTCCGGGACTTCACCCCGGGCGAGTTCGTCTACCGGCGGAGCAGCCTCTTCACCGATCGTGGCTTCCGCCGGGTGGTCAGCCCGCCCGGCATGATCGCCCCGTACTACCACCGCCTCGGCTTCCGCCGCGAAGGCCACTCGTACGTCCTGGACCTCCCCACCACCCCCACCCCTCTCCGTTGATCATGAAGTTGTTGCCACCCCGCTCCGGCGTGTCGCGGCAATCACTTCATGATCGTTAGGCGGTTTCGGGCTTCCCGCCGGGACATGATTCGCGGACGGGGCGAGTGGGCATAGGGACCCCCACGCCGGCGGGAGGCCGTTGGCGGCGCCACCGGGCGCGGGTCCAGCGAGGGAGAGCCGGGCGTGCAGAGCTACTGGAGCCAGCTGGCCCTGGTCGGAGTCCTGATCGTGGTGAACGCGATCTTCGCGGGCAGCGAGCTGGCGCTTGTGTCGCTGCGCGACAGCCAGGTGCAGCGACTGGAACGCACCGGCCGGGCCGGTCGGGTGCTGGCCCGGTTGGCCCGGGATCCCAACCGGTTCCTGGCCACCATCCAGATCGGCATCACCCTGGCCGGTTTCCTGGCCTCGGCGGCCGCCGCGGTGTCCCTGGCCCGGCCGCTGGTGCCGCTGCTGGAGGGCGTCTTCGGCCGGGCCGCCGAACCGGCGGCCATCGTGCTGGTCACGCTGGCGTTGACCTTCTTCACCCTGGTCTTCGGTGAGCTGGCGCCGAAACGGATCGCGATGCAGATCCCGGAGCGTTGGGCGCTGCTCGTCGCGCGCCCACTGGACCTGCTCGCCGCGTTCACCCGCCCGGCGGTCTGGGCACTGAGCGCCACCAGCGACCTGGTGGTGCGGATGGTCGGCCTGAACCCGAAGCCCGAGCGGGACGAGATCAGCCCCGACGAGCTGCGCGACATCGTCTCCGGCCACCACGGCTTCACCAAGGAGCAGCAGACCATCATCGCCGGTGCGGTGGAGATCGCCGAGCGGAAGCTGCGCGCGGTGCTGGTGCCCCGGCTCCAGGTCTTCTGCCTCGACAGCGGCACCACCGCCGAGGCCGCCCGGCTGGTGCTGGCCGCCTCCGGGCACTCCCGCGCGCCGGTGGTCCGGCACGGGGGACTGGACGAGGCGGTCGGCGTCATCCACCTGCGGGACCTGGTCGGCGTACGCGACGACCAGCCGGTCGACGAGGTGGCCCGGCCGCCGATGCTGCTGCCGGACTCGGTGCCGGTGGTGGACGCGCTGCGCCAGTTCAAGGCCGAGCGCCAGCACATGGCCCTGGTGGTGGACGAGCGCGGCGCGGTCGACGGGATCGTCACCCTGGAGGACATCCTGGAGGAGATCGTCGGCGAGATCTACGACGAGACCGACCGGGACGTACGCGAGGTGCGCACCGAGCCGGACGGTTCGCTGCTGCTGCCCGGCACCTTCCCGATGCACGACCTGCCCGACATCGGTGTCGACCTGCCGGGGCGCCCGGAGGGCGACTACACCACCGTGGCCGGGCTGGTGCTCGCCGTGCTCGGCCGGATTCCCACGCTCGGCGAGCATGTCACCGTCGACGGCTGGCGGCTGGAGGTCACCCACGCCGACGACCGGGCCATCTCCGAGATCCGGCTGCGCCGCCGCGCCGAGCGGACCGAGTCGGACGAAGATCCGGAAGCGACCTCGGACCCGGACCGGGAGCCGATGGAAAACCGGGATCCGGCGGAGGGCCGGGGCTCGGCGGGGGAGGGCCGGGATCCGGCGTCGGATCAGCCCTCGCCGGCCGGTCTCGCCTGACCGGTTGGGGGCGGGTCGAGCCCGGGCAGACCGGGCAGCGGTGGGTCCAGCCGGACCCGACGCACCGGCACCTGGATGGTGCTGCGGCCGAGCAGCCGGGCCGCCGCGCGGATGGCCCACGGGCCCGACGGGTGCCGTTCCGAGCCGATCAGCCGGCCACTCAACCGGCCGTACCAGTGCCGGGTGACGACCAGGTCGGTCAGCCGTAGCGGTCCGCCGGGCGTACCGCGGACGACCAGGTCCACCACCCGACCCAGCCGTCGTCCCCGCTCGTCGTACGCGGTGCGGCCGAGCAGCTCACCCGCTCGCACGGCCGGCTCCCGGGATCTTGTCGATCAGGTGGCGGCGCAGCCAGTCCTCCACTGGTGAGGTGGGCAGTTCCTCGGCCCGGATCCGCAGCCACACGGCGCTGTCCACCCTGGCGACCAGCGGGTACGGGATGCGCAGCGGCGCCAGCGGCCGGTCGGTGACGAACCGCTCGGCGGCCAGTACCAGCATCCGGCCGAGCCGGCCGCCGACCCGCAGCCCGAGTGCGCCCGGTCCGCTGAGCAGCGTCCGCAGGTACGGGTTCCCCTCCGCGTCGAGCGCGAACTCCACGTCGTCGACCTTGCCGATCAGCCGGCCGTGCCGGTCGACGAGTTGCCGGTCGAGTAACTCGCGGCTCACCTCGATCCTCACTGTCCCATCCTCGTGCCGACGGCCAGCGGTACGGCGGCGATCGACGCCACCAGGATGACCAGCAGCAGCGCGGCGGCCAGCGTGTTGAGCCAGCGTCCGTTGACCCGGTCGCCGAGGTATCTGCGGTCGTTGGCGACCACAAGGATCGGCAGGTACGTCAGGGGCAACGCCACCGCGCTGATGATCAGCATGTACTCGGTGAGCGCCACCGGGTCGATGGTGGTGAGCAGCAGGAGCACCCCGAGCAGCACGCTGACCAGCAGCACGGTGTGGAACCGGGCCGCCTCGCGGGGGCTGACCCGTTTGCCCCACTGCCAACCGAAGTACTGTGCGGCGGCGTACGCGGCGGAGAGCCCGGTCTCCAGCGCGGCGCCGAAGGTGACCGCGAAGAACGCCAGCGCCGCGATAGCCAGGCCGACCCCGCCGAAGGCCAGCACGACCGGGTGGGCGACCTCTTCGAGGCCGGAGACGGTCAGTCCGGCGGGGCCGAGCACCACGGTCGCGGTGGCGATCAGGGAGAGCGCGAGGAACCCGCCGATCGGGAACCCGACCAGCACGCTGAACCGGGCGTCGGCCAGGTCGGCGGCACTCCAGCGTTCCTCCACCCCGCCGGAGGAGAAGAAGAAGACCTCGTACGGGCTGACCGTGGAGGCGAAGAGCGCCACCGCGATGAACCAGTACGCGCCCCAACCCTGCCCGGCGTCGTCGACGGTGACCGCGCCACGGCCGAGGGCCGCCCAGTCGGTGGGCAGCCAGAACAGCGCCACGGCGAAGACCACAAGCACCAGACCGGCCAGCCCGAACACCCGCTCCATCACCGGGAACCGGATCCGCCACAGCACCAGCCAGACCGCCACCCCGGCGACCGGCACCCAGATCAGGTAGGGCACCCCGCTGGCCAGCCGCAGCGCCAGCGCCACCCCACCCAGTTCGGCACCGAGGGTGACCACGGTGACCACGTAGGACGCCACCAGGTTGAGCAGTGCCACCCGGGCGCCGAGCCGCTCCCGGATCAGGTCGAACACCGCCCGGCCGGTCACCGCCGCGATCCGTCCGGCCATTTCGGCGTACGCGCAGATCGCGACCACGCCGAGCAGCAGCACCCAGCTGTGCGCCATGCCGAAGCGTGCGCCGGCCTGACTGGCGGCGACCAGGTCGCCGATGTCCACGAAGCCGCCGACCGCGGAGAGGATCCCGAGCGTGGCGGCGAGCAGCTTCTTCACATCGGTGGCAACACGGGCGGGGTCATCACCCCGACGATATCGTCACCAAAGGCGCAATATGCCGCGAAACGCGCAGCCGTAAGGGCCCCTCAACAGCTGGGCTTCACCCGACGGGACTGGCGTCGACCGGGCTGCCGCGTCGGACACCGTCGGGGTCGTGTGGCGGGCGGGGTTCGTCGACCGGTGGCCAGCCGGCCGTCCAGGTCCGGCGCTCCCGCCAGACGGTCACCCAGTTCACCCCGCGCGACCGGTCGGTGCCGAGCACCAGCTTGCCGGCGGCTCGCAGCCCGACGCCGGCCACCAGCAGGCCGACGCCGAGCCGGGATCGCAGGGGCGACCAGTGCCGGCGGAAATAGGTGACCTTGCCCCGGAGGATCTTGATCCGCTGCCCCTCCGAGCTGGACGAGGCACCGCCCACGTGGATCACGGCCGCGTCGGGATAGAGCACCGGCCGCGCGCCCGCCGCGACAGCCCGGGTGCACAGGTCGATGTCGTCGCTGTAGAGAAACAGCTGCGGATCGAAGCCGCCGAGCCGGTCGAAGAGCGTACGTTCGATGAGCAGGAAACAGCCGGAGACGGCCGGCACCTCATGTACCGTGCGTCGGTCGTACGCGGGCAGGCTCTCCGGGTTGGCCCAGTGGCGGCGCCGGAACGCCGTCGAAAGTCCGGTGGCGAAGGTGAACTGACTCCACAGGCTGGGCAGCCCCAGGCAGGAGTGGCCGTCGTCGGTGCCGTCGGCGTGCAGGGTCCGTCCGGTGTAGACGCGGTGCTCCGGCCGCTGCCGGGCGAACCTCATCAGGTCGGCGACCGGCCGGCCAACGGGTACGGTGTCCGGGTTGACCAGCAGGAGATAGTCGCTGTCGCTGGCGACCGCGCCGCGGTTCACCCCCCGTCCCCAACCCACGTTCTCGGTCAGCCGGACCAGCGTCACCCCGGGAAACTCTTCGGCGATCGCCTCCGCCGAGCCGTCGCTGGAGGCGTTGTCCACGACGACGATGTCGAATCGCACGTCCGGGGTACGACTGGCCTCCAGTTCGCGTAGGCACCGCAGCGTCAGCGTGCGGGTGTTGTACGAAACGATCACGATGCTGAGGTCGGGGCGGCTCATGGTAGATCTCCCGATGGAGTCGGCGGCTGTCCCCGGTGTAGTCGGCGTAGCGCGGTCACCGTCAGCAGTTCCAGGGCGAAGGGGAGGTCGTGGATCAGGTAACGGCGGGCCAGCCGGGCCGGCTCGTTGGCCAGGCGGTGCATCCATTCGAGGCCGGATCGCTGCATCCACAGCGGCGCTCGCCGGTGGATGCCGGCCACGAAGCCGATGGCCGCGCCGCAGCCGAGGAACCAGGTGCCGGGTAGCAGGGCGCGCAGCCGGGCGATCACCCTTTCCTGCTTGGGGAAGCCGAGCCCGACATAGACGATGTCCGGCGCGGTGGCGGCCACGGTGGCGCAGGCGGCCTCGAACTGCTCGGGTCGGGTGTCGAACCCGAACGGTGGGCTGAGGTGCCCGGCGATGCGCAGTCCGGGGAACCGGGACCGCATGGCCTGCTCCGCCCGGCTGGCGGTGCCGGGCGCACCGCCGAACAGGTAGACGGAGCGGTTCTGTTCGGCCATCGCCGCCGTCAGGCTCCAGATCAGATCCGAACCGGGTACCCGCGCGGGGAGCGGATTACCGGCGAGCTGGCTCGCCCAGATCAACGGTTTCCCGTCCGCCACGACCACGTTCGCCGATGCCACGTGGGCGCGGGCTTCCTGATCTCGGCGGGTACGACGAAGAATGTCCACGTTCGGGGTTACGATCTGGCCGCCCCGGCCTGCGGTGATCTCGGCGACGACATGCCGGATCACGTCCTTCTCGTGAAAAGGATCAAAGTCAATCCCGTACAGTTTGATCCGGTTTCCGGAGGCGAAACCGTTCGCATCGGATGACACGAAACAGCATCCTAGCGATGCTTTAGCTGCGACAACGCGGCAAGCTGATGTCGTGTTTCAGTCTCTGTGCCGTGTCCTGGCCCTTTGGTCGGTTGATTGTCCACGCTGCGGACTGCCACTATCGGCGGGTGCGAATAGATGTCATCATGCCGGCCTTCAATGAGGCTGCGGGAATCGCCGGTACGCTGCGTCGACTGTCGGAATCTTCACAATTGGGCAATGATCTGAAGATCGTCGTCGTCGCCAATGGCTGCACCGACGACACCGCAGCGGTTGCTCGTTCATTCGGCGTACACGTTCTGGAAATACCGACGCCGTCCAAGACGGCCGCGATGAATGCCGCCGAGCAGGTGATCGACGGTGACGTACGAATCTACGCGGATGCCGACGTGCCGATCACGGCGGAATTGTTACACGACCTCGCCGCCGCCGTCGGGCGGCCCGGTGTCGCCGCGGCGGTGCCCCGGCCGGTGATCGACACCTCGGGGAGTGCCTGGCCGGTCCGGGCGTACTACGCGGTCAACGCGCGGCTGCCGGTCTTCCGGAACCGGCTCTTCGGCCGGGGGATCATCGCGCTCTCCGCCGAGGCCCGGTCGCGTTTCGCTCGTTTCCCCGAGATCATCGCCGATGACATGTTCCTCGACGCGGTCGTGCGGGCCGACGAGAAGGTGGAGATCGCGGCGGCGGTCCCGGTGCGGGTGCCGCGACGTACCGGGGATCTGGTCCGCCGGGTGGCCCGGGCGCGGGAGGGAAACGCGGAGTTCTGGCGCTTCCTGCGGGCCGCGCCGCCAGAGTACGGCGTGGCCGCCGACCCGGTGCCCGGCCCGAGTTCCTGGTCCTGGTTGCGGCAGGTGCTGCTCCGGTCACCTCGGCTGGCGCCGGCAGCGCTCTGCTACGTCGCGATCATCCTGCTGGCCGAGGCGAAGCGCCGCTCGCCGGGCTGGAGTGCCCGGTCCGGCTGGGGGCGACCGGGGTCGGTACGGGCGCGACGGTAGCCCCGAGGCGGTGTCGTATTTCTGCCATCAATGGGGCGATACGGGTTAGCAGGATATTCGTTAAGTACCGCTTAAATCTGCGGGACGAACATTCCGGCGGCACGCCGGGCGTCGTTAGCCGTCACAGCAATGACGAGCGAAAAACGCGACTGCTGCTCGCATTCGGTGGGTCCGGCTGGATCGCAGTTCCACGTGGACCGCCCGGCACCGGCGGCAGCGCATACCTGACGGAAAGGCGCTATTTCGTGGAAAGCCCGTATCCCCCCGCTGCTCCACTTCGTCTCGCGTACCCGCACCCCGCGCCGCCGGCCCGCCGACCGGGGCGCGGCCGGGTCCTCACCACGGTCGCCGCAGCCATGATCATCGTGCTCGCGTCGGCGCTGGGCGCCTGGGGCACCGCCGCGGCGGTCACCAGCTACTCGTTCTTCGCCGACCTGGACGTCTCCGGGGTGCCGACCGATCCGGACGCCACCCCGGTCGAGGTGGGGCTGCGCTTCACCTCGTCGAGCGACGGCACGCTGACCGCTGTGCGGTTCCTCAAGGCGGCGGGCTCCGGCAACACCCACCCGGTGAGCGTGTGGACCGCAGGTCAGCGGCTGGCCACGGCGACCTCGACCAATGAGACGAGTTCCGGGTGGCAGGAGGTGCGGCTGCCAGCTCCGGTCGTGATCAAGGCCGGTGAGGTCTATGTCGTCTCGTACCACACGACGCGGTACCGGGTCTCGGAGGACTACTTCGCCGAGAAGGCCAGCTCGGGTCCGCTGATGACCACCTCCGGTGCGGGTGTCTACGCGTACGGCGAGTCGAGCTTTCCCACCGAGACGTACCGGGCGAGCAACTACTGGGTGGACGTGGTCTTCGCGCCCGCCCCGGTTGCCCCGACCACGGCACCCACCACGCCGACGGCCACCACGGCGCCACCGACGGGCACGCCCACGGCCAGTCCACCGGTTCGCCGAGCCTTGAACCTGCCCCTGGTCGCCTGGGAGGGCGGTCCGTCCTACTACGCGAATTTCCCGGTGCCCAACGCGGCGGGCTGGGCCAGCCACAACTTCTTCCCGATCGGCGTGTGGTTCGAGTCGGTGCTCACCCAGCACGACGTCGACCTGGATCGCGCCGCCGGGCTCAACACCTACGTCGTACTGACCTCGAACTCCGACCTGTCCCTGGTCCGGCGCAACGGCATGTTCGCCGTCGTGGACACCGACGTGCCGGGGCAGGGCGCCGAGACGACGGCGTGGGGCCTCAACGACGAGGTCGACATGTGGGCCGGGCCCGGCACCGGCACCTGGACCGGAAACTACCCGGGCGAGGGGCAGATCTGTGTCGGTGCCCAGCTCGACTGCGGTTTCGACGTGCTGCGCCGGCTCTCCGCCAAGCTGCCGACCGGCGACGGTCGGATGCGGTACGCGAACTTCGGCAAGGGGGTGATGTTCTGGAACACCGACAGCGAGGCCAGCCACTTCGCCAACAGCTACACGTCGCTGTTCTCCAGTGACATCTACTGGTACACCGATCCGAACGTATGCCTCTCCGTCTCGGAGGGACCCAGCATCGGGGTCTCCGCGAGCACCTGCCGCCGCGCCGCCAACTACGGCCTGACCATGCAACGGATGCGCCAGGTCGACGCGATGGACGGCAAACGTCAGCCGATCTGGGCCTTCGTCGAGCTGGGGCATCCGTTCACCGAGGATTCGGCACCGACCATCACCGGGCCCCAGATCGCCGGTGCAGTGATCAACTCTCTGATCAACGAGGCCCGCGGCATCATCTACTTCAACCACAACTTCGGCGGGCCGTGCCTCACCCAGCATCTGCTGCGCGACGAGTGCGGTGCGGCGGTGCGGCCGACGGTGACCGAGTTGAACAAGCGGATCACCAGCCTGGCGCCGGTGCTCAACACCCAGTCGTACGCCTGGACCTTCAACCACCATCTCGACACGATGCTGAAGGAGTACGCCGGTTCGTACTACATCTTCGCGATGCCGGGCCGCACCGGCGGCACCGGCATCCAGGGGCTCACGTTGCCGGCGGGCATCACCGCGAACCAGGCGCAGGTGCTCTTCGAGAACCGGACGGTGCCGATCAGCGGGGGAATGATCAACGACAACTTCGCCAGCGAGCATTCGTACCACATCTACAAGATCACGCCGACCGGCTGATTGGGACCACCGGCGGACAGTCCGGCACCACCCTCGGTGGCGCCGGACTGTCGCTATTTGGAAACCAGCTCGCAGCAATTGACTGTCGCATTCCTGACTGGCCGCCGTCTTGACCTCCGCTGAGATGGAGGACGAGGTGAATTCCGGCTCCGCGCGTCCGCTACCTCCTTGCACCAGGGGCATGCCGATTGGACACTGGGCTGGCAATACGCATGGGCGACGTGGGTGGGTCACGTCCGGGAAAACGTCGGCCCTCGTACTGGGGCTGAGAGGGACGTAGTGGACTTCTGGGACCTGACCAAGCTTCTGATCCGCCGGTGGTACATCGCCGGTCCGTTGCTGTTGCTGACGGTCGCCGCCACCGTTCTAGCGGCGGTCAAGATAGAGCCGAATTACGTGGCGACCAGCTATGTCCAACTTGTCCCGCCCTCGGTCACTCCGAAGGAAGACGACCGCCGTACGCCCCGACCACGCAACCCGTGGCTCGATCTCGGCCTCGCCTCGCTGGGCAAGGCGGCCATCCTCACCGTGCAGGACCAGAAGGTGGTGGAGGCGCTCAAGGACGCGGGGTACACCGACTCCTTCACCCTCACCCTGGACCAGGCGCTGCCGATCGTCACCTTCGAGGTCATCGCACCCACCAGGGAACAGGCCACGGCCACCACCCAGGAACTGGTCCGGCGCTTCGGCGAGAACGTGACCGCCCTCCAGGCCGACTACGGTGCCGTCGCCGAGCAGACGATCACCACTCTCCGGTTGACCGTCGGGGAGAACGTGACCGAGTCGACCTCGAAGGTCAAGCGGGCACTGGTCGCCATCGCCGGGCTCGGCGTACTGCTCACCACGGCACTGACCGTGCTGCTGGACGCGGTGATCCGGCGTCGGCGGGGGCGACACTCGGCGGCCACCGCGCCGCCGACCGCTGTCCCACCGGTGAACCAGCGGAGCGCCTGGGCCGAGCGGAACAGCGCCCAGGCCGGCGGCCTGGACGACCGTGGCGCGGCGCTCGAACCGGTTTCCGCCGACGCGACGGTCATCGTGCCGCGCACCGAGTGGCCGCCGCCGGGTGCCAAAGGCAACCACCGTTGACCATGTCGCTACTGCACCCGGCGGATCTCGAGCCGGCCAGCGTCGCGAACGGCGTGTACGTCTCCCGGCGCCGGTACGCCCGGGTGGACGCCGCCGTGCTGCTCAGCCTGATGCTCTGCCTGCTCATGCTGATCCCGGCGAAGCTGATCGTGCCCAACATGACCGACCTGGGGCGGCCGGCGCTCATCATCGCGGTGCTGCTCTCGGCCTGGTGGGTTCTGGTGCGGTGCAGTCCGCGACTGTCCATGGTGGGGCCGCAGCCGTTGCGTTGGGTGGTGTTGCTCTACCTGCTCTGGGCGATCCTCTCCTACGCGGTGGGTTTCCTGCGTGGTCTGACCACGATGGAGGCCAACAGCGCCGACCGGGCGATGCTCTACGTTGCCGCGTTCGCCGGTGTGGTGCTGGTGGTTGCCGACGGGCTGCCGAACTGGGACCGGTTACGGCTGGTCTTCCGGGTGTTCGTCTGGTGTGCCGGCTTCATGGCCCTGGTCGGGCTGTTGCAGTTTGTCCTCTGGACCGATGTCACCGTTTATCTGATGGTGCCCGGGCTCGAGCCGAAAGGCTTTGTGCCGGGATTCGAGATACGGGGTTCCGGAATCCGGGTGGCCAGCACAACACTGCATTACATCGAATTCAGTTCGGTGATGGCCATGAGCCTGCCATTTGCGATTCATTTCGCCCGCTTCGCTCCCGAGCGAAAGGACCGGCAGCGTTTCGTGATTCTCGCCCTGCTCATCGCGGCGGCGATTCCCACCACGGTCTCCCGCACCGGTTTCCTGGCGGCGGGCCTGATGCTGCTGGTCATGGTGCCGATCTGGAATTGGCGGATGCGGTACAACATGGCGATGATCGGGGCCGGACTGCTGACCGCCCTGATGTTCCTCAAGCCCGGCCTCATCAACACGGTGGTCGGGCTCTTCACCGGCGCCTCCGAGGATCCGAGCGTGACCGCCCGCACCGACCGGTACGAGATGGTGCAGAGCTACTTCGTCGAGCGTCCCTGGCTCGGCCGGGGGATCGGCACCTGGGTCTGGCCGCAGTACCAGTATCTCGACAACCAGTGGTTCGCGCAGGCGCTAGCCGGCGGGCTGGTCGGCGTCGCCGTGCTCGCGGCGCTGCATCTGGCTGCCATGGCGTTGGCCGTTGTCGCCCTGCGTCGGGCGACCCGCGCGGAGGATCGGCATCTCTGCGCGGCGCTCATCTCGACCCAGATCGTCGCGATAGCTGTCGGGTTCACGTTTGATTCGTTGAGCTTCACCACCTTCGCCACGCTGCTGCCGCTCATGATCGGCGCGACCGGTGCGGTCTGGCGTTTCACCCACCCGCGACGAACCGTCCGTACCTCAACCACCCGTTGGTTCGCGGCCGGGTAGCCGACAGCCGGTGGTGAAATTACCGGTTGCGAAATGGTCCGGTTGGTCCGAACAGGTGGGTCGATCATCGTTTTCCCGATGGAACGATCCGTTTGGTGGAGTAGCCGGGTAGTTTGCATCTATACCGTCACTCCCAGTTAGCTGGGCTGAAAAATGCCTGGTCGTGGCTGGGGCGACGGCGGGAGACGTGAATCATGGGTGGGGGTCCGGGGAGGCGATTCCGTCGAATTGTGGCGGTATCTTCAACATGGGGCATGGTGGTTGCCGGATCCGTGGTGATCTGTGCGGCATCGGCGGCCGGCGAAATTGATCCGTGCAATCCGGTGGTGAATCCGATCGTCTGCGAAAACAGCAAAGAGGGCACACCCAGCGCGGTGTGGGATGTTCCCTGGGGGGACGACGAGAGCATTCAGGGATTCGCCACGGAAATGAGCGTCAACCTGGGGGAACGGATCGACTTCAAGATCAAGACTGATGCGGCTGACTACCGCATCGACATCTACCGGCTGGGCTACTACGGTGGCGCCGGAGCGCGCCGGGTCGCCGAGATCGCCCCGCTGGTGGCGCTGCCGCAGGTGCAGCCCGCCTGCGTCAGCGACCCGAGCACCAATCTCGTCGACTGCGGCAACTGGGCGGTGTCGGCCTTCTGGAACGTGCCCGCCACGGCGGTGTCCGGCGTCCACCTCGCTCGGTTGACCCGGACGGACACCGGGGGAGCCAGCCACATCACATTCGTGATCCGCGACGACGCGAGCACCTCGGATCTGTTCTTCCAGACCTCCGACACCACCTGGCACGCATACAACTCGTACGGCGGCGCCAACCTCTACCCGGGGCTTCTCGGGCGGGCATACAAGATCAGCTACAACCGGCCGTTCGCCACCCGACGCGAGGCCAGTCGCGACTTCCTGTTCAGCAACGAGTACCCGATGCTGCGTTTCCTGGAACGCAACGGATACGACATCAGCTACACCACCGGCGTCGACTCCGACCGGCGTGGCGAACTGATCCGCAACCACAAGGTCTTCATCTCCACCGGCCACGACGAGTACTGGTCCGGTGCCCAACGCGCAAACGTCGAGGCGGCCCGCGACGCCGGGGTCAGCCTCGCCTTCTTCAGCGGCAACGACGTCTACTGGCGCACCCGCTGGGAACCGAGCGTGGACGGCAACGACACGCCGCACCGCACCCTGGTCTGCTACAAGGAAACCTGGGAGAACAAACGGATCGAGGACACCCCGCAGGAGTGGACCGGGACCTGGCGCGATCCACGGTTCAGCACCCCGACCAACGGTGGCGGCCGTCCGGAGAACGCACTGATCGGCACCGCGTACATGGCCAACTTCACCGACCTGCCGCTTCAGGTGCCGGCCGAGCAGGGCCGGTACCGCTTCTGGCGCAACGCCGGGCTGCCCACCACCGGGACCGCCACCCTGGCCCCGCACATCGTCGGCTACGAGTCGAACGAGGACCTCGACAACGGCTTCCGGCCGCCGGGCCTGATCCGCCTCTCCACCACCGTGGGACCGACCCCGGAGTACCTGCAGGACTTCGGCTCCGAAACGGCCGCCGGCACCACCACCCACCACGCGACGCTCTACCGCGCCGCGAGTGGAGCCCTGGTCTTCTCCGCCGGCACCATCCAGTGGGCCTGGGGATTGGACACCTACCACGACGGGGTGCGGTCGCCGGTCAGCCGGCCGATGCAGCAGGCCACCGTCAACCTGTTCGGGGACATGGGGGTGCAGCCCGGCACGCTGATGACCGACCTGGAGCCCGTCAGTTCCTCCACCGACACCGAGGCGCCCACGGTCGCCATCACCGCGCCGGCGGCGGTCACCACGGTCGCCAACGGCAGCAAGGTCACCGTCCGCGGCACCGCCGCCGACACCGGCGGCGGCCGGGTCGCGGGCGTCGAGGTCTCCACCAACGGCGGCGCCACGTGGCACCCGGCCACCGGCACCACCGACTGGGCGTACGAGTTCTACACGGCCGGCCTCGGTGCCCAGGTGTTCCACGTACGCGCGATCGACGACAGCGTCAACATCGGCAGCGCGTTGGAGAGCAGGTTGTTCAATCTCACCGGACCGAGCACGCTCTTCGGTGCCCGGGTGCCGAAGACGGCCGCTGCCACCGACTCCACCGCGGTGGAACTGGGTGTCCGATTCAGGCCACAGGTCGACGGGCTGGTCACCGGCATCCGCTTCTACAAGGGGCCGGGCAACACCGGCACGCATACCGGAAGTCTCTGGACCGTGGGCGGCCGGCTGCTCGCGGGAGGTACCTTCACCGGCGAGAGCAGCACCGGTTGGCAGACTTTGACCTTCAGCAGGCCGGTCGAGGTGTCGGCCGGCACCACCTACGTGGCCTCGTACTTCGCGCCCTACGGGCACTACGCGGCCGACGAGTACTACTTCTCCCTGGCCGACCAGATCGCCGGGCCGCTGACCGCGCCGCACTCGAACCTCGACGAGCCCAACGGCGTCTACAAGTACGGTGCCGGCTTCCCGGACCGCCCGTCGAGTGCCACCAACTACTACGTGGACGTGCGATTCGTGGCCAGCGAGGACGCGCCACCCATGGTGGTCGGGACGACGCCGATGGACAACGCGACAGGCGTACCGCTGGACTCGACGCTGTCGGTGATCTTCTCCAAGGCGGTCGCGCCGTCGTCCATCCAGTTCACCCTCCGGGACGCCAATGGTGATCCGGTGGCGGGCGACACGTCCTACCAGGCGGCAACCAGGACGGCGACCTTCACTCCCAGCGAGGAGTTGCAGTCGGCGCAGCGCTACACCGCAAGCGTGACCGCCGAGGACACCCGGGGCAACGCGTCGGACTCGCCGACCGAGTGGAGCTTCACCGTCGACCTCGACCCGTCGGTGGTGCGGCTCTTCGCTGCCGACGCGGTGCCGACGAACCCGGCGGTGTCCGACGACAGCGGTGCGGTCGAACTTGGGGTCAGGTTCACTGCGTCGGTCAGCGGCACGGTACTCGGGCTGCGTTTCTACCAGGGGCCGGGCAACACCGGTGCGCACACCGGAACCCTCTGGTCGGCCGCTGGCGAGCGACTGCGGCAGGTCACCTTCGGGCCGAAGTCCGGCCAGGGCTGGCAGACCGCGGCGTTCGCCGAGCCGTACCCGGTCAGCGCCGGTACCACGTACGTCATGTCGTACTTCGCGCCGAACGGCAACTACGCCTATGACCCGGGTTTCTTCGACAGGCCCTGGACCAACGGGCTGCTCAGCGCGCCGAGCAACGGCAACGGAGTGTTCCGGTACGGATCGTCGGGATTCCCCACGCAGTGGTACCAGAACGCCAACTACTGGGTGGATCCGCTGTTCAAGCCCGGGGCAGGGCCCACCCCCACGCCGAGTCCGACACCATCCGCCACACCCAGCCCGACACCGTCGGTCACGCCGAGTCCGGCGCTGTCGGTCACGCCGAGTCCGACGCCGAGTCCGGCGCTGTCGGTCACACCGAGTCTGGCGCTGTCGGCCCCGCCGAGTCCAGCACCGTCGGGCACACCGAGTTCGACACCGTCCGGGCCGGCCGGCGCACCGGCCGGCGTCAACATCTTCACCGGTTCGGCGGCACCCCAGGTGACCAGTTGGAACGATCCGGACGCCCTTGAGGTGGGCGTCGCGTTCCGCAGCGAGGTCGCCGGAAAGGTGACCGGGATCCGCTTCTGGAAGGGCAACGGCAACACCGGCGTGCACACCGGTTCGCTCTGGTCCGCCAGTGGCGCGCGGCTGGCGACGGCGACCTTCGTGGCCGAGACCGGATCCGGTTGGCAGAGCGTACGGTTCCCGGAACCCGTGCCGATCACCGCCGGTACGACGTACGTCGCGTCGTATCACACGACGAGAGGGCACTACGCGGTGAACATCGCCGCGTTCCAATCGGGAGAGGTGGTGACCGGCCCGCTGCGGGTGTCGGCCAACGCCGGCCGCTACCGATACGGTCCGAGCGCGTTCCCGAACTGGACCTCCCACCACAACTACTGGGTCGACGTCTTCTTCGAACCCAGTGGAACCTGACAACCGCCCTCGGCAGCACGGCCCACCGCGCCGTGCTGCCGAGGACGGCGGCCAACACCGTCGGTCGCAACGCAGCAGCCGTCCTCAGCAGCTCCCACCGGGCACCGGACGGCGGTAGCTCCGGTAGATGTCGGCGAGGTCGGCGCGCAGACCGTCCGGGTGGTACTCCGAGCGGACCCGGTCGGCTGCGGCCCTTCCGGCCGATACCAGCGACGTCGGTTCCTCGTCGTAACGGCGTAGCGCCTGCTCGACGGCGACCGCGAAGCCCAGCAGGTCGCCCTCGGCGACGGGGGAGCAGTAGCCGGGGTCGAAGAAGTCCCGCCCGCCCAGCCCGGTGAAGCCGACGACGTACGCGCCGCTCGCCATCGCCTCGGCCGGTGGCAGGCCGAACCCCTCGCGCTCGCTGAAGCTGAGGAAAATCGCGCAACCGCGCAGCGCCTCGGCGGTCTGCGCCTCGCTCATGCCGTCGATCGGCACGAGTTCCCAACCCGCAAGCACGCCGCGGGCCCGCAGGATGTGCAGCAACTGTTCCTGCTCGGCGGCGCGACGGCGGGGCATGTGCCCGATCCGGCGGGGTGCCGGGCGGGCCGGCGGATGGAAGAGCTGGGCGTCGACCACCACCCGGGCCAGTCGCACGTCGAGGTCGGCGAAGGCGTGGCGTAGCAGTGCGACGTTGTCCCGGGAGACCGTCAGCAGCGCCTCGACGCCGGGACAGTCCCGGTACGGTGCACCGGCCGAGGTGCCGTCGAGCGACAACTCGGCGAAGGTGCGGTACGCGTTCTGATTGAAGATCAGCTTGCGGGCGGGTGCGGGCAGCCGGCGCAGCGCCGGACCGTAGTACTCGGGGACCACCAGCAGGTCGGCGGGACCGAGCGTGACCTGACCGGCAGCGATCACCCGGGTGTCGTTGGCGAACCAGTCGGCGCGGAAACCCGGACGGGAGTGCAGCACCGCCGCGGGGACGCCCGACTCGTTGAGCAGGTCCACGTGGCGGTAGAGGTTGCGGATGCCGCCGCTGGGTCGGTTGTCGTCCGGGCTCAGGTAGTAGACGACGCCCTCCTCGGCGCGACCGGCATCGTAGCGAAGCGGTGGGGGAGTACGACGTCGCAGCTCCCGGGCATGGCCGAGGCGTCGGATCCGGTCCCGCGCCAACCGCTTCGTGCGACCGATCATGATGATTGCCCGTCCCCTTCGCCGTCCGCCTGAGTGCGGGTACCGCCCTCAGCGTGTCCCCGCGAACGCTCTGCGCAACTATCGTGGAGCCGGGGCGGCACGGCATCCCCCGTTGGTACGGCGCGTACTGTCGGGCAGTTGACGGTGCGGATCTCTGGCGTCACCTAGGGTTACGGGGCCGGTGGCGGCTTTCCTGCTCCGGCGGCAGTTCTGCCGGCGCAGCGCGAAGTGGGGGATCAGGGTGCGACTGCTCGTCGGCCTGCACCATCTGGAACTCGGTGGCAGTCAGCTCAACGCCCTGGATCTCGCGGTCAGCGTCCGGGACCAGGGCCACCAGGTGGCGATCTTCGGCAACTACCAGGACGAGCCCGGTCCGGTGGCGGAGATCGCCCGGCAGGCGGGCCTGCCGGTGATCGCCGTCCGGCACCCGGCCGAACGCCTGAGCCGCGCGATGCCGATGCGGCCGGGGCTGTCCCGGGCGCTGAGTCGGGCCGTCCGTGACTTCCGGGCCGACCTGGTCCACGCGTACGAGTACTCGGTCGCGCTCGACGCCTTCTACGGCCCACACCTGCGGTTCGGCACACCGATGGTGACCACCGTGTACGGCATGCAGGTTCCACGCTGGATTCCCCGCTACGGCAGTCTCATCGTCGGCACCGCGCAGCTGGTGGCGGAGGCCGCGGCCTTCCGTCCGCCACCGGCTCTGATCGAGCCACCGGTCAAGACCGATTCCGACGACCCGGCGGTGGTCGATGGTCAGCCGTTCCGGCAACAGCACGGCATCCGACCGGGAGACATCGTGCTCGGTGTGGTCACCCGCCTCGAACCGGACATGAAGGCCGAGGGGGTGCTGCGGGCCATCCGTGCCCTGCGGCTGCTCGACGACGACCGGCTCCGTCTCGTGGTGACCGGCGGCGGCCCCTCGCTGCCCGACGTGGCGGCCGAAGCGGATCGCGTGAACAGCGCGCTCGGCCGCCCCGCGGTGGTGCTCACCGGCCCGCTGGACGACCCACGTCCCGCGTACGCGGCTGCGGACATCGCGCTGGGCATGGGCGGGTCGGCACTGCGGGCGATGGCCTTCGGCCGCCCTCTCGTGGTGCTCGGTATCCAGGGCTTCTCCCGTACCTGCGCCCCGGAGACGATCGACTACTTCCTGCGCTGGGGCTTCTACGGCATCGGCGAGGGTGACCTTGATCCGGCGCCGCTCGCGGCGCAGATCGCCGAACTGGCCGGTGACCCGATGCTGCGCGTGGAGCGTGGGTGCTGGGGGCGGCGACTCATCCTGGACCGGTTCAGCCTCAAGGTGGCCACCCAGACCCTCCAGGAGGTCTACACCGAGGCGCTGCGGCACCGGCCCGCCCCGGCTGCCCGGCTGCGGGAAGGGCTGCGGGTGGCCGGGCACAGGGCCACGGCCGATCTGCTGCCGGCCGCCGCACGCCAACGGATCCGACAGGTGCTCGGGTGAGCGTCGAGGAACGACCCTCCCCATCAGCCGAGCAACCCGCTCTCCTCACCAGGGCGTCCCGGGCCCTGGGCTGGAGCATGGCGAGCACCATCATCAGCCGGCTGAGCACCCTCGGGATCGGCATCGCGCTGGCCCGCATCCTCGGCCCGGACGCCTTCGGCACGTACGCCGTGGCGATGGTGGCGCTGCTCGCGGTGCTGAGCTTCAGCGAACTGGGGGTGAGCCTGGCCATCGTCCGATGGCCGGGCCCGCCCGCCGAGATCGCGCCGACCGTGGCGACCATCTCGGTGCTGTCCAGCCTCCTGGTCTACGTCGGTTGTTTCCTGGGCGCACCGGCCTTCGCGGCGGCCATGGGTGATCCGGCGGCGACCCCGGTGCTGCGGGTGATCACCGTGGCGGTCATCGTGTCGGGCCTGGTGGCCACACCGGTGGCGATGCTGCAACGCGAGTTCCGTCAGGGCCGCAAGATGATCGCCGACCAGGTGGCGACCTGGGTCAGCGCGCTTACCTCCATCGGTTGCGCGCTCGGCGGGCTCGGCGCGATGAGCCTGGCGATCGGGCACGTCGCGGGCGTGCTCGCCGGTGCCGTGCTCTTCATCGCGTTCGCCCCGCAGGGCGTCCGCTTCGGATTCGACCGGACCAAGGCCACCGCGCTGCTGCGCTTCGGTGTGCCGTTGGCGGGCTCCAGCATCGTGGTCTTCGCCGTCGGCAACATCGACAAGGTGATCGTCGGCGCCGTGCTGGGACCGGTACCCCTCGGCGTCTACGTCCTGGCGGTCAACCTGTCGAACTGGCCGCTGTCGATCTTCTCGCAACCGGTCCGCGCGGTGGCACCCGCCGCGTTGGCCCGGCTCCAGCACGATCCTGCGGCGATGCGGAGCACCTTCCTCTCCACGGCCGGGCTGCTCGCCTCGGTGACCATGCCCGTGTGTGTGCTGCTGGCCGCCGCCGCCGACCCGCTGATCCGGTTCGTCTACGGCACGCCCTGGCAGTCGGCCGCCGAGGTGCTTCCATGGCTCGGGCTGCTGGCCATCCTGCGGATCCTCTTCGAACTCGTCTACGACTACTTCGTGGTGCTGGCCAACACCCGGGCGGTCTTCACCATCCAACTGATCTGGCTGGCCGCGCTGGTGCCGGCCGTCTACTCAGGTGCGTGGTTCGGTGGCGCGCCGGGCGCCGCCGCCGCGCAGTTCGCGGTGGCCCTGCTCGTCGTCCTTCCGATCTACCTGTACGAACTGACTCGGGTGGGCGTGCCGGTGGGCGCCTTCGTGGCGCGCCTGCTACTGCCGGTTGCCGGCACCGTGGCGGTGGCGTTGGCCGCCTGGGCGGCGACCCGGACCGTCCCGGTCGACGTGCTGGCCCTGATGCTGGCGGGTGCGGCCAGCCTCGTCGCGATGGGCGCGCTGGTCTACCGGCTGCGCACCGCGCTGCGTGCGCTGCGTACCGTCGAGGGGGTGGACTGAGGTCGGGCCGGCCCCGTCCACGGAGGACCGTCACCCGGGCGAGCGCGGCTCAGTCGGCGGCCCGATGCTCACCGGCCACGAATCGGGCGGCGAGCGCGGCCCGGCGCAGCGGCAACGGGGTTCCCGACTTCGCGGAGATCATGACCGCGATGTCGTCCGGCGCGATCCGGTCGAGCAACTCGGCCAGGCCGCCTTCGTCGAGCGGCACCTCCGCGGAGTAGCCCAGGCAGAGCATGTCGTCGGTGGCGTACGAGGTGGCGGGTGCACCAAGCACCTCGTCCACGAAGACCCCGTAGAGGATCTCCTCGGAGAAGTGCAGTTGCGCGCCGATGGCGGTGGCCCATGGCTGGCCGCTCACCGACTCCACCCGCCGCAGCAACTCCCGGACGATCTGCGGATCCCACGGCGCCGGCCAGCAGACGTAGTCGGTGAAGGGCGGGGACGCCGGCGGTAGGCCGAGCAGCTTCCGGGCGACCTGGTGCCAGAGCACGTGGCGCGGCAGCCGATCGTCGATCTCGCCCGGCTTGCGGTAGAAGCGGGTGACCCCGTCGCGCAGGAACCGGTCGACCCCGAACGGGCGGACGAACTCGATGTCCGAGTCGACAAGCAGCACCACGTCGGCGTCCGAGCCCGCCGCTGCGGCGAGCTTGACGATCTGCTGGACGATCCAACCCCGCAGCGGCGGGACCGGCCGGCGCAGGTTCACCCAGCCGTTAACCCCGGGCAACTGCCGGAAGGTGCGGGGCAGAAACTCGGCGACGTCGTGCACCTCGGCGCCGGCCAGCTGACCGAACCGGGCCAGGTCCCGCCGGGGCACGATGATCTGCTGGGTCACCGGCCCGACGCGCTGGGCCTGGATCGAACGGTGCAGGTCCGCACAGAGTTCGAAGTCGGGTGCGTAGCTCGGGGTGATGACGGCGAGTCGCGGCATGCCAGGTCCTCAGGGTCGGTGGGCCGGGGCGTGGCACCGGCAGTTCCGCCGTGGCCCCGATGGTCGGATGACGCTCACCGGACGACCGCCGGTGACCAGGCGTCCGGAATCAGCAGTGCGGGGGCACCCCGCCCGTCGGCCGGCACCGACCAGACATCGCTGGAGGCCGTACCGGGTCGGCCCCGGGGCAGCCCGTAGACGACGGTCCGGTCGTCCAGCCACTCCACCTGGTCGTCGACGCTGCGGGTCTCGGCGAGCCGGGTCCGCGTGCCGCTGGCCAGGTCGTATACCGCCAGCCGCCAGCGGCCCGCCGGCAGGTCGCCGCGCTCCTTGAAGGCGATTCTGGTGCCGTCCGGCGACAGCGACGGGCATTCGACGTCCCGCCGCAGGGCGGTGACCCGACGCGCGGCGAGGCTTCCCTCGACCAGCCAGGTCCGGCCGCCGGAGGCGGCGGTGGCGTAGAACCGGTCGCCGTCGGCGAAGGTGACCCCCCACAGGTTCCGGTCCACGGCGGTGACCACCTTGCCGTCGACGACGAGGTCGAACCGCTCGATGTCCCCGACGACCTCGCCGTCGGAGCGGGTGACCACGGTCCGGGTGGAGAACTGTCCGGGGTTGGCGTAGGAGTCGCCGTGCACGAAGGTCGTGGTGGCGATCAGCGCGCCGTCGCGGGACAGCCGGGCCCGGCTCGGCAGGCCGACGACCGGCAGGTCGCGCCGGGGCGTCCAGTCCGGGCCGAGCAGGTGGGCCCGGGACGTGGTGACAAGTCCCCGCTCCGCCGCGACGCAGACCGCCGCGTCCCGGGTCGCGTACACCCGGTCGCAGGACACCGGGGTGACCGCCCGCGCCGTCGCCGGCTCCGCCAGCGGGACCATCGCCACCCGTCCGTAGTCGGCGCCAAGCGCGGTGTTGCGGAAGACCACGTGCGGCCCGGCACGCACCGCCGCCAGGTCGGCGTGGGCCGCTGCGGCGTTCGTCGCCGCACCGGCCGCCGGCTGCTGCTGGCGGATCCGCCAGACGTAGCCGGCGGCGCCGACGACTGTCGTCAGCAGGACCACCGTCAACACCACCAGCCTGGTACGCGGGCTCAGTCCACTCATGCCGGTGCTCCCTGGGGGCGGGCGTCGGCGGCCGGCGCCGATGCGGGACGGTCGACGCCACGCAGCAGCCACCCGGCGACCGGCATCGCGACGGCCAGCAGGGCGGCGAAGAACAGCAACGCGAGCTGCGGCCCGTGCAGCGTCCATGCGAGCCCGAACAGCACGGACGCGGCGAAGCGGGCCAGCACCACAGTGGTCTGGGCGGCGGCGATGCCGCTGCCGCGCGCCTCGGCCGCCACCAGGCGACTCACCAGCGCCGCGAGCACACCGTCGGTGGCGGCGTAGAAGGTGCCGAGCAACAGCAGGACGGCCAGGGTGAGCCCGATGTTTCCGCTGGGCAGTGCCGCGAGCAGGTAACCGCCGAGCAGCGCCAGGTGCCCGGCGACCAGGACCCGGCCACGGCCGACCCGGTCGGCCAGCCGGCCCACGGGCACTGCCAGCACCAGGTAGGCGACGTTCGTGCCGACATAGAGCAGCGGGAAGTAGCGGGCGGCCAGCTCGTCGCGGCTGTGCAGGGCCAGGTAGAGGAAGCCGTCGCCGATGGTCAGCACGCCGAGCAGCGCGGCGGCGAGCAGCGGTCGGCGCAGCCTGCCGCCGGTCACCTCCCGGATCACCTGTCGGGGGCCGGGCCGGTCGGCGCGGGCCGAGGTGGGCAGGTCCGGGACGTAGAGCACCAGCACCGCGAGGCCGGCGACCGCGAAGGCGAAGGCGACCACGAAGATGGAGTCGTAGCTGCCGGGCACGAGCAGGAGCAGGGCGAAGGCGACGAGCGGTCCGAGTGCGGCCCCGGCGGTGTCCAGCGCCCGATGGACGCCGAACGCCCGCCCGAGCGCCTCGGGCGGCGACGCGGTGGCGATCAGGGCGTCCCGGGGCGCGGTACGCAGCCCCTTGCCGAGCCGGTCGGCCGTCACCACCGCCGTGATGGCCGCGAAACTCGCGGCGGGCAGCATCGCCAACCGGCTCAGCGCGGATGCGCCGTAACCGGCCACAGCGACCCACTTGGGGTGCCGGCCACGGTCACCGAGGTAGCCGCCAGCGATCCGCACCAGCGCGCTGACGCCCTGGTAGAGGCCGTCGAGGACGCCGTAGGCGATGGGGGCGAGGCCGACCATGGCGGTCAGGTAGAGCGGCAGGACCGACGCCACCATCTCCGACGAGACGTCGGTGAGCAGGCTGACCAGGCCGAGCAGCACGACGGTCCCGGAGACGCGACGCAGCGGGTCACCGGCTCCCCGGTGACCCGTACCGCCCGGGCGGTCCCGCAGCGTCACGTACACGGCAACTCCAACTCCAGGCCCGCTTCCTCCACCCACCGCCCGTCGTCGCCGCCGAGGGTCCGCCGGCACCGGTCGCCGTCGACTCCGGCGGCGGATCTCAGTCGGCGAGCGCGCTCCGCAGCGCGGCGACGACCTGCTCCTGCTGGTCCGCGGTGAGCTGCGGATAGATCGGCAGGGAGAGCAGTTCCGGCGCGATCCGCTCCGCGTGCGGGAAGGCACCCGCGGCGAAACCGAGGTCGGCGAAGGCGGGCGTCCGGTGCACCGGCACGGGGTAGTGGATCGCCGCGCCGACGCCGGCCGCGTGCAGCCGGTCCAGCACCCGGTCGCGGCGGGCCGGTGTGCCGTCACCGGGGAGCCGGAGGCAATAGACGTGCCAGACGTGTTCGTTGCCGGGCAGCACGCTCGGGCGGAGCACCTCGACCGACTCCAACAGCGCGTGGTAGCGGGCCGCGGCTGCCCGCCGCAGTGCGTTCCAGCTGGCCAGGCGGGCCAGCTTGGCCCGCAGCACCACGGCCTGTAGGCCGTCCAGCCGGCTGTTCACGCCGACCACGTCGTGCACGTACCGGCGTAGCCCGCCGTGGCTGCCGAGCCGGCGGACCGCCGTGGCGAGGTCGGCGTCGGCGCTCACCACCGCGCCGGCGTCGCCGTACGCACCGAGGTTCTTGCCGGGGTAGAAGCTCGTCGCGGCGATGCCGTCGGCGCCCGCGGCCCGCCCGTGCCGGGTCGCGCCCTGACACTGCGCCGCATCCTCGACCACGGCGATGTCCCGCCCGACCAGCCCGGCCCGCAGCCGCTCGACCGGGGCGAGCTGACCGTAGAGGTGCACCGGGACGATCGCCCGGGTGGCCGGCGTGATCGCCGCGAGCGCCGCGTCGACGTCGATCAGGTACGACTGCGGGTCGCAGTCGACAAGCACCGGCCGGGCACCGGTCCGGGCGACCGCCTCGGCGGTGGCGATGAAGGTGTTCGCCGGCAGGATCACCTCGGCGCCCGGCCCGACACCGGTGGCGCGTAGCGCCAACTCGAGCGCATCGGTGCCGTTGGCCACCCCGACGCAGTACGGTACGCCGGTGAACGCGGCGTACTCCCGTTCGAAGGCGGCGACCTCGGTCCCGCCGATGAAGGCGGCGTCGGCGATCACCCGCTTGAAGCCCGCCTCCACCTCCTCCGCGATCTCGGTGTGCGCGGCGGCGAGATCGACGAGCGGAATTCCTGGCATGATCAGCTCCCCACGGCCTCTGGCATGGTCCTTCGTTCGGATCCGGTCGGCTGTGCCGGCGGCTCGATGCCCCGCAGCCGGCGGGCCGGGTTGCCGGCCCAGACCTCGCCGGGCGGCACGTCGCGTAACACCACCGCACCCATTCCGACAAGCGAGCCCTCGCCGATCGTCACGCCCTCACGGATCAGCGCACCGGCGCCCAGGTACGCACCCGGACGCAGCACGACGCCGCCGCCGAGGCGGGCACCGGAGGCGATGGTGACGTGGTCGGACACCGTGTCGTCGTGGGTGAGCACGGCGTGCGGCATGACCGCGACGTGCGCGCCGACGGTCACCTCCGCGGTGAGCACCACGCCGGCGAGCAGCACCGCGCCGGGGCCGACCGAACAGGCCGTACCGAGGTGCGCGCCGGGATGGACGATCGTGGCGTACCGGTCGGCCGGCAGGGCGAGCCGGTGCACCACCCGCCGCCGGACCGTGTGGTCGCGGGGGTTACCGACGCAGACGACGACCGCCGGTTCGCCCAGTTCCGCCAGCCGATCGGTCCCGCCGAGGACGGGCAGGCCGACCCGCTCGGTGCCGTGCAGAGCCGGGTCGTCATCGAGAAAGCCGAGCAGCTGCCACCTCGGCCGCAGGTCGTTGACGGCGCGTACGGCGGCCGCGGTCTCCCGCGCGAACCCGCCGGCACCGACGATGACCAGGCTGCGCATCAGGTGGCCAGCTTGCGGAGCACGGCGACGACGTGATCCTGATCGGCTTCGGTGAGCGCGTGGTGCAGCGGCAGGATCAGCGAGTTCCGGGTCAGCCGTTCGGTCGCCGGCAGCGACCCGGCAACGACGTCCGCGTACGCCGGCTCCAGGTGGGCGGCCATGATGCCGCGCCGTGCCGAGACACCGACGGCGGCCAACTCGGCGAGCACCTCGTCGCGGCCCACCCCGTACTCCCGGTCGATGAGCACCCAGAACGACTGGTAGTTGGTCTCGCCGTGGGCGGGGTCGCGGACCGGCAGCAGGCCGCCGATCGGCGCGAGCAGTTCGTGGTACCGCGCGGCAAGTGCCCGCCGGTGCCGCACCAGCTCCGGCAGCCGGCCCAGTTGGACCAGCCCGATCGCGGCCTGGATGTCGGTCATCCGGTAGTTGAAGGCGGTCTCCAGGTACGACTCCAGCACCGGCGTGGCGCTGGCGTGCCGGTCGGCCGCCGAGACGTTCATCCCGTGTTCCCGCAACCGGCGCAGCCGGGCGGCGTACTCCGGATCGTCGGTGGTGACCATCCCGCCCTCACCCGTGGTGAGCAGCTTGCGGGGATGGAACGACCAGGCCGAGATCATGGCACCGGAACCGACCGGCCGTCCGTACGCGGTCGAGCCCGCCGCACAGGCGGCGTCCTCGACCAACGGCAGCCGCCACCGGTCGGCGGCCTGGCGCAGCGCGGCGACGTCGAACGGCACGCCGGCCTGGTGCACGGCGATGACCGCCCGGGTCCGGGGCGTACGCACGGCGTCCACCGTCGCCACCGTCAGGTTGCCGGTGGCGGAGTCGACATCGGCGAAGACCGGGGTCGCGCCGACGTAGCGCACCGCGTTGGCGGTGGCGATGAAGGAGAACGAGGGCACGATGACCTCGTCGCCCGGGCCGACCTCCAGCACCACTAGGGCCAGGTGCAGCGCGGCGGTGCAGGAGCTGACGGCCACCCCGTGACCGGCGCCGACGAAGGCCGCGAACTCCCGCTCGAAGCGGGCCACCCGGGGCCCCTGGGCGACCCAGCCCGAGCGGACCGCTTCGGCGGCCGCCTCCGCCTCCTCCTCGCCGAGCCGGGGCAGCATCACCGGGATCCGATGGCCGTTCATCGCGCCGTCTCCGCTGCCCGATCGGCCCGGCCCTGCCGGCTGAGCCCGCTCACCGTTCGGCCCGCCACCAGTCGACCAACCCCTGGAGCCCCTCGTGCAGGTCGATCTCGGCGCGGAAGCCCAGGTCGCGTGCGGCGGCGGTCACGTCGGCCAGTCGGCGCGGTACGCCGTTGACCGCGCGGGCGGGCCCGAACTCGGGGGCCAGGTCGCACTTCATGACGTCGCTGAGTGCCTGCGCCAGCTCCCGCAGGCTGGTTTCGGTGCCGCTGGCGATGTTGAACACGTCGTCGGTCACGTCCGCCCGGGCGGCCAGGATGTTGGCCCGGGCGATGTCGGCGACGTGGACGAAGTCCATCGTCTGCTGGCCGTCACCGAGGATCAGCGGCGGCCGGCCGGCCTCGATCCGCTCCATCCACCGGATCAGCACCTCGGTGTAGAGCCCGTGGATGTCCATCCGTGGGCCGTACACGTTGAAGTAGCGCAACGCGACGTAGTCCAGCCCGGACATGCTGTGGAAACTGCGCGCCATGGCCTCGTTGAAGGCCTTCGCCGCGCCGTAGAACGTGTCGTTGTGGTACGGATGGTGCCGCTCGGTGGTCGGGAACTCGTCGGCGAGTCCGTACACCGAGGCCGAGGAGGAGAGCACCAGCTTGCGTACGCCGGCCGCGCTCGCCGCCTCCAGCACGTTGAAGGTGCCGTCGACAAGCACCTCGTTGGCCAGCCGGGGCTCCTCGGCGCACTGGGTGATGCGGATGGCGGCGAGGTGGAAGACCAGATCCTTGCCCCGGGTCAGCTCGTGCACCAGCGCGGCGTCCCGGATGTCGCCCTCGACGAGCCGTACGCTGTCGTGCGGCAGGGCCCGGGCGAGGTTCTCCCGCCGGCCACGGACGAGGTTGTCCAGCACGACGATCTCGGCCGCGCCCCCGGCGACCAGTTCGTCCACGACGTGCGAGCCGATCGTGCCCGCCCCACCGGTTACCAGGGCGCGCGCCCCGGCGATCTCCACCGCGCTCATGACTTCGATCCGCTCCAATCGTTGATTTCGACAAGCTTCCCGTCGTCGGCGAGGCTGCGGGACGCCGCTTCCAGGGTGGCGAGGACGCGCAGACCGGACCGGCCGTCGGTGAGCGCCGGGCGGCCCGTGCGGATGGCGCGGGCGTACTCCTCGACCATGGTCCGCAGCGCCTCCCGCTCCGTCAGCGCTGGCGCGACCATGTCCCCGGAGCGGTACGACACCAGCATCTCCCGGCGCTGCTCGTCGCCGAGTTCCTCGGTCGAGGCCACGTCCACACCCCGGTCGAAGATGGCGAGCCGCTGACCGGGGTTGAGATCGTCCCAGACCAGGGTTCGCTTCGAGCCGCCGATGATCATTTTTCGTACCTTCACCGGCGACAGCCAATTCACGTGCAGGTGCGCGATCGCTCCGGTGTTCAGCCGCACGGTGAGATAAGCGAGGCAGGCCCGACCTGCCCCGATGCGATCAGCGCCGTGTGCGGCCACGGCGACCGGAAATACGCCGGGCGGTAGGACGAAATCGAGAATCGACAGGTCGTGCGGGGCGAGGTCCCACATCACGTCGATGTCGCGCTGCACCAGCCCCAGATTGATCCGTACGGAGTCCAGGTACTGCAATTCGCCCAGCTCGCCGTCGTGCAGCAGGTCGCGGATGCGCAACACGGCGGGGGTGTAGCAGTAGGTGTGGTCGCACATCAGCGCCAGTCCCCGGCGTTCCGCCTCGGCGACAAGCGTCCGTCCCTGCGCGGAACTGGCCGCCAGCGGCTTCTCCACCAGCACGTGCTTGCCGGCCCGCAGCGCCGCCAGCGCCACGTCGAGGTGGGTGGCGGCGGGGGTGGCGATGGCCACCGCCTGCACGGCCTCGTCGGCGAGCACTGCGGTCAGGTCGTCGGTGGCCCGGACCGTCGAATGATCACCGAGCACCCGTTCGGCGCGCTCGATGTCGAGGTCGCAGAGCCAATGTTGCCGAAATTCGACGGATGTTTGAAAATTGCGAACGAGGTTCGGTCCCCAGTATCCGGCGCCGATGACGGCGACGCCGATGGGCTCGCCGCTGGCGACTTGAATTGCGCTCACAGGCACCCGTTTCGCTGGCCGGACAGGATGCGTCGACCGGCGTTGCTCAGGCCGGTCCGTGCGGCAAGCTATCGATACCGTCATTCGACGCGCCAGTGCAGTGACGGAATTCCAACACTGCGCGCCTCAACCGATCATTCGGAATGCCCGCAATTGCGAATGAACCTCCGCCGGTCGGGGTCAGTCGGCTTCCGGGTACAGGTTCTGGAGGCGTACCTGCCCACGGGCGATCAACCGCGCCCCGCTGTCGGTGATCTCCACCTGCCAGAGTTGCTGGCTGCGTCCCCGGTGCACAGGTGTGCCGACCGCGGTCAACTCGCCCTTGCGGACCGGGCGCAGGAAGTCGGTCTGGTTGGCCACCCCGACCACCCGGCCGCGCTCGCCCAGCCAGAAACCCGCGCCCAGGCTGGCCGCCGTCTCCACCACCGAGCAGTAGACCCCACCGTGCTGGATGCCGTACGGCTGGTGCAGCTCCGGGCGGACCCGCCAGCGGATCGTCACCCGGTCGCCGCTGATCTCGTCCAGCTCCAGCCCGAGCAGGGCGAAGAACCCGCCCGACATCTCCGGCATCTCCACGGCGACCTCCCCGGATCTTGGCGTCGTCAGCCTAGTGTCGGTGCGCGTGCCCGAACCCGGTAGGCCGGCACCCGGTTGATGGGGGAGAATTCGTGATCGTGACCGACCGCAACCTCCCGCCGACCGGGCGGGGCTCCCTCACCGCTGACCTGCAATGGCGTGGCCTGATCCAGGATTCCACGGACGCCGAGGAGCTGTCCGCGCTGCTCGACACTCCCGGAGCCACCTTCTATGTGGGCTTCGACCCGACCGCGCCGAGCCTGCACGTCGGTCACCTCATGCAGGTCGCCACGGCCCGCCGCCTTCAGCTCGCCGGGCACCGCCCCCTGTTGCTGGTCGGTGGTGCGACGGGGCAGATAGGTGATCCGAAGGAGAGTGCGGAACGCACCCTCAACGCACCGGAGGTGGTCGCCGGCTGGGTCCAGCGCATCCGCGACCAGCTCGCGCCCTTCGTGTCGTACACCGGCGACAACGCCGCCCAGCTGGTCAACAACCTGGACTGGACCGGTGAGATGTCGGTGGTCGAGTTCCTCCGGGACGTGGGTAAGCACTTCCCGGTCAACCGGATGCTGGCCCGCGAGGTGGTCCGGGCCCGGCTGGAGAGCGGCATCAGCTTCACCGAGTTCAGCTACCAGCTCCTCCAGGCCAACGACTTCTTCGAGCTGCACCGGCGGTACGGCTGCCAACTCCAGTTCGGCGGCTCGGACCAGTGGGGCAACATCACCGCCGGCGTCGACTACGTCCGGCGGCGGGGGCTCGGCCCGGTGCAGGCGTTCACCACGCCACTGGTGACCAAGTCGGACGGCTCGAAGTTCGGCAAGACCGAGGGCGGCGCCATCTGGCTCGACCCCGAGATGACCAGCCCGTACGCCTTCTACCAGTTCTGGGTAAACGTCGACGACCGGGACGTCAGCCGGTACCTGCGCTACTTCAGCTTCCGCTCGCGGGAGGAACTGGAGGAATTGGAGAAGGAGACCGCGGAGCGGCCGGCCGCCCGGGCCGCCCAGCGCGCGCTCGCCGAGGAGCTGACCACGCTGGTGCACGGCGAGCGGGAGATGGCCCAGGTCGTCGCGGCCAGCCAGGCGCTCTTCGGCCGGGGCTCCCTGGCCGAGCTCTCCCCGGTGACGCTGCGCGCGGCGCTCACCGAGGCCGGCCTGGTGCATGTCGACGAGTTGCCGGACGTGGCCGGTCTGCTGAAGGAGTCCGGCCTGGTGCCGAGCATGAAGGAGGCCCGGCGGGTGATCACCGAGGGCGGCGCGTACGTCAACAACACCCGCGTCACCGAGGTCGACGCGGTGGTGTCGACGGCGGATCTGTTGCACGGTCGGTACCTGGTGCTGCGCCGGGGCAAGCGCTCGTTCGCCGGCGTTGAGCTGCGGAAATAGCGGCACATCGACGGTGTGACGGGCGACGCGTCCGGCGGATTTGACGATCGTCCCGCCGGACGCGTAACTTTTTCTCTGCCAGCGCGGAACGGACGAAGCAGGGCGAAAGCCCCGGAAGGCCGGAGCGCGGGAATGACCTCCGGGTCGGCGGGGTGACAATCCCCTACGACCTGGTACGGGCGGTGCCCCGGATCCGTCGCGAGGCGGATTTGGCGAGGCGGAACCGACCGGGTAAGGTTGGCCGCCGGTGGGGAGCCGGGCGCGCTCATGGGAGACCGTAAGCGGCCGGTCCGCCGGAAACCACGACGCGAACGACGCGAGTCGATCGTGGCGTGGTGCCCGGAAATGGTGTGAAGCATGGCAAAGCGCGACACAGCGGTTTGACACGGCGGAAACCACCG